>JBBRZU010000087.1:0-10816 GCA_038236425.1 Lysobacterales bacterium
ATCTCCTGCGGAACCAGGCCAATCTGCCGCATTGCGGCCGAGCGCTGCGTCGCCACGTCGATGCCGAACACCTGCACATCGCCCGACGTTGCATTCACCAGCGAACTGATCACGCCGATCAGGGTGGACTTGCCGGCGCCGTTGGGGCCTAGCAGGGCGAAGAAGTCACCGGGCGCGACATCGAGCGAGATGCCCTTGAGCGCTTCCACGCCGGTGTCATAGGTCTTGCGCAGGTCGCGGACGTGCAGGGCGGGGGTGGGCATGCGTTCGGGCTCGTTGGGCGGCGCGCGGCGCGCGCGGGGCATTTCACGGGGCGCGCACGATGGCGGGCGCGCCAGAACGGTATTATAGGCGTCGCGCAGTTGCGCGTTCGACGGAATCCCGAGTGGCCAATCCCTTTCCGCTGCGCCTGATCGGCAGCCGCATGCTGGCGCCCAGCGTCCGGCACCTGGACTTTGCGCGTGATGACGGGCTGCCTCTGGACTTCATCCCGGGGCAAGTCATCCAGGTGCACTTCAATTACGCCGACGGCACCCCGACCAAGCGCAGCTACTCGCTGGCGACGATGCACGACCATGCGTTGGGCCCGGGCGAGTCGGTGCAGATCGCGGTCAGCTACGTGCCGGGTGGTGCGGCCACGGCCTTGTTCGCGGCGCTCGACGAGGGCCAGCAGATCCAGGCCAGCGGCCCGTACGGGCGCTTTTGCCTGGGCGCCGCGGACCAGAACCGGCGCTACCTGCTGATCGGCACCGGCACCGGCGTGACGCCATATCGAGCGATGTTGCCGCAGTTGGCGCAGTTGATGGCGGCCCGCGACCTTGAGGTCGTGTTGCTGTTCGGCGCACGCACGCCGGAAGAGTTGATCTACGGCGATGACTTCGCCGCGTTCGCCGCCGCACATCCGCGCTTCCGTTTCGTGCCCTGCTTCAGCCGCGAGCTGCCTGACGCGGCGCATCCGGATGTCCGGCGCGGCTATGTGCAGGATGCGCTGGCCGAGTTCGCCCCCGACCCGGCAACCGACATCGCCTACCTGTGCGGCAACCCGAACATGGTCGACGCCAGCTTCGAAGCCCTCAAGGCCGCTGGGCTGGCGATCCCGGCGATCCGCCGCGAAAAGTACGTCAGCAGCAAGTAGCCCCGGTGTAAAGCACCCTTGACAGGCTTCGCGCCTGGTCGTATCTTGCTGTCAAGTTACCTTGACATGCCGGCATGAGCCCTTCCGAACCGATTCCGAACTGCCGCCGCAAGGCCCTGCGCGCCGTGGCCGCCAGCCTGGCCAGCCTTGGCCTGGCATGGGCGGGCTATTCACAGGCATTTCTCAGCGACCACGTGGCCGGCCTGTTCGCCGGCATGGGCGCGGGCGGGCTGCTTGCCGCCGCCGTGCTGTGGTGGAGTCCGGACATGACCGATGCGGTGCCCAAGCCAGTGATGCGCCGCTACCGGCGCGACTTTGCGCTGGCCATGGGTGGCTATGTCGCAGTCATGCTGGTCTGGAAGCGGCTGCTCAATGCGGTGGACGTGCACTGGCTGCGCGTGGCGATCGCGCTGCTGCCGGCCTTGCTGATCATGTGGCTGCTGCGCGCCTTTGTGCACTTCGTGCGCGACTCCGACGAACTGCACCGCCGCATCGAGCTGGAGTCCGGCTCGATCGCCGCGTTGCTGGTCAGCGGTGGCTACATGGCGATGGGCTTCCTGCAGAGCGCCAAGCTGATCGACGTACCGTCAAGCCTGGCGATGCTGTGCGTGTTCCCCGCCATCTGCTTTTCCTACGCCATCACCAAGGTGGTGGTGGCCAGGCGTTACCTGTGAACAACCGCCTGCGCGAATTGCGCGAGATGCGCGGCTGGTCGCAGGGGGCACTGGCCGAACAACTCGACGTGTCCCGGCAGACAGTCAACGCGCTGGAAACCGGCAAGTACGACCCCAGCCTGCCGCTTGCCTTCCGTATCGCCCGCACCTTCGGCGAAACCATTGAACAGATTTTTTCCGACGCACCACGCTGAACGAGGATGTCCTGATGTCAAACACACAACGCCGCCTGATCGTGGCGGCCCTGGCCCTGGCGGCCCTGGCCTGGTTCAAGCTGGCGCCACACCGGCCCGGTGCTGACGCCAAGCCAACCGCGACCACGGCACCGTCCGCACAATCTGCTGACGCCGATCCGACCACTGCGGCGCCCGATGCAATCACCCGCCGGGTCGGCAAGATCGGCTTCACGCCCTGCACGCTGGCGCCGGCTTTCGGCACGCAGTCTGTCGAGGCGCTTTGCGGCGGATTCGATGTGCTGGAAAACCGCGCCGCACCGGGTGGCCGAAAGATCCACCTGGCGATCGCCTGGCTGCCCGCCAAGGGCGAGGCCGAGCCCGACCCGATGGTGATGATCGCCGGCGGCCCGGGCCAGTCGACGCTGGAGACGTTTCCGACCATCGCCAACGCCTTTGCCGACCTGCGCAAGCACCGTAACGTGTTGCTGGTGGACCAACGCGGCACCGGCGGGTCGAACAAGCTCAGCTGCAAGGACGCGGACGAGGCCGGGAGCGCCAAGAACGGCAAGGACGGCAAGGACGGCAAGGACGGCAACAGCAAGCCCAACGGTGATTCTGCAACACCGTCCGACACCAGCTTCGAAGCCGACCTCGCACAGGCTCGCGCCGCTGCGCAGCGCTGCGTGGTGGAGTTGTCCAAGATCGCCGACCTGCGTTTTTATTCCACCACTGACGCGATCCAGGACCTGGACGATGTCCGCGCCGCAATCGGCGCCGACAAACTCAACCTGATGGGCGTGTCCTACGGCACCCGGGTCGCGCAGCAATATGCCAAGCGCTACCCGGCGCACGTGCGCACCATCACCATCGACGGCATCGCGCCCAACTCGCTGGTGTTGGGCAACACCATGGCGCGCACGCTCGAAAGCTCACTGGATCGCCAATTCGCGCGCTGCGCCAAGGACCCCAAGTGCGCAGCCGAGCTGGGTGACCCGCGCAGCAATCTCAACACACTGATGCAAACCCTGCGCACGGCGCCGCCGAAAGTCACCTTCCGCGATGCGATCACCGGCGAGTCGCGCACCGAAACGCTGACCACCGGTCATATCGCCGGCGTCGCGCGCATGTTCGCCTACATCCCGCAGATCGCCGGCCTGTTGCCGCTGGAACTCAACGAAGCCGTGCATGGACGCTACGAGCCGCTGATGGCGCTGGCCAACCTGCTGCGCACCACGGTCGGCGACCAGATCACCGACGGCATGCAGTACTCGGTGATCTGCACCGAAGATGCTGGCGAACTGAAAGCCGATCCCGCCGATGCCAATAGCCTGCTCGGTACCGACCTGGTGACAGCGATGCAGACAGCCTGCGCGGTCTGGCCGCACGGCGAGCGGCCGGCCGGTTTCCGCGCGCCGCTGACCGGCAATGTGCCGGTGTTGATCCTGTCGGGTGAGTTCGACCCGGTCACGCCGCCTGCATTCGGCGACGAAGTACTCAAGTCGCTCGGCAACGCACGCCACCTGGTGGTGCGCGGCCAGGGCCACAACGTGCTGCCCGTGGGCTGCGTGCCCAAGTTGTTCACCCGCTTCGTCGAAACCGCGGACGCCAAGTCCCTCGACGTCCACTGCCTGGACAAGGTGCCGTACGCGGCGCCGTTCACGGGCTTTTATGGCTGGGAGCCCTGACATGATCGAAGTCCATGATTTGCACAAGAGCTTCAAGACCAAGACCGGCATCGTTCGCGCGGTGCAGGGCGTTGGTTTCACCGCCCGCGACGGCGAGATCACCGGACTGCTCGGCCCCAATGGCGCCGGCAAGACCACCACGCTGCGCATGCTCTACACGCTGATGTCACCTGAGTCGGGCACGGTTACCGTGGATGGCTTCGACAGCGTGCGCGATGCCGAGGCGGTGCGCCGCCGGCTGGGCGTGCTGCCGGATGCGCGTGGCGTGTACAAGCGCCTGACTGCTCGCGAGAACATTGCCTACTTCGGCGCGTTGCACGGCATGTCGCCCGCGGCGATTGCCGAACGCACCATCGCGCTGTCGGCGGCACTGGGCATGGAAGACGTGCTCGACCGCCAGGCAGAGGGTTTCTCGCAGGGCCAGCGCACCAAGACCGCGATCGCGCGCGCACTGGTGCACGACCCGAAGAACGTCATCCTCGACGAGCCCACCAATGGCCTGGACGTGATGACCACCCGCGGCCTGCGCGACTTCCTGCGCCAGCTGCGCGCCGAGGGACGCTGCGTGATTTTCTCCAGCCACATCATGCAGGAGGTCGCCGCGCTGTGTGACCGCATCGTGGTGATCGCGCAAGGCAAGGTGATGGCATCGGGCACGCCCGATGAGCTGCGCGCCCAGACCGGCGAAGACAACCTGGAAGACGCCTTCGTCAAGGCGATCGGCTCCGAAGAAGGACTGCACGCATGAACGCCCTGATCACTGTCTGGCGCAAGGAACTGCTCGACCTGTTCCGCGACCGCCGCACGCTTGCCATCTCGCTGCTGATGGGGCCATTGCTCCTGCCTGCGCTCATCCTGGGCGTCGGCAAGTTGGCCACCGATCGCATCAGTACCCAGTTGGAAAAGCCGCTCGAGGTTCCGGTCATCGGTCGCAAGAACGCGCCCAACCTGGTGGCCTGGCTGGAGGGCCAGAACATCGTCGTCATCGCCGCGCCGGCGGATCCGGATGCAGCCATCCGCAACCAGAAAAATGACGTCATCCTGCGCATCGGCGGCGAGTTCGACGCGCAATGGCGCGGCAGCATGCCGGCGCTGGTGGAGATCCTGCACGACAGCTCGCGCGAGGACGCGCAGATCCCGGTGCAGCGCCTGCAAACCTTGCTCGACAACTACGCCTCCGGCGTTGGCAGCCTGCGTCTGGTGGCGCGTGGCATCAGCCCGACCACGGTGCAGCCGCTGCGGGTGAGCGATCGCGACCTGGCTACGCCCGAGGCGCGACGCGGACAGGCGCTGGCCTTCCTGCCCTACCTGTTGATCCTCACCTCGTTCCTGGGCGGCGCCTACCTGGTGATCGATGCCACCGCCGGCGAACGCGAGCGACATTCACTGGAACCCTTGCTGGCCACGCCGGCCGCGCGCGGCACCATCATGAGCGGCAAGATCCTGGCCGCCTGCAGCTTCGGCATCCTCAGCCTGGTGCTGACCCTGGCGGCGTTCAAGCTCAGCTTCCAGTTCGCGCCCAGCCTGGGTATCAAGCTCGACGTCAGCTTCTGGGCGATCGCGCGGATCCTGCTGGTGCTGTTGCCGATCGTGCTGATCGGCACCTGCCTGCTCACACTGATCGCCGCCGGCGCGAAATCAGTGAAAGAGGCGCAGAGCTACATGAGCGTGCTGATGCTGTTGCCGATGATCCCGACCATCATCCTGCTGGTGAACCCGGTGAAGAACCAGTTGTGGATGCTGACCGTGCCGTTCCTGGCGCAGAACCAGATGATCCTCAAGCTGGTGCGCAGCGAGCCGATCACGATGACCGAGTGGGCCGCCTACCTGGCTGCGGGGCTGGGCGCTGGCTTGGTGCTGTGGTGGTTGGCGGCGCGGCGGTATCACGATGAGAGGTTGGCGATTTCGGCGTAGTTTGTTGCGCTTGATGGAATGAAAAAGCCCCGCTGGTGCGGGGCTTTTTTTTGGCGCGTTTTTTTAACTTTTCAGAAGCGGTTAACGAGGTGCTGCTGCGAAGTGGAGGTTGTCGCGGACGAGGCTGCTGCGGCACTCGTTCAGGGCGCAAAGTCGAAGGTGCGGGTCACGTTCTGTGAGCCCGGCATCGGCTGGAAGCGCCACTTGCGCACCGCGTTCTGCACGTTGCGTTCGAACACGCCGCGCGGACGGGCGCTGACCACGTTCAAATCGCCGACGCTGCCATCGGCGTTGACCGTGAAGCTGACCACGACCTGGCCAGAGGTCCGCGAACGGCGCGCTTCGGGCGGATAGACCGGCTGCGGCGTGCTGACGCCGACCAGCTCGCCGGTGGGCGGAGCCGGGCGACTGGGCGCGGCAGGCTGCGGCCGCGGGGCCTGCTGCTGTGGTGCGGGGGCCGGCGCGGCGGCGACCGGCTCCGGGTTGTTCTGCGGCGGCGCGGCCTGCGGCGGCGGGGCGATCGGAACCGCGGACGGCGTGACCGACGCGCGCGCCGTGGCGGCGGCTTCTGCATCGGTGCGAGCCTTGTCGGCGGCTTTGGCTTTGGCTGCTTCTTCAGCGAGCGTCTGGGCGGCGGTCTTGGAGGCCGCATCACTGGCACGCGCGAGCAGACCGGCGCGGCCCTTGGCAATCGCGTCGCCGATGCGGCCGAGCGAGGGCGCCTGCGGATCGGCAGAGGCTATCAGCGCGCGCAGCCGTTCTGCTTCGTCGAAATCTTCCTTCGCCAGCGCCTGTTCGGCGGCGATCACCGCGTACGGCTGCAGGTCCATCAGCGCGCTTTCGGCCGACGCGTCCGGCTTCTCGCTCTTCTTGCGCAGGGCGATGTAGTACTCCATCGCATTGTTGCCGGCCGGGCTGTAGATGCGCTGCTCGCGCAGGGCCTGGCGGCCGCGTGCCTTCAGTTCATCTGACGACAAGGCGGCAAGCGCGGCGGCCTGTTGCTCTGCGGCGGCTTTGGCAGCGGCGGCCGCATCGGCGGCAGCAGCGACCTGGGCAGCGGCTGGCGCGGCGGTGGTGGCCGGCGGTTTGGAGCAGGCGGCAAGGCCCAGGCCGAGCGCAGTCGCTAGGGCCCAATGAAGGGTCGTGGTGGTCGGGCGGACGGAAGGCATGGGCGGGACTCGCAAGCAGCGGATTTGAAAGGCGCGTGGCTTCCAGCAAACAAAACGCTGGGCGCGTTGTCAAGGCGCTTTCACCGGCGCCGTGACCCAATCGACGCTCGCAGGGTGCGTCCAGTAGTTATCTACTACGCCCTGCGCGACGCTTGCATCACGCGCCGCTGAACGCCGCTCACTTGCCGATGCAGAATCCCGCGAAGATCCGGCCGAGCAGGGCGTCGGCATCCTCGGCACCGGTCACCCCGCCGAGCGCGGCCTGTGCCAGGCGCAGCTCCTCGGCGGCCAACTCACCCTGCCCGGCAGCAAGCCGCTGGGCGGCGTCAGACAGCAGGGCGGCGGTCCGGTCAAGCGCCTCGAGGTGCCGGGTCCGGGCGCTGAAGCTGCCGGCGCCCTCGGGATCGGCCCCGCCGGCGCGGCGCAGGCGCTCGCGCAATGCCTCCAGGCCCGCACCGGTGCGCGCCGAGATCGCCAGGGCGTCGGCTTCGGCGTCGGATTCGGCGTCTGCTACGGCGTCGGCTTCGACCAGCGCGGACCCGGGATCGCCGAGGTCGGACTTGTTCAGCAACCACAAGACCGCGGTGCCGGGCGGCAAGTCCGCCGCCAGCGTGCTGCGATCGTCGGACAGCGCAGCGGCGCCAGTGCTGCCGTCGAGCACCGCAAGCACGAGGTCGGCGCGCTCGAGTTCGGCTCGCGCGCGGCGGATGCCTTCGACTTCGAGCGGATCGTGCGAGGCGTGCAAGCCGGCGGTGTCGACCAGTGTCATTGCGATACCGTCGAGCAGCAACGCTTCACGCAGCAGGTCGCGCGTGGTGCCTGCAGTTGCGCTGACGATTGCACGGTCCTCGGCCATCAGCGCATTGAGCAGCGAACTCTTGCCGACGTTGGGCGCGCCGGCGATGACCACGTGCAAGCCATCCACCAGCCGACGCCCGCGACCAGCCGCGGCGCGCAAGCCGGCGAGCGCGCTGCGTACATCGGCAAGGCGTGCGGCCAACGCCGGCGTGCCAAGCACGTCGATGTCTTCGTCGGGAAAGTCGAACGCGGCTTCGACATGCATGCGCAACTGCGCGAGCTGCTCGGCAACGGTGAGCACCGCGCGCGAGAAGTCACCATCGAGCGAGCGCCGTGCCGCGCGTGCCGCAGCCAGGCTACCGGCGTGGATCAGGTCGGCGACCGCCTCGGCCTGCGCCAGGTCGAGCCGACCATCGAGGAATGCGCGTTCGGTGAACTCGCCCGGGCGCGCCGCCCGGGCGCCGAGCGCCAGGCAACGCTGCAGCAAGCGCGACAGCAACACCGGGCTGCCGTGCGCCTGCAGTTCGACCACGTCCTCGCCGGTGTAGGACTTCGGCGCGGCGAAGTACAGCGCGATGCCATCGTCCAGCGTACTGCCGTCATCCTCGTGGAACAGCACGTAGTGCGCGTGCCGCGGCCGCAGCGCAACGCCGGTCAGCGCCTGCGCAATCGTCACGGAATCGGGTCCGGACAGACGCACGATGCCAAGTCCGGCCGCACCCGTTGCGGTGGCGATCGCGGCGATCGTGTCGCGGTCGGCGCGCGCCGGCATCGCCTGCCTAGCGCGACACCGTCGACACGGTCTTGCTCGCCGGCGGCGTGCCACCGGTGCCCGACTTCGGGCCGTGCACGCGGGTCATCCACCACTGCTGCAGCAGGCCGAGGCCTCCGTTGGTGACCCAGTACAGCACCAGGCCGGCGGGGAAGAAGGCCATCATCACGCCGAACACCAGCGGCATGACCTGCATCATCTTCTTCTGCATCGGGTCCATGCCCGGGGTCGGCGTCATCCGCTGGGTCAGGAACATCACCAGCAGGTTCAGGAACGGCAGCACGAAGTACGGGTCGGGCGCGGTCAGGTTCTGGATCCAGCCCATCCACGGCGCATGGCGCAGCTCGACGGTTTCCAGCAGCACCCAATACAGCGCAAAGAACACCGGCATCTGCACCAGGATCGGCAGGCAGCCGCCGATCGGATTGATTTTTTCCTTCTTGTACAACTCCATCATCGCCAGGTTCAGCGCCTGCTTGTCCTCGCCATAACGCTCGCGCAAGGCTTCGATGCGCGGCTGCACCGAGCGCATCTTGGCCATGCTCTGGTACTGCTTGCGCGACAACGGGTACAGCGCTGCCTTGAGCAGCACCACGATCGCGACGATCGCCCAGCCCCAGTTGCCGAGCAGGCGATGCAGCATCGACAGCAGCCAGAACAGGGGCTGCGCGAGCACGGTCAATTTTCCGTAGTCCACGGTCAGGCGCAGGGTTGGCGACACCTCGGCCATCGGCCCCTGCAATTTCGGGCCGACCCACAAGCGGTTGCGATGCAACACCTGCTTGCCCGGCGCCACGTCCAGCGGGGCGCCGATGCTGCGGATGGTGTACAGCGGCGCGCCATCGTGGCTGCCGATGGCGGTTTCGAAGCGGGTCTGCACGTCGCCGTGGAAAGGCACCCAGGCGCTGGCGAAATGGTGCTGCAGCATGCCGATCCAGCCATCGTCCACCGCCGCATTGCCCGGCGGCTTGCTGCTGAAATCGGTGAACGCGACTTTCTTGTACTTGGCGTCGGGGCTGTACCACACGCCGCCAACAAAGCTCAGCGCATCCGGATTGGTCAGGAAGCTGTGCCGCGGCGGCGCGGGCGGCGCGACACGCGACAAGCCCACCACCGGATACAGGCGCTGCGCTTGGCTGCCGCGGTTCGCCACCATGTCATCCACGTCGAGGATGTAGCTGCCGCGGACCAGGCGCAAGGTGCGCGAGACGGTGATGCCGGACTGCGGATCGGTCCAGGTCAGTGGTACGGCGAGTTCGCTGGCGCCCGGTGCAATCTTGAACAGGTTCGCGCCATCCATGGTCTGGAATTGCGGTAGCAGGTCGCGCTGCGCCGCTTTTGCATCAACGCTGATCAGCCCCGCATCGGCCGCGAAATAATTGTTCTCCGCGTTCGACAGCAGGTGCACGTGCGGGCTGCCCGCTTTCTTCTCGACCTGGTACTGGAGCAACTGCGAATCCACGACGCGGCCGCCGGACAGGTCGACCCGCAACAGAAGAGTGTCGCTTTCCAGCGTGATCAAGCGCGGCGCTGACGTGGAGGCTGCCGATGTGCCCACTGCCGATGGCGCAGCGGCGAGCGGATTGCCACTGGCCGCGGCGGCGGGCACTGCGCCGGGTGCGGGCGCCGGCGCCAGGGCGCCCGGTGGCGGTACCGATGCGCCGGTTGCCGGCGCGGCAGCAACAGGCGTGGGCGTGGTCGCGGCGACGGGAGCGGGTTTGTTCCACTCGATCCACAGCAAGGCGGCCACGGCCAGCCAGGCGATCATCAGGAAGGAGCGGGTCTGGTTCATTTGACGTGCGTACCGGGCGCGATGCGCCAACTCAAGGAGTGGTCGGGGGAAGCCGGTCAGGCGCGACGGCGGGCGTTAGTGTGACCGCTGGGACCCGTGGCTTCAACGTGCGGGCGCGTTCGAACAAGGACAAGAGCTCGCTGCGCAATGCGGCATTGTCGCTTTTGGCGGCGGTATCGAGCGCCAGCACCACGTAATCACCCGGCGGCAGGTCGGCACGCAGTTGTCGAAAGCACTCACGGACCTGGCGACGGATGCGATTGCGCCCGACCGCGCGCTTGTCCACGCGCTTGGACACCGTGACGCCCAGGCGCGCAGGCGCTGCCACGCGGGAATCCTCGGCTGGCTCGGAATCGGGTCGAAGGCTTGCATGCAGGCGAAAGCAGGTGCCGCTGATGCGGCGACCATCGCGGAACACGGCTTGAAATTGCGCAGCCGCGCGCAGGACAACGCGGCGCGGATGGGTCTGCAGCGAGGTTTGACTCACGATGCGGCCGCAATGGTGCTGACGTCACTCGTGCGCACGTCAGCGCGGCGGGAGGCTACTGGCGTGAGCCAGCGCAGCAGCACATGCGCCGCCGCCAAACACCGGATTCAGACGCAGAGGCGGGCGCGGCCCTTGGCGCGGCGACGGGCCAGGATCTTGCGGCCATCGGCCGTCTTCATGCGGGAACGAAAGCCATGGTCGCGCTTGCGCTTGA
>JBBRZU010000088.1:0-10771 GCA_038236425.1 Lysobacterales bacterium
ACCCATCGGGTGCTGACGCCGTTGCCGCAGGGTGGCTGCCTGATTGATACACCCGGCATGCGCGAGCTCAAGCTCAGCGGCGAAGAAGACCTGGCCGATGGTGGTTTCGAGGACATCGAGGCACTGGCAGGCACCTGCCGCTTCAGCGATTGCGGGCACAGCAATGAGCCCGGCTGTGCGGTGAACGCGGCGATTGAATCTGGCGCCCTGGACGAAACCCGCTACGCGCACTATTGCAAGTTGCGCGACGAACGCGACGCCGCGGCGGTCAGCCTGGCCCAGCGCCGCGCCGAGGAGCGCAGCCTGCAGAAGGCGGCGCATCCGCGCGTGAAGGACAAGTTCGGCCGCCGCTGATCTGTGGGAGCGGCTTCAGCCGCGATTGAAAATTCCCTGCAAATCGCGGCTGAAGCCGCTCCCACAAAAGCAAGCTGCTGCCACAAAAGCAAGCTGCTGCCACAGTAGAATGGTGATATGAGCGAACACGAAGACTTCAAGCGCGCTGCCCTCGAATACCACCGGCTGTCGCCGCCCGGCAAGATCCGGGTCAGCGCGACCAAGCCGATGCTGACCCAGCGCGACCTGGCCCTGGCCTATTCGCCCGGCGTCGCCTACGCCTGCGAGGCGATCGTCGCCGACCCGCAGCAAGTCTCCTCGCTCACCGCCCGCGGCAACCTGGTCGCGGTGATCACCAACGGCACCGCCGTGCTCGGCCTGGGCAATATCGGCCCGCTGGCCGGCAAGCCAGTGATGGAAGGCAAGGGCGTGTTGTTCCAGAAGTTCGCCGGCATTGACGTGTTCGACCTCGAGATCAACGAGAACGATCCGGACAAGCTGGTCGAGATCATCGCCTCGCTGGAGCCGACCTTCGGCGGCATCAACCTGGAAGACATCAAGGCGCCAGAGTGTTTCGAGGTCGAGCGCAAGTTGCGCGAGCGGATGAAGATCCCGGTCTTCCACGACGACCAGCACGGCACCGCGATCATCGTCGGCGCGGCAATGCTCAACGCACTGCACGTACTGGGCAAGGACATCGGTGAGGTCAAGCTCGCAACCAGCGGCGCCGGCGCAGCGGGCATCGCCTGCCTGGACATGCTGGTGTCGCTGGGCATGAAGGCGGAAAACATCAGCGTCGCCGACAAGGACGGCGTGCTCTACATCGGCCGCCCGAACCTCGACCCGGCGATCGCCCGCTACGCGCGCGACACGCCCGCGCGCACCCTGGCCGACATCGTGCGCGGCGCCGATGTGTTCCTTGGCCTGTCCGCCGGCGGTGTGCTGAAGGCGGAGATGGTCGAGAGCATGGTCGCTCGCCCGGTCGTGTTTGCGCTGGCCAATCCATATCCCGAGATCGAGCCGGAGCTGGTGAAGTCAGTGCGCCCGGACGCGATCATCGCCACCGGTCGCAGCGATTTCCCCAACCAGGTCAACAACGCGCTGTGCTTCCCGTATATTTTCCGCGGCGCGCTGGATGTTGGCGCGACCACGATCAATGAAGACATGAAGCGTGCCTGCGTCAAGGCGATCGCCGAGCTCGCGCGCCGCGAGGCGTCCGACCTCGGCAGTGCCTACAGCGGCGAAACCCCGCGCTTTGGTCCCGAATACCTGATCCCGCGCCCGTTCGACCCGCGCCTGCTGATTTCGCTGGCGCCGGCCGTGGCCGAGGCCGCGATGCGCAGCGGCGTCGCCACGCGTCCGCTCACCGACGTGCCGGCGTATCGCGAGCAGTTGTCGCAGTTCGTGTTCCGCACCGGCCTGTTGATGAAGCCGATGTTCGATCGCGCGCGCAGCGACCTCAAGCGCGTGGTGTTCGCCGAGGGCGAGGAAGAAACCGTGCTGCACGCCGTGCAGACAGTGGTGGACGAAGGGCTTGCGCGACCCATCCTCATCGGCCGCCCGAGCGTGATCGAGAGCCGGGTCAAGCGCCTGGGCCTGCGCCTGCGCGAGGGAATCGACTACGAGCTGACCAATCCCGACGATGACCCGCGCTTCAACGAGTATTGGCAGCAGTACCACGAGATCATGAAGCGCCGCGGCGTGTCGCCGCCGGCGGCCAAGGCGATCGTGCGCTCGCGCAGCACGGTGATCGCCTCGCTGATGGTCAAGCGTGGTGAAGCTGATGCGCTGCTTTGCGGCATCGTCGGCAAGTACAACGGCAAGCTCAAGCACGTGCTCGACGTGATCGGCCTGGACCCGGGCGTGAAGAGCCTGTCGGCGCTGTCGGCGGTGATCACGCCCAAGGGCCCGTTCTTCTTCACCGACACCCATGTGCAGTACGACCCGACCGCCGAGCAGATTGCCGAGTCGGCATTGCAGGCTGCGTACCGCCTGCGCCTGTTTGGCATCACGCCAAAGGTGGCGCTGGTGTGCCACAGCAATTTCGGAAGCACTGATTCGTCGTCGTCGCGCAAGATGGCCAAGGCGCTCGAACTGATCCTGGAGCACAGCCCGCGCATTGAAGCCGATGGCGAGATGCACGCCGACGCCGCGCTCGATCCGGAAATCCGCGATCGCCTGTTCCCGGACTCGCGCATCAGTGGCAGCGCCAACCTGCTGGTGATGCCCAACCTGGATGCCGCCAACATCGCCTACAACCTCACCCGCGCCATGACCGACGGCATCGGCATTGGTCCGGTGCTGATGGGCATGGCCAAACCGGCGCATGTGCTGACGCCTTCGGCGACTGTGCGGCGCGTGGTCAACATGACCGCCATCGCTGCGGTCGAGGCGCAGATTCGTGCAGCACGAAAGGCGGGGTCTGACTGATTGCGGCCGCCGCGAAAAGCGGGTGGCCGGAAAGCGGGGCCGGAGTCGCGATTTTGAGTCGCGATTTTGGCCCTGTCTGTCGTCGACGGGATTGACCGCGTGCAAGTGGGCGCCAGGCTTCCCTGACCATCCAGGCCCGCGTTCCCTGACCCACGTCCCGGTTAGATTCGACTTGAACTCCTGGTTGCTGCTATGTACAGTATCCTGTACAGGAGTATCACCATGGACGCCATAACCTACACAGCCGCCCGCGCCAAGCTCGCAGACACGATGAACAAGGTCTGCGACGACCACGAGCCGGTCATCATCACCCGTAACGGCGGCGACCAGGCCGTGGTGATGATGTCCCTGGAGGACTACAAGGCGCTCGAGGAAACCACCTACCTGCTGCGCAGCCCGGCCAACGCGCGTCGCCTGCTGGAGTCCGTGGCGCAACTTGAGTCTGGCAAGGGCAGGGTGCGGAAACTGGCCGGGTGAAACTGGTCTTCTCCGAGCGCGCCTGGGAAGACTATCTGCATTGGCAGAGGACCGACCGGAAGCTGCTCGAACGGATCAATGCGCTGATCCGGGACATTGCGCGTGCGCCACACGACGGCATCGGCAAGCCGGAACCGCTGCGACACGCGCTGGCAGGCTACTGGTCGCGCAGGATCAGTGCCGAACACCGCATCGTCTATCGAGTCCACGATGGCGCCTTGCTGATTGCGCAGTTGCGCTACCACTACTGACGCCAGTGCCGCCCGCCGCGGGTGCCCGGCGCCGCTGACTCGGGACGTCCCGGTCGCATGGCCGCTGGCTGGGCGCGCGCGCGTTGATCAAGGGTGCAATCGCCCGGCGCCGCGCCCGGCGACGACGCGCGCAAGCGTGCCAAAGCGCGTCGACCAGGGGACCACCATGTCGCACATCACCGGAACTGTGCAGATCCTCGCGTCGCCGGTGAAGTTTGGCCCGGATTTCGGGCCGGCCAGCGGCCCGCCCAATACCTGGGCTGTCGCATTTCCGTACACGCCCGCGCCCAGTGGTGGCACCAAGCTGCTGATGCTGCATTTCGTCGGCGCCAGCCTGTCTGGCAACAACCGCATCGAGGTTGACCTGGGCTACGGCGGCGAGAAGGACGTGTTCACCAGCGCCGACGGCACCGAGTTCTGGACCCGGCCGATCAACCCGTACGCGCTGGTCGGCGGCACGGTCAAGGTTCGATACATCAGCAATGGCGCCGCGACGGGCGGCGTGCAGATCGACCGATACGGCCGCGGCGAGCGCCACACCAAGGACCCGGACAATCCCACTCCCTTGCTGGACAGCTATTCCAACTGCGATCCCTTCCTCGACCCGGCCGGATGGGTCGAGCCGGACTACGCCAAGCTTTGGTTCTGCAACACTCCGCCCAACTGGGAAAACGTCGACTGCGTGAAGCCGCCAGGCAACATCCGCAACCAGGTCGCGCCGGCCGTGGGCATGATCGTGCACGCCGACTTCAACGACGTCCTCGGCTTCGTGCTGTCCACCTGCAGCGTCACCCTGATTGCACCGGACATTGTGATCACTGCGGGCCACTGTCTGCAGGACCCGATCGAGGATGCCAATAGCGGCTCGATCATCTTCGGCTACCAGGTCAACTGCAACGGCAGCACGCCGGGCGGTTATAGCCCGAAGGTGCACAAGGTCAAGGAAGTCATCGCGCAGCGCTTCGCCGATGGCACTTCGAACGATTACTGCCTGCTTCGCCTGGCGACGCCGGTGGTGGGCATCACGCCGGTGGCCATGCGCAATGACCTGCCCTCCGTCGGCGAACAGGTCTTCGGCATCCACCATCCCAATGGCGCGGTGAAGAAGATTTCGCCAATTCATCCGGCCTTCGCGGCGGTGAACGGCTCCTTCGCCAGCGGCATCGGCGTGAGCCTGGATGTGTCGGGCGGCAGCTCGGGCTCCGGCTTGTTCGACAGCAGCGGCCGGATCGTCGGTGTGTTGAGTGCAGGCGGCGCCTGCTCCCTGAGTTACTTCCCGACCGCAAGCATCCAGCAGGACATGGCGGCGCCGCCGCCGGTCACCCGCGATGTGATGCTGGTGTTCGATCGCTCGGGCAGCATGTCGCTGCCCGGCACCAGCGGCCAGCCGAAGATCCACGAAGCGGCCGCCGCGGCGTCGCTGTTCGTGCAACTGGTGCGCGCCAACACCGGCAACCGCATTGGCCTGGTGTCCTTCAGCACGGCCGCAAGTTCGCCCGTGGACAACGCCCTGGCCGATGTCACGGCGGCGCACAAGGCGGTGCTGGTCGGCCCATCGCCGTATACAAGCGGCATCATCGGCACCCTGGTGGCCAGCGGCGCGACAGCGATGGGCCAGGGCCTGAACGCTGCCTACGCCCAGTTAAGCAGTGGCAGCAATCCACGCAACATCCTGCTGCTTACCGATGGTCTGCAGAACGTGCCACCGATGGTCAATCCGCTGGATGCATCGCCGGCCGGCATCGCCATCAGCGCGATCGGTTACGGCACGCCGGCAAGCCTGGACGGCGACCTGCTCACTGCCATCGCCAATACGCATCGGGCGGCGAGCGGCGAGCATGGGCACTACGTGCTGGCGGACACCAACCTCAAGCTGCAGAAGTTCTTCGCCCTGGCCTTCGGCAATATCTTCGAAGCCGGCTTGCTGATGGATCCGGAGTTCATGCTTCCAGCGGGCCAACAGGCGGCCGCGCCTTTGCCGTTCTCCGTCTGCGAGGAAGAAGCGCTGACCGTGGTGGTCGGCTGGGACCATCGCGACACGCCGCTGCGGATCGAAGTCGACACACCCGCAGACGCAACCATCGGCGCGGGCTCGCCGGGCGTGGAATCTGCAGCCGCGCCGACCTGGACTTTCCTGCGCATTGCGCTGCCGCAGGGCGGCGAACGCGACGGCACCTGGAATGTGCGCGTGTTCCGTCCCGACGCCAGCGGCGCTCCGCGCGTCGCTGATTCGATCGCCGTCGGTGCGGGCCGCGAGCGTGACGCGCACTACTTCGTCAACGTCATCGCCACCGGCGGCGCAGTGTTGAGGCGCATGCCCGACACTCGCATCTATTACACCGGCGACGTAATCAATCCGCTGGTCGGCCTGCAATACCTCAAGGGCGGCATGCCGCCGGGTGCCAAGCTGACCCTGAGTGTGTTGCGTCCCGACGCCAGCGTCGGCAGCCTGCTGTCGCGGGAGCGGCTCGGCCCCGCGCGCGTCATCGCCGCCGACACCATCCCGCCGCGCCAGGCCACGCTGCAGGCGATCGAGGCGAAGACCGGCAAGCCCGCGGTTGGCTACACCGCGCACCAATTCCCGATGTTCGATGACATCGTCACGACCGGCTCGCCCGAGCCGGCGGGCGTGTTCGGCAACAAGCTCGACGGCTTGTTGACTGTGGAGGGGCAGTACAGCTTCCATGTGCGCGCCAGCTACGGCGACGGTTGCACGACGACGCGCGAGTTGCTGTTCACCGTGCACGTCAGCCCGGGCATCGATCCGGGCCACAGCGAGGTCAGCCGCGTGGAGCTTGGCAATCGGCCCGCGCTGCGTTTTGTGCCGCGCGACCGCTATGGCAACGACCTCGGCCCCGGCGCCGGCGATCGCATCAGCGTTTCGCCAGCGATTGGCACCACGCTCATCGGGCCGATTCGCGACAACGGCGATGGGTCCTACACGGTGGCGGTGTCCTGGGATGCCGACAAGACATCGGCACCGGGCATCGTGATCGGCCAGCCGGGGCGCGGAGCGGTGGTGCTGTCGCCTGCGGCCGGTAATGGTGCGGGCGGCGGTGGCAGCGACGGACTTCCCTGGCGCTGGCTGTTCTGGCTGGTGTTGCTGGTGGCGATCGTGTTGCTGCTGATCGTGCTGATCGTGCTGACGCGCTAGCGGCCCGGCGCGTCGACGGACTGCCACGCCGAAAAATCTTCCCGCGCCGAGCGATTTCTCCCGCGTGGGGAGATGGGTCCCGCACTGAACGGCTACTCGGTGGAGTGCGCGCGCTGCGCCGAGGCCAGCGGTTCTTCGAGTTCGTAGAACTGGAAGCAGACACCGTTCGGTTCCACCAGGTGGAACTCGACGCGCCCCCAGGGTTTTTCCTCGATCTTGCCGACGCGGCCGGGGACATTGCGCAGTTCCTCATACAGGGCGCCGAGGTCGTGCACGCCGATGTTGTGGCTGGAGTTCTCCGCCCAGTGCCGGTCATCGCTCTGGAGCAGGTTGAAGCTGACGCCGTCGCGCTCGATGCCGGCGATGCCCGGCCCCTGCCAGCGCACGCGGAAGCCCAGGTGGCCGACGTAGTAGCGCAAGGCCTCATCCAGCTTGGGACCTGCAGGTAGCAGCGGCGTGACCGAGACGAAGGTGGACTTGGCGTGACGGGTAGGTGTCGAGCTCATGGAATGGCCAGTGATGTTTTTTTTCGTTATAGCGCAATCCGGGCCGTTTGTTGGGAAATGCCGGCGATTGTTTCCTGCCCCACGCGGCCAGCGAGCGCCTATTCGCTCGGCATCCGGTAGCGCGCGCGGCGCACCATCCACTCCGATGCCAGCAGCGCGCCAACCGACAGCGCCAGCGACACCAGCGCCAGCCGCCAGATGCCCGGGCCGCCATCGGGCGACTGCGTGAGCGTCTGCATGGCCAGGGCGATGGTCTGCGTTTCGCCGGGGATGTTCGACACAAAGGTAATCGTCGCGCCGAATTCGCCCAGCGCCTTCGCGAAGGCGAGCACCGCGCCGGCGCCGATGCCGGGCAGGCTCAGCGGCAACAGCACTTGCCAGAACGTGGCCCATGGCCGGGCGCCGAGTGAGGCGGCCATCTCGTCAACCTCGCGCGGGATCGCCTCCATCGACAGCCGCACCGAGCGCACGAACAAGGGGAACGCCATGATCGCCGCGGCCACCACCGCGCCGGTCCAGCGGAAGGCGAGGGTGACGCCGAACCAGGCATCAAGTGCGGCGCCGATCGGGCCCTGGCGGCCGAGCAGCACCAGCAATGCGTAGCCGGTGAGCACTGGCGGCATCAGCAGTGGCAGGTGCACCAGCGCGTCGAAGAAGGTTTTGCCCGGGAATTGTTTGCGCGCCAGCACGTAAGCGGTGGCGATGGCGAAGGGCAGGGCGCAGAGCACGGCGAGCACCGAGACACGCAGGCTCAGGGCAATCGCGTCGAGTTCGGCGGGCGTGAACATGTCAGGGCGCGGGGCGCATCGGTGTGCGGGAGCTCATGGTGCGCTGAAGCCGAAGCGCAGGAAAATGGCGCGGGCGCGTTGGCTGCGCAGGTAGGCCAGGAACCCGGCACTGCGTTCGGCAGGTGCGGCAGCCACGCGCGCCGCCGGATAGACGATGCGTGCGTGGCTGTTGTCGGGAAAGTGCGCCACCACTTGCACTCGAGGCTCGGCGCGCGCGTCAGTGACATAGACGATGCCCAGCGGCGCTTCACCGCGCGCCACGAACGCAAGCACCGCGCGGACATTGTCCGCTGGCGCCAAGTGGTCCGACACCGTGGTCCACAGGCCGAGCGCCTGCAGCGACTGCTTTGCGTAGCGGCCCGCGGGAACGCCGCTCATCTCCGCCACCGCCATGCGCGCGCCCTTGCCGCCTGCATCGAGAGCTCGCGTGAGCGACGCAGCATCGAGCGCCACCTGTGTGGCACCACCTGCAGTCGGCGCCACCAGTACCAGCGTGTTGCCGGCCAGGTCGAAGCGCGACGCCGCGTCCACCGCATTGCGTTGTGCTAGGTAGTCCATCCAGTCGGCATCGGCGGAAATGAAAATGTCGGCAGGTGCACCACGTTCGATCTGCCGGGCCAAGGCTGAGCTCGCGGCATACGACACCACCACCCGCTGGCCGCTGCGCGCGCTCCAGTCGGCCGCGGCTGCATCGAGGCTTTCCTTGAGGCTGGCAGCAGCAAAGACCGTCAGCGGCGCAGATGTCTGTGCGACGCCGGGCGACGCAGGCGAGGCGACCACGCCCGTTGCCCAGCCCAGGCACAGCACGATGGCGGCCAACACACGCAAGATCGACAACGGCAGCTCCGGCAACAGACAGTCGCCAGATTCTAGTCGCAAGAAACCCAGGTCGAAACCCGGGTCAGAGTCGACTTTCGGTTCCGAAAGTCGACTCTGACCCCTTCTTGGCAATCTGGTCGAGCGTTTCCTGCAGGGCTTTACGCTCCTCGGCCGGAGTCGCCTTGGCCAGCAGGCCGCGCAGGATCGCCGTGTACGCCGTGCGCTGCGCCTGTGCCGCGGGCACTGTGACATCGGGCGTCACGCCGACATGCTCCCAGTTGGTCCCGGTCACCGGATTGATCGAACGGCCGGTGGGAATGAAGGCCACGAATCCCTCCGCCAGTGCCATGCCTTCGCCCGGATTGGCGCCGCCACCGGTGACTTCGCCGACCAGCGTGGCGCGTTTCTGCGCCTGGAAGTCATAGGCGCATTCCTCGCCACCGGAAAAGGTCTGCGCGGAGGTGAGTACGTATACCGGCCCGGTGAAGCGCGCGCCGGCGGTGGCGCTGGTCCAGTACTGCCGCGTTCTGTTGCCGTTGCGCGTGTAGATGTCGTTGATGTGGCGCTGGTCGCCCTCGGCGAAAAAGTGGCTCATGAAATACGCCACGCTGTTCGGTTCGCCGCCGCCGTTGCGACGCAGGTCGATGATCACCGCCGCGCTGCCTGACAGCAGCTCCATCGCACTGTCATAGGCCTTGCCGACCGCTTCGGTGGGGCCAAAGCCACGCAACTCGATGTAACCGACGTTGCCGTCCAGCCGCTCGAGGTGGGTCACGCCGTAGCCGAGCCCGGCCATTTCCGCCTTGTCCTTGTTGACCTGCTCTTGCGAAGGTGGTCCGACTGCGCCGGGATCGGGATGGAACTCGGGGACGTAGCCGACCTGGAAGTGCGCATCCTTGCCGATGCTTCGCAGGTCGTGCACGAGGGCGAGCGCGAAAGACTGTGTGTCCTTCGCGCCTGCATAGGCACCGCGGGCATCGTTCTCATGCAGGACGCGCGCCAGGTTGGCCGCGACCTCAGGAAACACATAGTTGTCTTGCAACTGCTTCTAAAACCCGGGTCAGAGTCGACTTTTAAAAAGTCGACTCTGA
The DNA here is from genome assembly GCA_038236425.1 of Lysobacterales bacterium. Classification (GTDB taxonomy): domain Bacteria; phylum Pseudomonadota; class Gammaproteobacteria; order Xanthomonadales; family Xanthomonadaceae; genus Arenimonas. The sequence continues at coordinate 9,850 of JBBRZU010000088.1, forward strand.
CCCGGGTTTTAGTCTGGGGTTTTAACTACTAAGAAGTTAGTACATGAGTGCAAAAAAAAGCTCAGGGCTACTCGCCGCGCATGAGGATCGTGGCCAGTTGCCATTCGCCGTGCTTGTGCTCGGCGACGACGTCGAAGATCGCGCGGCCCTTGGGGCCACCCAGATGCAGGCGCAGCTGCGCCAGGCCGTGGTCGCGCTGGCCATCGTCCAGGCGGATGCTGCCGTCGATGGATTCGACATCCACGGTGACCGGGTTGCCCACGTGCTGCGTCACTGCGGCGTCGGCGCTGACCAGGCGCAGGATCTGCTGGAAGTCGCGGTTTTCCGACAGCTTCGGCGGCGGCGGTGGTGCAGGCGGCGGCGGCGGGGGCGGGGGCGGCGCAAAAGTCACGAGCCCGGACGGCGCGGGTGCTCCCGGCGGCGGCGGTGGTGCGGGCGGTGGCGGTGGCGGCGGAGGTGGCGGGACGCTGATGTGCGAGACATCGTCAATCCAGTCACGGCCGTGTTCGTCGATGCTGGCAATCTTGCCGTCGACCAAATAGGTCTCGGTAATCTTGCCGTCGGCGGCGACTGACACCTTGTACTCGCGCTTGCCATCCATGCCAGTGCTGGTGATCACACGCGTGTCGCCAGGGCGCAGCGCAAGCTGGCTGGTGGACGAGGCGATCTGTACCTGCGGCAAGAAATGCGATTGCGATGCCAACACGATGCTCGTGCCCAGGACCAGGGCCATCGCCGCAGGCAATCGCCAGCGGACCGCGCCGGATGATCCGGCCAGTAATCGAGTGATACGTTTCATGAGTGAGCCTCCATGGGCTGCGAGTACCAGGCGCGGGAAGATTTGCCGGTCGCGCTCCAGGCGGGCGAGCGCTTCGGCCAAGGCGATGGCGTTCCCGCACGCCAGCACCGCTAAATCGTCACA
>JBBRZU010000089.1:0-10748 GCA_038236425.1 Lysobacterales bacterium
CGACAGCGGCGCCAACTCGCGCCGGTAGCGCACCTGGAAGCCCAGCGTGCTCACGCTGAAATCGGGGATCGGATCATTGCTCGGGATCGGCGTGCCGTCCGCCGCCGCGCGCCAGGCCTGGCGCAGCGGCGCATTCAGGCCAAGCGCCTGCAGCTTGACGCGGAATTCCTGCTTGTCGCTGATCGTCCAGTTCAGGCCGGCATCGAACTCGGCGCTGCGCGAATTGAAGGTGCCCGCCAGGTTGTCGCGCTGCCAGATGAGCCTCTGCGGCGTCGCGTCCAGCGACAGGCTCACGAATGCGCTCAAGGCATCGCTGAAGAAGTAGGTCGGCTGGAAGCTGGCGTTCCAACCAAACCCGCGGTGGTCACCGATACCGATTCTGTCAATGCCGACATTGCCCTCCATCTGCCAATGTCCCTTGCGCGGGCGGAAGCGATCGTAAAAGATGTTCGCCCCCGGCGGCAGGCGCAGAATGCCGTTGCCGCGCAGCGTGCGGTCGTCGTAGCCAGCGGCGCTGACGCTCATCTGTGCGAACTCGTTTCCGCCGTCGCGGCGCTGGCTCTGCAGGCTCATGCGGAACTGGCGTTGCAGCGCCAGGCCGCCATCATTGTCCTGGGCGCTGACGCGCCAACGCCAGTCGCGCGAGGAATACGCTGACTGCGCGGGCAAATCGGTGATCCGATGCGACACCTGCCAGTAACCATAGTTGAGATTGGCGCGCGACAGGTAGCCGAAATCATTGATCTGCAGGCCCCGGCCAAAGTGCATCGCCAGCCATTGCTGGCGCCAGCCACGCGCCATCTCGTAGTCCACCAGCGTCGTGAAGCCGGTGCCGGTGCGCGTATTGCCAGCCTGGTCGATGTCGCTGGCGATGAATCGGCTGGAGATATTCCATTTGCTGCCCGGCCGCCAGTCGTGGTCCACGCCCAGCACCGTCGCCTTGCGATCGAGCCAGGGCCGGTCCACTTGGGTCAGCATCAGGCCAATGTTCTGGTGGTCGAAATCGCGCACCAGGCGCAGCGCGCCGAAGCTGCGGCCAGCTGCGTCGGCTTCGTCGGCAAGGAACACCCCGTATTTGTAGGCGCCCAGATTGCCGTTGAGTTTGACTGCGGCGGTGATGTCGCCCGCGCCGTTGCCATCGTCGGCCGGGCCACCAACGCGCCGCGTGTAGAGCAATTGGCTGCTGTCAGAGGGGGTTCCGAATTCGAACAGGCTCTGGTTCTCGGTGAAGAAAGGGCGCTTGTCGCTGAAGAAAGTTTCGTTGGCGCTGAAGTTCACCACCAGGTCGTCGCTCTCCACCTGCCCGAAGTCGGGATTGATGGTGGCGCTGAGCTGCACCTGGCCGTTGGGCTTCCAGAAGATGTCGGCGCCGGCATCGGTAGTCGATTGGCCGGTGATGTTGTCGTAGGCGACCGTTGCATACGGCGTGACCGCAAGCAGCGATTGGCTGTAGCTGTCCAGCGTGAGCTTGTTGAAATCGGACAGGAAATGCGGCCGGCTGGTAGTGGCATACGGCCAGGCCACCCGCTCGCCGGTCGAACCGATCACCCGGTCCAGGTAGATGCCGATCGTGCGCTTGCCATCGCGCGCCTTGCGCATCGGTGCCACCGACCAGGGAATGAGCATCTCCACGGACCAGGTGTCGCCGTCCTCGCTGGCCGCGTGCTTCCAGTTTGCGTCCCAGTCGGTGCTGAAGCTGCGCTGGTTGGTGATGGTGGCGTCACCGATGCCGTCGGTGAGCGTGACCATGAAGTTGTAGCCGCTGTGCCCGTCGCCGTCGAAATCCACCATCAGGTTGACCCGATCCACCGGTGCTTCCTGGTCGCGCCGGGTGCGCTCGTGCGTGCGCGGCACGCCGGCCGGCTGGGTATTGCGGAACGCAACCGCCAGGCCTTCGGGCGTGGACAGGATCCAGGCCTCGGTCGGATACGGCGAGGGCGCACCAGTGAGCGGTTCGACCAGCTTGAAGTCGGTCACGTGCTCGGCGCCTGCCCATTCAGCCGGATCGATGCGGCCGTCGACCTTGACCTTGACCTCAGCCAGCGCCGGCATCGCGAGCCCCGCCAGCAAGAACAGAGACCCCAGGCGCAAGGTCAGCGGGCGCAGGCGTGGAAAACAGGATCGCAGCAAACGGACTGGCGTCATGAACCATCAGGTGCGGAAAACGGGAGCCGACAGGATGCGGCGACGGGTCCGAGGTTTACAGGGCCGTTGGTCACGGGCGCAAGAGCGGTTCGTCCGGCCAAAGCGCGGTAGCTGCTCCCCAGCTGGGACTGTCCGCCGCGCTATTGCTGGTCCGCGAACTGCGGCACGCGCTTGAGGCGCGCCGGGTCGTAACCGTAGGTACGAAAGCGTTCGAGCAGCGGCATCAGCACCGCATCGTCCATGCGCGGCTCGCGCGCGAACACCCAGGCCAGCTTGCGTGACGGCTGGCCAATCAACGCCCACGACTTGTCCGGCGCGAGCTCCAGCACCTGGTAGTCCGCATGCAGCAGGCCGCCGAAGAAAGCGATCTTCCACTGGGCGTTGCCAGTGCCCGGCACGACGGTCGCCACGCCATGCATCTGCTTTTCCTCGCCACCGAAACGCTTGCGGTAGGCATACACATTGTCGATTCGGCCATCGGGACGCAGCGTATAGATATCGGCAGTCGCAACCTTGCCCTTCTCGGCGAAGTAGGGCGTGTGCGCGATCACCCACCAGCGGCCCATGTAGCTCGGCAGGTCGAGCTGAATGGTGGGCGCGAGGGGTGATGGCGACGTCCGCGACTTGGCCAGGGCCGCGGTCGTTGCGGCGGCCAAGGTCGCGACAGCGACGACGCCAGCGGCGGCGAGCAGGAGGGTCTTGCGCATGGGCGGGGGTTCCGGAAGGGAGCCCGAGGATGCGCCCGGGACGGCGAAGGCGGCGTCAACGCGCAAACACTTGGCGCTTTGGCGTCCCCGCGGCCGACATGGCTACTATGTCACTGGCCTGTCGCCCACCCGCGACACGCCGAACCCGCTCGCCAGGAGCCCCGGCCATTCCCGACATCTCCCACGCCCAGCCCGACTCTCCACACGGCCCCATCGGCACCGGCTGGGGCGAGTTTGTGCTCAGGCTGTTCGCAGCTGGTACCCGGCGCGACATGACGGCGATCGCGCTGGCCGAGGCGGCGCGCGTGTTCGGCTGCCGCAACGGCCTGGTCGCGTGGAGTCCAGCGCATGCACCAGGCGCGGCACGGATCTGGCACGCCGTGCCGCACCCTCCGCACAGCAACGACCTGCGCCTGCTCGCGTCGCCTGCGCCAGCCAGCCTCGAGCCCGGCACCCTCGCCGGGCAACGCATCGCCCGCCGCCTGCTGCCCCCCGACCACGCGCTCGGCCTCCAGCTGGTGGCCGAATGGCCGCGCGTCACCGCCGATGGCGAACGCCTGTGGGGGGACTTCTGCAGCATCGTGCAGGCCAGGGTCGCCAAGGCGCTGGAGCTGGAGCAGCAGCGCCGCACCGAGCAGTCGCTGGAACGCGCCGCCCGCCTGCAGGCTGCGTTGTACGCGATCGCCGACCTGGCCAGCGGCGGCCTGGACATGCCAGACATGCTGCGCAAGATCCATGTCGTGGTCGGGACGCTGATGTACGCGGAGAACTTCCTGATCGCGCTGTACGATCCTGGCCGCGACACCGTGCGCTTCATCTACTTCGCGGACAGTCACGACCGCGTGGTGCCCGGGGCGCATATCGCCACGCCGGCAAGCGCGATGAGCGACAGCCTGACCCTGGCGATGATGCGGCAGGGCCGGCCCTACAAAGGTCCATCGGCGCAATTGCGCGAGGGGTTCGGCCTGCCCGCGGCGGCGGCCTACGGCCCCGACAGCGCCGACTGGCTCGGCGTGCCGATGCTCGGCGAGGACGGCGTGCGTGGCGCGGTGGTGGTGCAGAGCTACGTGCGGCCGGACTGCTACGACAACGAGGACCAGGCACTGCTGGCTTTCGTGGCCCAGCACATCCTGACCGCGCTGCAGCGCAAGCAGGCGCACGAGGAGCTCGAGCGGCGGATCGAGGAGCGTACTGCCGAGCTGCGCGTGCAGGTGCGTGAGCGCGAGCGCGGCGAAGCGCTGCAGGCCGCGCTGTATTCGATCGCCGAGCTGGCCGCCGGCGAGCAGGACATGGGCGACACGCTGCGGCGCATCCACGCGGTAGTCCGGCAGCTGATGTATGCCGAGAACTTCCTGATCGTGTTGCGCCACCCGGAACGCGGGACTGTGCGCTTCATCTACTTCGTCGACGTGGCCGATCCCCATCTGATCGACTCGGCCAACGAGATTCCGGAAGCGGCACTGGAGTCGAGCATGACGCTGGCGATGATGCGCCACGGCCGACCGATCCGCGGCGCGGTGCACGACCTGGCGGCCAGCCTTGGCGTACCCGGCGGCCGTGGCCTTGGCACGGTGGCGGTGGACTGGCTGGGCGTGCCGATGACGGAGGATGGCCAGGTGTGCGGCGCGATTGTCGTGCAGAGCTACGACGCCGGCGTGCCGCGCTACACCGAGGAAGACAGCGCGCTGCTCGCCTACGTCGCGCAGCACATCCTGACTGCGCTGGCACGCAAGCAGACCCAGGTCGAGCTCGAACGGCGCGTGCGCGATCGCACCCAGGCGCTCGCCGACGCCGTCGGCCGCCTGGAGCTGGAGATCGTCGAGCGCGAGCGCGTCGAGGAAAAGCTGACCTACGAGGCGCTGCACGACGCGCTGACCGGCCTGCCCAACCGCACCTACCTCGTCGAGGCGCTGGAGCGATCGCTGTCGCGCCTGCGCGCGCAGCCCGACGCGGCGTTTGCGGTGCTGTTCCTGGATCTCGACCGCTTCAAGATCATCAACGACAGCGTCGGGCACCTGGTCGGCGACGAGCTGCTCAAGCTGGCCGGCGTGCGCCTGACCGCCTGCGTGCCGAGCCAGGGCGTAGTCGCGCGGCTGGGCGGTGACGAATTTGCCATCCTGTTGGAGGGAGACATCGACACCGAGAGCGCCTGCCGGGTGGCGCAGCGGATCATCGACGCGATCGGCGAACCGATGTCGATCGCCGGCAAGGAGCTGTTCTCCTCGGCCAGCGTGGGCATCGTGATGAGCGACCCCCGCTACAACAGCACCGACGAGCTGCTGCGCGACGCGGACTTCGCCATGTACCGGGCCAAGGCCGCGGGGCGGCAGCGCTTCGAGGTGTTCGACGAGCGGCTGTACAGCGAGTCGTTGCTGGCCATGGATACCGAGGGCGACCTGCGCCGCGCGCTGATCCACTCGGAGTTCGAACCGCACTTCCAGCCGATCGTGCGCCTGGCCGACGCCAGCACGGTCGGCTACGAGGCCTTGATCCGTTGGCGCCACCCCGTACGCGGCCTCCTGCTGCCGCTCGATTTCCTGGGGCTGGCCGAAGAAAGCGGCAGCGTGGAGCAGATCGACTGGCTGATGTTCGACAAGACTTGCGAGCACGTGCGCGCGCTGGTCACTGGCAGCCAGTACGTGACCTTCAACCTGTCGCCGCGGCACTTCCGCTCCACCGAACTGCCGCGCCGCTTCCTCGATTTGCTCGCGCGGCACGGTATCGCGCCCGCGTCGGCTCGCGTTGAGGTGACCGAGGGCACGCTGCTCGAAAACTCCGACCAGGTCTGCGCCATGATCGCCGAGCTGCGCGCGGGCGGCGTCCTGGTGGCGCTGGACGACTTCGGCACCGGCTATTCGTCATTGAGCTACCTGCACCGCTTCCCGCTGCACGCGCTGAAGATCGACCGCTCGTTCATCGCCAGCCTGCGCCCGGGCGGCACCGCGGCAAACACTGCGATCGTGCGCGCCGTGCTTGCGCTCGCGCGCACGCTTGGCCTCGAGGTGGTGGCGGAAGGCGTAGAGACCGAGGCGCAGCGCGAGTGCCTGCTGGAGCTCGGCTGCGAGTTCGGGCAAGGGTTCCTGTTTGCCGCCGCGCAACCCCCCGGGCCGGGGCGATAGCGGACGTTTCCAGGGCGGGCGCCGGGCGGCCGACACGCCGACCAGGGTCTAGCCCCCAGCGGCAAACTCGTCCGCGCTGAGCTCGCCGTTGTTATTGGTGTCCATCGCCTGGTATTTCGCCCGCGCGCCATTGGCGTGCTCGTCGCGGGAAATGCTGCCGTCCTGGTTTGCGTCGAGCCGCTGGATTTTCTCCGCGCTGCTCAACTCTGTGCCGCCGAGGATGCCGCCGACACCAGCCGACACATGCCGGAAGAACTTTGGCCCGGAAGCCATGATCTCGGCAATGGTCAGCTTGTAGTCGACATTGGCATCCATTTCGTCGAACAGCTTGCGCGCGTAGACCTCGTGCTCGGACGACGAGACGCGGCCGTCCTCGTTGGTGTCGATGCGCTTGAACTCGGCAAGCAGGGCCGGGCTGGTGACGGGGGTGGCGGTGGCCGCAGGAGTAGCGGCGATCGCGAGCAGCAGCAAGGTCGGCAGGGTGGTCATGCCGGCCATCCTAGTCGCATTCAGGGGGTTGGACCGAAGCAGCAATGACAATTCGTACCGTCGCATGACCTTTGGCCTAGTGGTTCCGCCCGCCGCAGGGACTACGCTCAAGGGTTCTTGTCTGCCGGAGTGCAACCGATGTCCAAATCCCCGCTCACGCTCGCCCTGACCCTGGCCCTGCTTTCGCCCACCGCGCTGCTTTCCGTGGAGGCTCACGCCGCCAGCAGGTCTGTCGAAGCGAGCACCGCGAGCGCAACCGCCGCTGCCGCCAAGCCCGAGCTGGGCGACTTCGGCGTCGATCTCACCGCTGCCGATCATTCGGTCAAGCCCGGCGATGACTTCGCCCGCTACACCGGCGGCCATTGGCTCGACACCTACCAGCTCAAGGACTACGAAGTCAGCTACGGCGGCTTCGATGCACTCAGCGATCGGTCCGAAGAGGAAGTGAAGGCAATCGTGCAGGGCCTGCAGGCGCGCACCGACCTCAAGCCAGGCAGCGACGAGCAGAAAGTGCGCGACTACTACGCCAGCTACATGGACCAGAGCGCGCGCGACGCCGCCGGCATCAAGCCGATCGCGCCGATCCTGCACCAGATCGATGACATCAAGTCGGTCGCCGATCTCACCAACCAGTTCGGCCGCGAGAACCTCGACATCAGCAACTCGCCGGTCAGCCTGGGCATCAGCATCGACCGCAAGAATCCGAACCGCTACATGCCGGCGATGGGCGTCGGCGGCCTGGGCCTGCCGGACAAGGACTTCTACCTCAATCCAGATGCCCGCTACGTCGGCATTCGCGCCGCCTACGTCGAGCACATCGCCAAGATGCTCGGCTTTGCCGGCGTACCGGCCGCGGAAGCGAAGCCGCGCGCAGAGAAAGTGCTGGCGCTGGAAACCGAGCTGGCCAAGAACCACTGGGATCGTCCGCAGCTCCGCGACCGCGACAAGACCTATAACCCGATGACCTGGGACGCGTTCGTGAAGGCCTACCCGGGCTACGACTGGAACGCCCACCTCAAGGCGCAGGGCACGCCGGCGCCGAAGGACGTCAACGTCAACACGCCCAGCTCGGTCGCGCCGATCATCGCGCTGGTCAACAACACGCCGCTGGCAACCTGGAAGGATTACCTGCGCTTCAACGCCGTCGGCGGCAACGCCGGCGTGTTGAGCAAGGACATCGACGAAGCCAACTTCGCCTTCCGCGGCACCGTCTTGTACGGCGCCAAGGCGCAGAAGGAGCCGTGGAAGCGCGCTGTCGCCACCGTTGCCGAGACCGATGGCCTGGGCGATGCAGTCGGCAAGATCTACGTTGCCGAGCATTTTTCGCCGCGATCGAAGGCGGCAATGGACGAGCTGGTCGCCAACCTGCGCGCCGCGCTGCGCCAGAACATCGACAAGCTGGACTGGATGAGCGCAGCGACCAAGGCCGAGGCCTATCACAAGCTCGATACCTTCAACCCGAAGATCGGTTACACCAGCAAGTGGCGTGACTACAGCGCGGTGGCAATCTCGCCGACCAACTTGTTCGCCAACACCATGGCCATGCGCAAGTTCTACAACGACGACCAGAACGCGCGCTTCGGCACCGTGCCTGATCGCGGCGAATGGTTCATGACGCCGCAGACGGTGAACGCGTACTACAACTCGCAGTTCAACGAAGTAGTGTTCCCGGCCGCGATCCTGCAGGCGCCGTTCTTCGACGTGAACGCTGACGCCGCGGTGAACTACGGCGGCATCGGCGCGGTGATCGGCCACGAGATGGGCCACGGCTTCGACGACCAGGGCAGCAAGTCCGACTTCGCCGGCATCCAGCGCCAGTGGTGGACCGCGGAAGACCGCGCCAAGTTCGAGACGCGCACCAAGGCACTGGGCGCGCAGTACGACACCTATTGCCCGATCGCCAAGACCTGCGTCAATGGCTCGCTGACGATGGGCGAGAACATTGGCGATGTCGGTGGACTGTCGATGGCCTACACCGCGTATCACATGAGCCTGAAGGGCAAGCCGGCACCAGTGATCGACGGACTGACCGGCGACCAGCGCTTCTACCTGGCCTGGGCCCAGGTGTGGAAGGAAAAAATGCGCGAAGAGGCCCTGGTCAACCAGATCAAGGCCAACCCGCACTCGCCGCCGCAGTACCGCATCAACGGCGTGGTGCGCAACCAGGATGCCTGGTACACCGCTTTCGACATCAAGCCCGGCGACAAGCTTTACCTCGCCCCCGCCGACCGCGTACGCATCTGGTAAACCCTGAACGGGGCCGGTTCTCTCACATCCCTGAACGGGGCCGGTTCCTTCACGCCCGCCAACCCACGATGGATGCAATCAAACGGGGCGACCAGCAATGGCCGCCCCGTTTGCTTTCCATGGTCAAGGCAAGCAGCGCACTCAGTTGTCCTGCGCGGGCAGCCCCATGCGCTTGCGCGCGGCGGCGTAGCGCGGATCGCCGCGCAGGTTTGCAAGGGCGGGTTCATAGCTCAACGACAGCATGCCGCCGTCCTTCGCCGCGATCAGCTTGTCGATGGCCACGAAGGCGGTATCCAGATCCCCGATCCAGGCAGACACGCGGACGCCACGGAAGCTGTCATGCCACGGCTTGCCAGCCAGTTCACGGGCAATCCGCGCGCGCGTTGCCAGCGTCGGATCCAGGGTGTAGTCCGCCAACATCACGCCCGACGCATTGCCGCGTTTGAGGAACAGCGCACGCGCTTTGTCGGCACGCCCCTGCAGCAACTGGATCATCGGCTCGAGTGCCAACGATTGGTCAAATGTCGGGTCAATCGACAGCGCGTGTTGAACATCGCGTTCAGCGCCGCTGAAGTCACCCTGCGCTGCCTCGATCAGGCCGAGCCATTGCCACACTGGCGTCAGCAGCGGATCCACGCGAGTGCCTTCCTGCAGCGCCGCCTTCGCTTCCGGCAGGCGATGCAAGGTGGCCAGCAGGTAGCCATAGCGCAACTGGTTGCGGCCGTCGCGCGGATCCAGCTCGATCGACTTGCGCACGTCGGCCAGGGCGCCGTCCCAATCCCAGGCACGGGTACGCAGATAGCCACGTGTCGCATAGGCATCGCCCAGGGTCGGGTCGAGTTGCACCGCGCGCTGCGCCGCCGCATGGGCGCGCGCACTGCCTTCGGCGGAATCCTTGCCAATCCCGTTATCGGCGGCAAAACTCTCGGCCATCGCCAGGCCCGACCAGGCATCGGCGTACTCGGGGTCGAGCTCCACTGCGGAGCGATACGACAGCAACGCCTTCTCGATCGAGCCGGGCGAAGACTCGGTCAGCGCCTGGCGTCCACGCAGGTAAGCGTCATACACCTCGAAGCGTGGCGTGTGCCGGCGCGCACCAAGTGTGCTGCCGTGATTGAGCAGGGTCAGCTTGAGCGAATCCACCACCGCGGTGGCGATATCGTCCTGCACCGCGAACACATCGGTCAGCTTGCGGTCGTAGCTTTGCGTCCAGGTCTGGAAGCCGGTCGCCGCATTGCTCAACTGCATGGTCACACGCAAGCGGTCGCCATCCTTGCGCACGCTGCCCTCGAGCACATTGTCCACGCCCAGCGCCTTGCCAATCTGCGCAACGGTGGCGTCCTTGCCCTTGAACGATTGTGATGAACTGCGTCCGGCGACTTGCAATCCCGGCACCTGCGCAAGGCGACTTTGCAATTCTTCAGCCATACCGTCGGAGAAATACGCCTGGTCTCCGCCGGGGCTGAGGTCCTTGAGTGCGAGTACGGCGAGTGAGGCGTGCGCTGCGGCGGGTGTCTGGGCAGCGGCTGCGGCTGCGGCTGCGGCAGCGGACGCCGCGCCAGTGCCAGTGCCAGTGGCGCTGGCCACAGTGGCGGGAGAAGGCGCGTGCGCTGACGGTGCAAAGTGCCGCCAGCCCATCCAACCCAACACCACGAGCAAGACCACACCCATCCCGATTGCGACATTGCGCGTGCCGGTCGCGGATATCGGCGCAGCGGCAGGCGTGCGGCGATTCAGCGATGGCGCATCGGGCGTGCGGCGTTCGTGCAATGGAGCCACGCCGGGAGCACTGTGCGCGTGCGCGGCCACGCTGGGCGCGGTGTCCGGCGTCACAACAGTCGATAACAAGGCCTCCGCCCGCTGCGCCAGTTCCGCACCAGTCTGGATGCGCGCCTGCGGCTTCTTTGCAAGCAGGCTGTCGAGCAGCGGCTGCAGGTGGGTCAAACCATCAGGCAAACGCGGAATGTCAGCGGTGAGATGCTGCGTACCGATCGCCCAGGCATCGGTACCACCGTATGGCAGCTCGCCTGTGAGCAACTGC
>JBBRZU010000090.1:0-10724 GCA_038236425.1 Lysobacterales bacterium
AGAAACAGGGCGCCAAAGTTCGCCGTGCCCGCCAGCGCCAGCAACACGAAGCGGCCATTCCCCAGCATCGCGCGGTAGCCGCCCATCAGGATGCGCGTATTCAACGGCAGGCGATTTTCACCCGGGTGGCTTTCCGGCAGCGCAATTGCTGTTACGGCGAGCAGTACCAGGGCGAAGGCACTCAGGAACCAGAAGATCGCCTGCCAATTGCTCCAGCCAAGGATCCAGCCGCCGATGATCGGCGCGATCGCCGGCGCCAATCCGAAGATCATCGAGATATGGCTCATCAGCCGCTGTGCTTCATCGCCATCAAGCGCATCGCGCACGATCGCGCGGCCGACGATCAGGCCCACGCCCGCCGACAGACCCTGCAGGACGCGGAACATCAGCAGCATCGGCAACGAGGTGGACAGGGCGCAACCGATGGAAGCCGCGCCGAATACCGCGATGCCCACGAGGATGACCGGGCGCCGCCCGAGTGCATCCGACAGCGGCCCATGGACCAGTGACATGCCGGCATAACCGAGCAGGTACATGCTGATGGTCTGCTGCATCGCCATCTTGCCCACGCCCAGGTCGTGCTCGAGCACGGCGAAGGCCGGGAAGATGGTATCGATCGAGAACGGGCCGAGCATGGCCAGCGCGCCGAGGATCAACGCGAGCCGGAACCGGGAAATGTTGAGGTGGGCGATCACGCTGGGCGTCCGATATCTCGCCGCGCGTGGGGCTGCGGAGCCGAGGGCCGGCAGCATAGCAGACCGGCCACTCCAGCCCTCCCCTCAGCTTGCATCACTTCTACCTAGGTGCGTGCACCACAGGTATTGATGCCAATCAGTTTGTAGAGCGGGCACATTCCAACCGCCGCAGTGACCAGCGGCACGATGCCGATCCAGCCAATCCAGTGCAGGCTCTGGGTACCGAGCACGGCCCAGGCAAGCAGCGCGATGCCGAGCAGGCCGCGAAGAATTCGATCCAACTGTCCCATGTTGCGAGTCATGTCGTGCTCCAGTGAGATTCAACGATTTGTCACGGTTTCGCGCGGCGTTTGCCGGTTGCAACCTGCGCATCCCCGGGTGGCGGGCAGTAGATTGCATGCAGTGTCTGGATGATGTCGTGCACCGGTCCTGAACCAACCGAGTAGTAGACGGTCTGCGCCTGGCGCCGCGTAGTCACCAGGGCACTCTCGCGAAGCATTGCCAGGTGCTGCGACAGCGCTGACTGGCTGAGGTCGATCCGGGCGTTGATTTCGCCAACCGAACGCTCGCCTTCCAGCAGCAGGCACAGCACCCGCAGTCGCTGCGGGTTGGACATCGCCTTGAGCAGTTCGGCCGCGGCTTCGGCCTGGGCTTGCATGTCGGCTGCAAGTCCAGGCGCCACCTGGGTGCCGTGCCCGCGGGCAGGACGGCGCGCCGTCATGGCATGCCCCCGCGTCCGGTGCACCGGGCCGCCGCGTTCCGATGCGGCTGTCCGGTGGCAGGTCCCGCGATGACTTCAAAGTGTTTCGCAATCGGGTACATCCGGTCTCCAGCCAGTGCAGGCACGGTTGACAACACCGCGTGATGTATATAAGCTATCTCTAAATTAGATATTAGTCAACCAGTCACGGACCGATCGGAGAAACAAGCATGGCTAGCATCGTGGTGTTGGGCGCAGGCATTGGCGGCATGAGCGCCGCCTATGACATTCGCGCGAATCTGGATCCGAAGCACACGGTGACGCTCGTGGGGGAGGACGAAAAGTTCTCCTTCACCCCGTCAAATCCCTGGGTCGCCGTGGGTTGGCGGGCCGCCAAACAGGTGCAGCTGGCGGTACGCCCGCACCTGGCCAAAAAGAATATCGCTTTCGAATCCGCCGGCGCCGAGTCCGTGCTGCCCGCGGAAAACGCGCTGCTGCTCCGGGACGGACGCAAGCTTGCATACGACCACCTGGTCATCGCCACCGGCCCCAGGCTCGCATTCGACGAAGTGCCCGGCCTTGGACCGGACCTGTATACGCATTCGGTTTGCACGACGCCGCACGCGCTGGAGGCCTGGGACGCATATCAAAAGTTCCTCAAGGATCCGGGCCCGGTCGTGATCGGCGCCGCACCGGGTGCGAGTTGCTTCGGCCCTGCGTACGAATTCGCGATGATCCTCGATGCCGACCTGCGCAAGCGCAAGCTGCGCGATCGCGTGCCGATCACCTATGTCAGCAGCGAACCCTACATCGGCCACCTCGGGCTGGGTGGGGTTGGCGACTCCAAGGGCCTGCTCGAATCAGAATTCCGCCAGCGCCACATCAAGTGGATCGTCAACGCCCGGATCGGCGCAGTGACAGCGGACGAAATGACCGTACAGGAAGTCGATGACCATGGTGCGCCGACGCGCGAGCACAAGCTGCCATTCAAGTTCGCGATGGTGCTGCCGGCCTTCACCGGCGTGGATGCGGTGCGCAGCGCCAAGGAAATGTGCAACCCGCGCGGCTTCGTGCTGATCGACAAGCACCAACGCAGCACCAGGTACCCGAACATCTATTCCGCCGGCGTCTGCGTGGCGATCCCACCGGTGGAAGTCACTCCGGTGCCCACCGGCGCGCCCAAGACCGGCTTCATGATCGAATCCATGGTGTCGGCCTTGTCGCACAACCTGCGCGCGGATATCAATGGCGGAACTGCCGATGCAATCGCCACCTGGAATGCCATCTGCCTGGCCGACATGGGCGACACCGGCGCTGCATTCGTGGCGCTGCCGCAGATTCCGCCGCGCAACGTCACCTGGGCAAAGGTCGGCAAATGGGTGCATGTGGCCAAGGTCGCCTATGAGAAATATTTCATGGCAAAGATGAAATCCGGCAATACCGAGCCGGTCTACGAGAAGTACATCCTGCGCATGCTCGGCATCGAGCGGCTCAAGGACGGCAAGAAATAACGGGCGCCTGGCGCCGATTCCGCAACCCAATCCATTGAAAGGAAATTTCCCATGAGCCTCGAACGTGCCGTGATGGCTTTTGCCGGCGTGATGGTCCTGATCAGCATTGCCCTGACCCAACTGGTCTCGCCGATGTGGTGGCTGCTGACTGCCTTTGTCGGCCTGAACCTGCTGCAGTCTGCATTTACCGGCTTCTGCCCGGCCGCGATGGTCATGCGTCGTTTCGGCGTCGGCAAGGGCGTCGCGGCAGGTTGCAGCTACAAGTGATCCCAAACCGGAAAATGTACACGCAGGGAACGCGACGATGAGAGTGCAAATGATCCTGGCCAGCGCCGCCTTGCTGCTGGCGGCATGCGGCGGTGAAACGCCGGCGCCGGCGCTGCCGCCGTTGGCGCACGTCGAGACTTTCACCGTGCAGGCCGGCGCCGCCGCCAGCGGGCGCAGCTGGGATGGCGTGGTCGAAGCCGTGCAACAGGCGACCCTGGCCGCACAGACAGCCGGCCGTGTCACCGTCGTGGCGGTGGACGTCAATGCTCGCGTCGCCAAGGGCGATGTGTTGCTGCGCCTGACTGCAGTCGAGCAGCAGGCCGGTGCCAATACCGCCAAGGCACAACTGCGCGCTGCCGAGGCGGCCGCCGCCGAGGCAGAGGCGAATTACCAGCGTTACGCGGCGCTCGGGACCGCGCAATATGTGTCGCGCACGCAACTTGACCAGGCACGCCTTGGCCGCGACAGCGCCGCGGCAACCCGCGATGCGGCCCGCGCACAACTCACGCAGGCCAGCCAGCAGGCCGATTACACCGTGGTCCGCGCGCCGTTCGCCGGCATCGTCAGCGCACGCCAGGTGGAACCGGGCGAGAGCGTGGCACCGGGCCAGCCATTGCTTGCCATGTATGCGCCCGGCGCGCTGCGCATGGAAGTGCAGGTGCCACAGTCCGACGCGGACGCGATCCGCGCCGCCGGCCACGCGCAGATCGTGCTCGCGGATGGTCGCCGGATCGATGCCGCCGACCTCACGGTCTTCCCCGCGGCCGACCCATCCACCCACAGCGTGGGCGTGCGCATTCTGCTGCCGGAATTGGAGCAGGCACCGCAGCCCGGCGCGACCGCCAAGGTCGTGTTCCCGATCGCTGCAGGTACCGGCGGACGCGCACTGAATATTCCCGCGAGCGCGCTGGCGCAGCGTGGCGAGATCAGCGGCGTGTACGTGCTGGCCGATAACAGCCTCAGCCTGCGACAGCTCCGGCTCGGCCACCGCAGCGGTGACCAGATCGAAGTGATTGCCGGACTGAAATCCGGCGAACAAGTCGCAAGCGACCCCATCGCCGCCCTGCAGGCGTTGACTGCGCAGCGCAAGGCCGCAGCCGGCACCGGCGCCGGCAATGAATAACACCTCGCCGCCGCCCCGGTTGGGCCTGTCCGGCCGCCTTGCCGCCGCCTTCCAGTCCAACCCGCTGACCCCGGTGCTGGCGATCATGGGGCTGCTGCTGGGCATGGTGGCGGTGTTGATCACGCCGCGCGAGGAAGAGCCGCAGATCGACGTGACGATGGCGAATGTGTTCGTGCCCTTCGTCGGCGCCAGCGCGCGCGACGTCGAGCAACTGGTCAGCACGCCGCTGGAACAGAAGCTCTCGGAAATCGAGGGCATCAAGCACGTCTATTCCACCAGTCGCCCGGGCATGGCGATCCTGACGGTCGAATACACCGTCGGTATCGAGCGCCAGCCGGCGATCGTGCGCCTGTACAACCAGGTCTATTCCAACCAGGACTGGCTGCCGCCGGGCATGGGCGTGGGCCAGCCTTTGATCAAGCCCAAGGGCATTGATGACGTGCCGGTGATGAGCCTGACGCTGTGGACCGAGGATGCGCAACGCGGCGCAACCGGCCTGGCAGAAGTTGCGCATACGCTGGAAACCGAAATCAAGCGCATCGAAGGCACGCGCGACGTGTACACGATCGGTGCGCCTGATCGGGTTGTCGCGGTAACCTTGGACCCGGCCAAGCTGGCCGCCTACAACCTCACCGTCTCCGATCTGTCGAGCGCCCTGCAGGCCGCCAATGCGGTGCGCCAGGTGGGCGAGCGCGTCGGTGCCGACGGTGCGGTTCCGGTGACTGCCGGAGCGTTCCTGGTGGATGCTGATGCAGTCTCGGATCTGGTGATCGGCCTCGCCGACGGCCGCCCGTTGCGATTGGGCGATGTCGCCGAGGTGCATGCGGGCGCGGATATCGCCACGCGCTATGCCTGGCATGGCGCGCCGCCAAACCGCGCTGGCCCGAAATCCGGCCTGGCGCCCGCGGTTACCATTGCCGTAGCCAAGAAACCGGGCAGTAACGCCGCCGATATCACCCGTGCAATCACCGCCCGGGTCGAGCAGCTCAAGGGCGAACTGATTCCCGCCGGCGTCAACGTCACCATCACCCGTGATTACGGACAGACCGCCACCGACAAGGCGATGAAGCTGATCGAGAAGCTGATCTTCGCGACCAGCTCGGTTGTCCTGCTCGTCCTGTTCGCCCTCGGCTGGCGCGAAGCCATCGTCGTCGGCAGCGCCGTCGTACTCACCCTGGCGCTGACCTTGTTTGCATCGTGGGCCATGGGCTTCACCCTCAACCGCGTATCCCTGTTCGCACTGATCTTCTCGATCGGTATTCTCGTGGACGACGCGATTGTCATCGTCGAGAACATCCACCGGCACATGGCCCGCGGTGGCAAGAGCCTGCGCGAGGCGATTCCGCCTGCCGTGGACGAAGTCGGCGGCCCGACCATCCTGGCCACCTTCACGGTGATCGCGGCGCTGATGCCGATGGCCTTCGTCACCGGCCTGATGGGCCCGTACATGCGGCCAATTCCGATCAATGCATCGGTCGGCATGCTGTTGTCGCTGGCGATCGCACTGATCGTCACGCCGTGGCTGTCGCTCAAGCTGCTCGGACGGCACCATCACCCGGAGCACGCACAGGTCGGCGTGGACGCCGCGGCTGGCGCCATTGCAGGCGCAAAGCTTGACGCGGCCGAGGTCGTCGAGGAAACACGCCTGCACCGCTTGTTCGGCAAAGTCATGCGCCCGTTCGTGGATCGCCAGCGCGGCGGCCGTCGTCGCCTGTGGCTGTTCGGTGGCATGATCGGGCTGGTCGGGCTGGCCGCATCACTGGCGGTGTTCCAGCTGGTGGTGCTGAAGATGTTGCCATTCGACAACAAATCCGAATTGCAGGTGGTGGTTGACCTGCCCGAGGGCCGAACGCTCGAAGATACCAATGCGCTGCTGGTCGATCTGGCCGCCGTGGTCGAGCGCGTGCCCGAGGTGCTCGACTACCAGGGCTATGCCGGCACTTCGGCGCCGATGAACTTCAATGGCCTGGTTCGGCAGTATTTCCTGCGCAGCGGCAGCAACGTTGGCGACCTGCAGGTCAACCTGATCGACAAGCACAAGCGCAAACGCCAGAGCCACGAGATCGCACGTGCGTTGCGTCCGGCATTGGCCGCGATCGGCGTGCGCCATGGTGCGTCGGTGAAGGTCATCGAGGTGCCGCCTGGACCGCCGGTGCTGTCGCCGATTGTCGCCGAGGTGTATGGCCCCGACTACGCACGCACCCGCCAACTCGCGCTCCAGCTGGAGAAGCGCTTCCAAAGCACCGAGGGCATCGTTGACATCGATACCAGTGTCGAGAGCAATGCGCCGCGCGAGACCGTTGTGGTTGACCGGGCGCGCGCCGCACGCCTGGGCGTGCCGCAGTCCGCGATTGCCGATGCACTGGCCGCGGCGGTGTCAGGACTCGACGCAACCTATATCCATGACGGCACGTCGAAATACCCGCGCCCGGTGCGCCTGCGCCTGGCGGCCGCCGAACAAGCCGATATCGCGCGTGTGCTCGATGTCCGCGTGCGTGGTGGCCAGGGACAACTGGTGCCGCTGTCGGAGCTGGTGAGCATCAAGCGCAGCCCCTGGGATGGCGCCATCCTGCACAAGGACCTGCTGCCGGTGGCCTATGTCACCGGTGATGAGGCCAGCAGCACCGATAGCCCGCTGTACGGCATGTTCAACCTGGTCGGGCAGGTCAACGACAACCTGATCGGCGGGCAAAAGGTCAGCCAGACCTTCATCGCCCAGCCGCAGGACACCAGCAATTTCGCCATCAAATGGGATGGCGAATGGCAGATCACCTACGAGACTTTCCGCGACATGGGCATCGCCTACGCCGCCGGCATGGTGCTGATCTACCTGTTGGTGGTGGCGCAATTCCGCAGCTACCTGGTGCCTCTGGTGATCATGGCGCCGATCCCGCTGACCGTGATCGGCGTGATGCCAGGGCACGCCCTGCTCGGTGCACAGTTCACCGCCACTTCGATGATCGGCATGATCGCACTGGCGGGCATCATCGTGCGCAATTCGATCCTGCTGGTGGACTTCATCAACCAGTCGGTGGCGGAAGGCTCGGCGCTGGACGATGCGGTGATCGAGGCCTGCGCGGTACGCGCCAAGCCGATCGTGCTGACCGGCGTGGCGGCGATGATGGGCGCCTTCTTCATCCTCGACGACCCCATCTTCAACGGCCTGGCGATCTCGCTGATCTTCGGCATCCTGGTCAGCACCGTGTTGACGCTGGTGGTGATCCCGTTGCTGTACTTCACGCTGCTCACATTCCAGGCGGGGCGTGAAGACCAGGCCGGGCGTGACGGCAAGGCGGGGCGCGGTCCCGAAGCACACGCGGCCTGATCGGCCGATGGTGCGTGGCGTTGGCGCGCGGGATCAGGCAGGCTTGATCCATCGCACCCGGCACCCATCTGGAAGCAATGGAACCCAGCACCAACTCGAACACAGACTCCTCGCCGGCCGAATTGGTCGCGCCCATTCCCCTGCCTGCACCGGCGCCCGAAAGGCCAACCTCGGCGATCCTGCGCGAGCTGCTGCCGTTCCTGAGGCCGTATACCGGCCGCATCGCCATCGCCATGGCTTTCCTGCTGACCGCCAAGGTCGCCGGTCTCGCGGTGCCGATGGTGCTCAAGCGGCTGATCGATACGCTCGGCATCAAGGGCTCGGTGGCGGTGATCCCGGTCGCCCTGCTGTTGGCCTACGGCTCGGCGCGGCTGTCCGAGCGCGTGTTCACCGAGATGCGCCAGATCGTGTTTGCGCGGGTGATGGCGCGGTCGTCGCGCATGGTGATGTTGTCGGTGTTCCGGCACCTGCATGCGCTGTCGTTGCGCTTTCATCTGAACCGGCGCACCGGCGGCGTCACCCGCGATGTCGAGCGCGGCGGCGGCGCGATTTCCGATCTGCTCGACTGGACGCTGTACACGATCATCCCGACCCTGATCGAAGTCACCCTGGTCACCAGCGTGCTGGTGTACCTGTATGACATCTGGTTCGCGTTGATCACCCTCGCCGTGCTGGTTGTCTATATCGCCTGGACGATCTCGGTGACCGAATGGCGCACCCGTTATTACCGTGCCTCGGTCGAGGCCAACACGGCGGCCAGCGCCAGCGCAGTGGATTCGCTGCTGAACTACGAGACGGTCAAGTACTTCAACAACGAAGAACACGAGGCCCAGCGCTACGACGCCAGCCTGCGCCAGATGGAGGAAGCCAACGTCAAGAGCTACAAGACGCTTGCCGTGCTGAATGTGGGGCAGGCGGCGATCATCGCCGTTGGCGTGACCTCGCTGATGTTCAAGGCCGCGATGGGCGTGGTCTCGGGCAAGCAGAGCGTCGGCGACCTGGTGCTGGTCAATGCCTACCTGCTGCAGATGGCGATGCCGCTGAACTATCTCGGCATGATGTATCGCGAGGTCAAGCAGGCGCTGACCAATATCGAGCGGCTGTGGGGCCTGCTCGATGAAAAGCAGGAAGTCCGCGACGATCCCTCGGCCCCGCCGCTGCACGTGCAGCAACCGCGGGTGTCGTTCGATGCCGTGCACTTCGGCTATGACCCGCGCCGGGAAATCTTGCACGGCATTTCCTTTGAAATCCCACCCGGGCACCGCGTCGCAGTGGTCGGGCATTCGGGCAGCGGCAAGTCCACGCTCGCCCGCCTGCTGTACCGCTTCTACGACGTCAGCGGCGGCGCGATCCGGATTGACGGCCGCGATATCCGCGAGGCATCGCAGGATTCGGTGCGCGCGGCGATCGGCATCGTGCCGCAGGACACGGTGCTGTTCAACGACAGCATCCGCTACAACATTGGCTATGGCCGCCCTGCCGCGAGCAATACCGAGGTGGAGGATACCGCCCGCGCCGCGCACATCCACAGCTTCATTGCCTCGCTGCCCGACGGCTACGAGTCATCGGTCGGTGAGCGCGGCCTGAAACTGTCAGGCGGCGAGAAGCAGCGCGTTGCGATTGCGCGGGCCCTGCTGAAGAATCCGGCCATCCTGATCTTCGACGAGGCGACCTCGGCGCTGGATTCGGCCAGCGAGAAGGCGATCCAGTCAGAACTCGACCGGATTGCGGTCGGGCGGACCACGCTGATCATCGCCCACCGCTTGTCCACGGTGATGGATGCGAACCAGATCCTGGTGATGGACGCGGGCAATATCGTCGAGCGCGGCTCGCATGCCGAGCTGTTGGCCCTCGGCGGACACTACGCGGCGATGTGGCGGCTGCAGCAGCAAGCGCGGACCGAGCCCGCCCCTGTGGGAGGGGCTTCAGCCCCGATAATTTGATCGCGGCTGAAGCCGCTCCCACAGGGTCAAGCCCCTCCAACAAGGCCAGGCTAGAACGGCCGCGGCATGCCCAGCATCGGCGCAGCCAGGTACCACACGATGGCGATCGCCAGGATCACGATGCCGATCTTGAACAGGCTGCCGACGACCTTGAAAAACAGCCAGACGCAGACAATCAGGATCACGATGCCAATGATGCTCATGGGGCGGGGCCGGTCGGTGGGGACGTCGCCGAGTGTACCGGAGCAGGCTGAACGGCCGCCGCGCCCGGGCGGGTAGAATTGGCGGAACCCGCAAACGCGCAATCCCCGACCAACACACCCATGCCAGAAACCCCCGCCCGCCCCAGTTTCCACGGCTTCGAACAGATCCCCCTGCGCGAATACGCCGAACGCGCCTACCTCGACTACTCGATGTACGTGGTGCTCGACCGCGCCCTGCCCTTCCTGGGCGACGGGCTCAAGCCGGTCCAGCGCCGCATCGTTTATGCCATGAGCGAGCTTGGCCTGAATGCCGCCGCCAAGCCGAAAAAGTCGGCCCGCACCATCGGCGATGTCATCGGCAAGTTCCACCCGCATGGCGACAGCGCCTGCTATGGCGCACTTGTTTTGATGGCGCAGCCGTTCTCCTACCGCTATCCGCTGATCGAGGGCCAGGGGAATTTTGGTTCAACGGATGACCCTTCCTCGTTCGCGGCGATGCGCTACACCGAATCCAAGCTGACCCCGATCGCCGAAGTGCTGCTGGGCGAACTCGGCCAGGGCACGGTCGACTGGAACCCGAACTTCGATGGCACGCTCGAGGAGCCGAGCTGGCTGCCCGCGCGCCTGCCGCACATCCTGCTCAACGGCACCACCGGCATCGCGGTCGGCATGGCCACCGACATCCCGCCGCACAACCTCAACGAAGTGGTCAGCGCCTGTATCCGGCTGCTGGACGATCCCGATGCCACTGTGCGCGACCTGTGCGAGCACATCCGCGGGCCGGACTATCCGACCGCCGCAGAAATCATCACCCCCGCCGCCGACTTGCTGGCGATGTACGAAACCGGCGGCGGCAGCGTGCGCGCCCGCGCCACCTGGGTGCGCGAAGGGCAGAACATCGTCATCGTTGCGATGCCCTACCAGGTGTCACCGTCCAAGATCATGGAGCAGGTGGCG
>JBBRZU010000091.1:0-10636 GCA_038236425.1 Lysobacterales bacterium
ACACATCGGTGTCGGATGCGAGCACGAGGTGGTGGATCCCGGCCTGCGGGTCGGCGTTTGATGCAAGCCGTCGACGCAGGTCATCCTGGGCCCGGCGAAGTTCCTGGAGCAGTCGCTCCGAAAAGCATGGGTGGTAGGTGCCGGCTCCGCCGGCGTGCATGTGGAACCAGTCGGTTCCGGCTTCTTCCGACAAGCGGACGAGGGGTTGGCCGAGGGCAGAGGGAACGCGTTCAAGGCGTGACATGGCGTGACTCCAGCGTTGGGGGGGACGGCCTGGACAGCAGTCGGCCGGAGTGTACCCCTGTATTTCGGACCCTTGCGGTGCGCTGCGTCTCTTATCCAGCGACCGCCTTGGCGGAATCCCGTAATTCCCGCCGCAGGATCTTGCCGACATTGGACTTCGGCAGCTCGGTCCTGAACTCGACGTATCGCGGGAGCTTGTACGGCGTGAGGTGCTCGCGGCAGAAGCTGCGAATCTGATCCGCCGTCAGGGCTGGATCCCGTCGCACCACCACCACCTTCACCGCCTCGCCGGACTTCTCGTCGGGAACGCCGACCGCCGCGACTTCCAGCACGCCGGGCATCATGGCAATCACGTCCTCGATCTCATTGGGGTACACATTGAAACCGGACACCAGGATCATGTCCTTCTTGCGGTCGACGATATAGAAGAATCCGTGCTCGTCCATCTTCGCCATGTCGCCGGTATGCAGCCAGCCGTCGGCATCAATGACCTCTGCAGTTTCCT
This sequence comes from Lysobacterales bacterium, assembly GCA_038236425.1. GTDB lineage: Bacteria > Pseudomonadota > Gammaproteobacteria > Xanthomonadales > Xanthomonadaceae > Arenimonas. The sequence continues at coordinate 749 of JBBRZU010000091.1, forward strand.
CCGGCCGCTGCCAATAGCCGGCCATCACCTGCGGCCCCTTCACGCACAGTTCGCCGACCGCCCCATGGGCAGAGATGGTGCCGTCGTCGTCCTTCAGGCAGCAGTCGGTGGACGGGATCGGCATGCCGATCGATCCATTGAACTCGACCAGGTCGAGCGGATTCATGCAGCAGGCGGGTGAGGTCTCGGTCAGACCATAGGCCTCGATCAGGGTCGTGCCGGTGAGTTGTTTCCAGCGCTCGGCGACGGAACGCTGCACGGCCATGCCGCCACCGAGCGCGAGCCGCAGGTTGGAAAAATCGATCTGCGCGAATTCGGGGCAGTTCAGCAGGCTGTTGAACAGGGTATTCACGCCGGTGAGCGCGGTGAACCCGCTGCGCGCAATCTCGCGGACAAAGCCATCCATGTCGCGCGGGTTGGTGATCAGGATGTTGTGTCCGCCGAACTTCATGAAGACCAGGCAGTTCGAGGTCAGCGCAAAGATGTGGTACAGCGGCAGCGCCGTGATGATGATTTCCTCGCCCGGGCGCAGGTCGCGCTTGATCCAGGCCGAGCTCTGCTGCATGTTTGCCACCAGGTTGCGGTGGGTCAGCATCGCGCCCTTGGCTACGCCTGTGGTGCCGCCGGTGTACTGCAGGAAGGCGATGTCTTCGTGACGGATTTCCACATCGGGTGGCGGGCGCCGCTCGCCCAGAGCCAGGGCATGGCGTAGCGTGATCGCCCCCGGGATGTGGTATTCGGGCACGGCCTTGCGCACATGACGCAGCATGAAGTTGATCACCGGGCCCTTCGGGAAGCCGAGCAGATCGCCGATGCAGGTCGTGATGACCTGCCGGATCGAGGTGTCGGCGAGGACTTGCGCCACGGTGTGCGCGAACATTTCCATGACCACGATCACCGTGGCGCCGGAATCGCGCAACTGATGCTTCAGCTCGCGAGCCGTGTACATCGGATTGGTGTTGACCACCGTCAACCCGGCGCGCAGTACCCCGAAGATCGCAATCGGGTATTGCAGCGTGTTGGGCATCATCAGGGCGACGCGGTCGCCCTTCTTGAGGTTGAGCTCATTGAGCAGGTAGCTGGCGAAGCGCTGGCTGAGGCGGTCGACGTCCTCGTAGGTCAGTGTGCGACCGTAGTTGGTGAACGCCGGATTGTGGTTGTAGCGCTCGCAGGCTTGCTCCAGCACCGATACGATGGACGGAAATTCGTCTACATTGACCTGCGCCGGCACATCGGCCGGATAGCTGGCAAGCCAGGGACGCTCGATGCCCATACCTTCTCCACCCCTTCGCGAACTGTGTCGTGCCGGGATGCACGGCGCATCGCAAAAAGGCACGTCTCGACCGATTGGAGCATACGCTCCATATGCTGGCAAGCCGCGAAGAGGGCCTGAATTGCCGGGTTTCCCGTGGCTGCCGGCTCTGGGCATCGCCCTGATGCTGGGGTTGCTTCCGGGCTGCAAACGCGATCCGCCGGAGCAGGCGCTCCGGAAAACCATCGCGACGATGCAGGCGGCGGCGGAGGCGGGCGACACCGATGCCCTGTTTGCGCCCATCGCCGAGGACTTCGCCGGATCGGAGGCGATGGACCGGCAGGCATTCCGTCGCTATGTGATGGTGCTTCGGCTGCGCAATGCCAAGGTCTCCGTGACCCTCGGTCCGATCGACGTGAAGTTGTATGGCGATCGCGCCAGCGCGGACTTCACCGCGGCATTGGCTGGAGGGGCGGGCCAGTTGCCCGAGCGGGCACGGGTTTACAGCATCAGCACGGGCTGGCGGCTCGAAGGTTCGCAGTGGAAACTGATTTCCGCACGCTGGGACGATCAGCCCTGAGCGGGGCCCCGCGCATCGCCAGTACGCAACGCGTGCTGGCGGGCGATCCGGTCGCCTGCGCGGATCAGGCGGCCTTGCGGGCTGCCAATTGCCGCAGTACGTAGTGCAGGATGCCGCCATGGCGGAAGTACTCGACTTCCTTCGGCGTCAGCAACAGGACTTGTGCCTTGAAGCTCGTCTTGTTGCCATCTTCGCCGGTGGCGACCACGTCGGCCACGCGGCCGGCCCCATCCTGCAGGCCGGTGATCGCGATGGTTTCGCTGCCGGTCAGGCCAAGCGTGCGGGCATTCTGGCCGTCCATGAACTGCAGGGGCAACACGCCCATGCCGACCAGGTTGGAACGATGGATGCGCTCGAAACTCTCGGCGATGACCGCCTTCACGCCCAGCAGGAGGGTGCCCTTGGCCGCCCAGTCGCGGGACGAACCGGTGCCGTACTCCTTGCCCGCCAGCACGACCAGGGGCACGCCCTCGGTCTTGTAGCGCATGGCAGCGTCGTAGATCGACAGCTTGTCGCCGGATGGCTGGTGCAGGGTATTTCCGCCTTCCTCGCCACCCAGCATCAGGTTCTTGATGCGGATGTTGGCGAAGGTGCCACGGACCATCACGTCGTCGTTGCCGCGGCGCGAGCCGTAGGAATTGAAGTCACCAGGCGCCACGCCGCGCGCCTGCAGGAACTTGCCGGCCGGCGAACTGGCCTTGATGTTGCCCGCGGGCGAGATGTGGTCGGTGGTGATGGAATCGCCGAACAGGCCAAGCAGGCGCGCGCCGTGGATGTCTTCGATGTGGCCAACGTCCATGCGCATGCCGTCAAAGTAGGGCGGATTCTTGATGTAGGTGGAGGCTTCGTCCCAGGCGAATGACACGCCGTCGGGCGAGGCGATCTTGTTCCAGCGGGAATCGCCGGCAAAGACGTTGGCATAGTTGTGGGTGAACATTTCCGGACCGACGGTCGCGGCGATGAGGTCGCCGACTTCCTTGTTCGAGGGCCAGATGTCTCGCAGGTAGACGGGCTTGCCGTCGCTGCCGGTGCCCAGCGGCTCGGTGGTCAGGTCGATGTCGATGGTGCCGGCGATCGCGTAGGCAACCACCAGCGGCGGCGAGGCCAGGTAGTTCATCTTCACCTCGGGGTGCACGCGGCCCTCGAAGTTGCGGTTTCCCGACAGTACCGAGGCCACCACCAGTTCGTTCTCGGCAATGCCACGCGAGACTTCATCCAGCAGCGGGCCGGAGTTGCCGATGCATGTGGTGCAGCCATAGCCGACCACGTAGAAGCCAAGCTGCTCCAGGTCGTCCAGCAGACCGGCCTTCACCAGGTAATCGGTGACCACCAGCGAGCCCGGGCCGAGCGAGGTTTTTACCCACGGAGCCGAGTTGAGGCCGCGGGCGGCGGCATTGCGTGCGACCAGGCCAGCAGCGAGCATCACTGCCGGATTGGACGTATTGGTACACGAGGTGATCGCGGCGATGACCACCGAACCATCGTGGAGGGTCACGTCCCGGTCCCTGGCGCGGATCCTCGACGCCGGACGCTCCGCGAGGTGTGCGGCCTGCGGCTGGTCGCCACCCTCGGCATCCATGCGCTTGATCTCTGACACCGTCGCCTTGCGATTGACCACCATGCCCTCGAGGTTGGCCACGAAGTTCTGTTTCATGTCGGACAGGAGCACGCGGTCCTGCGGGCGCTTCGGGCCGGCCAGCGACGGCAGGACCTCGGCCATGTCCAGTGTCAGCGTGGCGCTGTATTCGGCTTCCACGTCGGTGCGCCACATGCCCTGGGCGCGGGCATAGGCCTCGACCAGGCGGATCTGGTCCTCACTGCGACCGGACAGGCGCAGATAGTTCAGGGACTCGGCATCAATCGGGAAGATGCCGCAGGTGGCGCCATACTCGGGCGCCATGTTGGCAATCGTGGCGCGATCGGCCAGCGGGAGATGATTCAGGCCCTCGCCGAAGAACTCGACGAACTTGCCCACCACGCCCAGCGAACGCAGCATCTGGGTGACCGTCAGCACCAGGTCGGTGGCGGTGGCACCCTCGGGCAGCTTGCCGGTCAGCTTGAAGCCCACGACCTGCGGGATCAGCATGGAACTGGGCTGGCCGAGCATGGCCGCCTCGGCTTCGATGCCGCCGACGCCCCAGCCCAGCACGCCCAGGCCGTTGATCATCGTGGTGTGCGAGTCGGTGCCGAACACGGTGTCCGGGAACGCCAGCAACTCGCCATCGACCACGCGCGCCATCACCACGCGGGCGAGATTCTCCAGGTTGACCTGGTGCACGATGCCGGTATTGGGCGGAACCACCTTGAAGTTGTCGAACGCCTTCTGGCCCCAGCGCAGGAAACTGTAGCGCTCGCCATTGCGCGAGAATTCCATCTCGCCGTTGACGTCGAGCGAGTCGGCCTTGCCGTAGCTGTCCACCTGCACCGAATGGTCGATGACCAGTTCCGAAGGGATCAGCGGATTGATGTTGTCGGCCGAGCCGCCGAGCTTGACCACGGCGTCGCGCATCGCCGCCAGGTCAACCACGCAGGGCACGCCGGTGAAGTCCTGCAGCACGACGCGCGCGGGCATGAAGGCGATTTCCGTTTCCGGCTCGTTCTTGGCGCTCCAGGTGGCCACGGCCTCGATCGATGCCTTGGTCACCGAGACGCCGTCTTCGCAGCGCAGCAGGTTCTCCAGCAGGATCTTCATCGAGTAGGGCAGGCGGGCGAGGTCGAAGCGCTGGCCAAGTTTGGCCAGGCTGAAATAGGTGTAGTCGGTCCCGTTGACGGTCAGCGTGTCACGGGTCGCGAAGGAGTCGCTCATGGATGCTCCAAGGGATGGCATGTGGGCCGGACGGAAAGTGCACGTCGGTCGGTGCTCATTGTAGCGCGAAGCGGGCGATTCGGCTCGTCTCGCGGCGCGTCAGGCCGCCTTTGCAGGCTATCGGGGATCAGCGCGTGCCCAGCAGTTCCCGGGCTGTCTCCACCAGGTGCCGCCGTTGCAGCAGCAAGTCCCACCAACTGCCGCCCAATTGCCGCCACAGCACCGCCGAACGCAGCGCGGCCAGCAGTGTTGCCCGAACCTCGCCAACCACGACCGGCTGGCCGAGGTAGACGGGATTGCCCTGGACCATCACCCGAGGGCCCAGCGGCGAAATGCGCTGTGCGTAAAGTTCGCCGAGTTTCGCCAGCAGCTGCGGATGGGTCGCGCCGTCGGAGGCGAGCAGCGGCAGCAGGGCGTCGAGATCGGCGCGCACCGCGTCCGCTACGCCCGAGGCTGATGCGAACCGGCGCTCGAGGTGCAACAGGTTCATGGCAATCCGGGTCTGCCCCGGGTCTCGCCCGTCGCCATCAAGTTGGGCGATCACCCGCCTCAGCCCGCTGCGCAGCGCTGCGGCGCCGCCATAAATCTCCTCGGTGGAGTCGGCATCGAAGCGGAACAGGCTGTTCACGCAGGCACCGAGCGCGCCGGTGTCGGCATGGCCATTGTTGGCCATCTGCTGGACCAGCGCGATTGCCTGCAGCATTCCTGCCAGCGCGAGGACTTTGTCTTTCATGCCGCGCGGCTCCCGTGCAATTGATCGAGCATGGCATCGGTTGCGTCAATTACCGCACCGCCAAGGCATTCCTCACCCGCGTAGAGCACCAGCGACTGTCCCGGCGCCACGGCGCGCTGCGACGCGGCAAACACGATATCGAGCCGGCCATCGGGCCGCACCGATACCGCGCAGGCCTGGTCCGGTTGCCGGTGCCGGACCTGGGCAGTGCAGGAAAACGACGCTGCCGGCGCCGCGCCGGAAATCCAGTGCGCGGGCGCGCTGCGGAGCTGGTTTGACTGCAGGTAGGGGCTGTCGCTGCCCTGGTCCACGAGAAGGACATTGGCGGCGACATCCTTGCCGACCACGAACCACGGGTCGCCCGAGCGGCCGCGCTGGCCGCCCAGTTGCAGGCCCTCGCGCTGCCCGATCGTGTAGAAGAACACACCGGCATGCTCGCCCAGCATGGCTCCATCGACGCTGCGGATCTCGCCCGCACGGGCCGGGATGTACTGGCCGAGGAACTCGCGGAAATCGCGTTCGCCGACGAAGCAGATGCCGGTGGAATCCTTTTTTGCAGCCACAGGCAAGGCCGCTTCGGCGGCAAGGCGGCGGACTTCGGGCTTGGTCAGGTCGCCGATGGGAAACAGGGTTGCCGACAGCTGGGACTGACCGAGTTGGTGCAGGAAGTAGGTCTGGTCCTTGTCACGGTCCACTGCGCGCAGCAACCGCCAGCGGCCATCCGCGCAGTCGATGCGGGCGTAGTGGCCGGTCGCGATCTTCTCCGCGCCCAAGCCGCGCGCCTCGTCCAGGAAGGTCTTGAACTTGATCTCGCGGTTGCACAGCACATCCGGATTGGGCGTGCGCCCGGCCCGGTATTCGTCGAGGAAATGCTCGAATACGCCGGTCCAGTATTCGCGGGCGAAGTTGCGTGCGTGGAACGGGATGCCGAGCCGCCCGCAGACGCCAAGCGCATCGCGGCGGTCGGCGTCGGCCCGGCATTCGCCGCTGACGTCCTCGTCCCAGTTCTGCATGAACAGTCCAGCCAGGCTTTCCCCGCCGGTGCGCAGGCGCAGGGCGGCGACCGAGGAATCCACCCCGCCAGACATCCCGACCATGACCCGGGGAGCGCTCATGCCTGCTGCATGGCGTCGAGTGGATGCCGACGGCCGGCGAGGAAGTCTTCAACCACCCGCCAGACCAGCGGACTGCGATGGCGGGCGGAGTCAGCGGCCAACTCCGCAGGCGTCAGCCACAGCGCGCGCACGATGCCCTCGTCCAGGGATCGCATCGGGTCATGTTCGAGTGGCTCGGCAGCGAATGCCATGCGCAGGTAGTGGCGGCCGGGGCCGTTATCGGCGGTATCGGGCGCTTTCCACTGGTAGGCACCGATAAAGGCCGTCAGGCCGACGGTCCATCCGGTTTCCTCCAGCGTTTCACGGCGGGCGGCGTCCACCAGCGACTCGTCCGGCTCGAGATGGCCGGCCGGCTGGTTGATCACGAGTTGGCCGCGGACCTGTTCCTCGACCATCAACAGCCGCCCGTCGCGCACCACCACACACGCCACCGTCACGTCCGGCTGCCAGAATTCGCCGCGTCGGTAGCTCATGCGCCGCACATCCCGGGCATTTCGGTCCTCATGGATGAATTGTCCCATTTCCTGTGGCAATGCGGCAGGCGTCCCCGGACAAGATCACTTGAGTCCGTACCGGGCTGCCCCATTTATACTGGTGCCATGCCACGCAAACCCAACCCCGAACGCGAACACGAACACGGCGTCATCGTCGAAACCGCCAAGCCGGAGGTGTCCCGGCCGCCCTTGTTCCAGGTCGTGCTGCTCAATGACGACTTCACCCCGATGGACTTCGTGGTCGAGGTGCTGCAGGTCTTCTTTACCCTGGATCGTGAAAAAGCGACCCAGGTCATGCTTCACGTGCATACCCGCGGCAAAGGCGTATGCGGGGTGTACACACGGGAAGTGGCTGAATCGAAAGTAACGCAGGTGAACGAGTTTTCCAGACTGCATCAACACCCACTGTTGTGCAGCATGGAAAAGGCCTAGGCTGGAAATCGCAGGCTCCGTCCCCATCTACGTTGAAACCTCCCCGGAGAGCGAAATGTTCAGTAAGGATCTCGAGTTCAGCATCGGCCAGTGCTACAAGCAGGCCCGCGAGGCGCGCCATGAATTCATGACCGTCGAGCACTTGCTGCTGGCGCTGCTCGACAACTCGGCAGCGGTGGCAGTGCTCAAGGCCTGCGGCTTCAACCAGTCGCGCATGGCCGATGGCCTGCGCCAGATCATCAACGACAGCGTGCCGGTCCTGCCGGCCGACGATGCCCGCGACACCCAGCCCACCCTGGGCTTCCAGCGCGTGCTCCAGCGCGCGGTTTACCACGTCCAGAGTTCCGGCAAGAAGGAAGTGTCGGGCGCTAACGTCCTGGTCGCCATTTTCGGCGAGAAGGATTCCCACGCGGTGTACCTGTTGCAGCAGCAGGACATCAGCCGGCTTGACGTCGTCAACTATCTTTCGCATGGCATCGCCAAGGTCGGTGATGGTGGCGAGGACAAGGCGCAGCCGGGCGAACAGCGCCCGGAAGGCGAGGCAAGCGAGGAAGCCAAGGGCAATCCGTTGCAGGAATTCGCCAGCAACCTCAACGAGCTGGCGCGCGAAGGCAAGATCGACCCCTTGGTCGGGCGCGAGGACGAGGTCGAGCGGACCATCCAGGTGCTGTGCCGCCGGCGCAAGAACAACCCGCTCTACGTCGGCGAATCCGGCGTGGGCAAGACTGCGCTGGCCGAGGGGCTGGCGTGGCGGATCGTCGAAGGCCAGGTGCCCGAGGTGCTGGCCGACGCCATCATCTATTCACTCGACCTGGGCGCGCTGGTCGCCGGCACCAAGTACCGCGGCGATTTCGAAAAGCGCCTGAAGGCAGTGCTTGCGCAGATGAAGAAGGAGCCGCGCGCGATCCTGTTTATCGACGAGATCCATACGATCATCGGTGCCGGCTCGGCATCGGGCGGAACGATGGACGCGTCCAACCTGATCAAGCCCGTGCTGCAGAACGGCGAGCTGCGCTGCATCGGCTCGACCACGTTCCAGGAATACCGCGGCGTGTTCGAGAAGGATCGGGCACTGGCGCGTCGCTTCCAGAAGATCGACGTGGTCGAACCATCCATCAGCGAGGCGGTGGCGATCCTGCACGGCCTCAAGCCGCGCTACGAGGCCCACCACGAGGTGCAATACAGCTCGGACGCGATCCAGGCTGCGGTGGACCTGTCGGTGAAGCACATCAATGACCGCCTGCTGCCGGACAAGGCGATCGATGTGATCGACGAAGCCGGTGCGCGCCAGCGTCTGCGTGAGGTCGGTGACCGCAAGGCGATCATCGATGTCGAGGAAGTCGAGCTGATCGTGGCCAAGATGGCGCGCATCCCGACCAAGCAGGTATCCGCGTCCGACAAGGACGTGCTGCGCAACCTCGAGCGCAACCTGAAAATGGTCATCTTCGGCCAGGACGCGGCGATCGACACCCTGGTGTCGGCGATCAAGCTGTCGCGCTCGGGCCTGGGCAATCCGGACAAGCCGATCGGCAACTTCCTGTTCGCCGGCCCGACCGGTGTCGGCAAGACCGAGGTCACCAAGCAGTTGGCCATGCAGTTGGGCATCGAGCTGGTGCGCTTCGACATGTCCGAGTACATGGAATCGCATTCGGTCAGCCGCCTGATCGGCGCCCCCCCGGGCTACGTCGGCTTCGACCAGGGCGGATTGCTCACCGAGAAGGTGGTCAAGACTCCGCACTGCGTGCTGCTGCTGGACGAAATCGAAAAGGCGCATCCGGATGTGTTCAACATCCTGCTGCAGATCATGGACCACGGCGTGCTGACCGACACCAATGGCCGCGAGGCGAATTTCCGCAACGTGATCCTGGTGATGACCACCAACGCCGGTGCCCAGCAGGCGGCCCGCCGCACCATGGGCTTCATCACCCAGAACCACTCGACCGATGCCATGGAAGTGATCCGCAAGGCGTTCACCCCGGAGTTCCGCAATCGCCTCGACGCGATCGTGCAGTTCCAGGGCCTGGGCTTCGAGCACATCCTGCGCGTGGTGGACAAGTTCCTGATCGAACTGGAGGCCCAGTTGCACGACAAGCACGTCACCCTCACCGCCACCGCGGAAGCGCGGCAATGGCTGGCCGAACATGGCTTCGACCCGCAGATGGGCGCGCGCCCGATGGCCCGCCTGTTGCAGGACAAGATCAAGCGCCCGCTGGCCGACGAGCTGCTGTTCGGGACCCTGGTCGAGGGTGGCCGCGTGTTGGTAGACGTGCGCGATGGCGAGCTGATCGTCGAAGCCAAGCCCGAGCCCGAAAAACTTCTCCCCGCCACCGTGTAAATGATGTGGGAGCGACTTCTGTGGGAGCGGCTTTTGTGGGAGCGGCTTCAGCCGCGATAGCTTGAGAAAACGAAAACGGCGGCCACTGGCCGCCGTTTCCTCTGTTGTGCTTTGGGGATCGCGGCTGAAGCCGCTCCCACA
>JBBRZU010000092.1:0-10523 GCA_038236425.1 Lysobacterales bacterium
ACCGCCACCGGCGTGCGCGGCATGCGCCTGGCGCCCGGCGAACACGTGTGCAGCATGATCGTGGTCGATGGCGAGGGCGATATCCTTACCGCCAGCGAGAACGGCTTCGGCAAGCGCACCAACCAGGCCTCGTACCCGCGCAAGGGCCGTGGCATCCAGGGCGTGATTGCGCTGCAGACCAGCGAGCGCAACGGCGCGCTGGTGGGTGCCATCCAGCTCTCCGAGGAGCACGAGATCCTGCTCATCTCCGACCAGGGCACCCTGGTGCGTACGCGTGCCTCGGAAGTGTCGCAGGTCGGCCGCAATACCCAGGGCGTGACCCTGATGCGCGTGGCGGGCGACGAAAAACTCATCGCGGTGGAGCGCCTGGACGTGATCGAGGACGACGAGATGCCTGCCGCGACTGGAGCCGATGCGCCGCCGGCGACGGCTGATACCGGCACGTCGGAATAGGGCGTCATGAATCGTCATGACGTCGTCGTGGCGTGAACGCGACGGCGTCAATGGATTTCACGGGTAACTTCGGCCTAAGCTTGCTGAAGTCTCCCGGGGTTGCCATGTCGATCTTCCCGTCTTTTCTCCCGCGTGCATGCCTCGCGCTGCTGTTGTGTTTCCTCGCCGTTCCCGCCGTCGCCGACCAGGCCGCGCTTCCGGGGCCTGCCCAGGCGTCGCGCATCGCCAGTGCCCGCGATCGTGTGTTGCCGGTGGTGGTGAGCATCCTCACGGTGCGCCAGGACTATCGCCAGGGCGGCCCGTCGCTGAGCGTTTCAAGCGGCAGCGGCACGGTGATCAGCGCGCAGGGGCATATCGCCACCAACGCGCACGTCACCCAGAACGGCAAGAGCTTCCGTATCGTCTTTGCCGACGGTCGCGAGCTGCCAGCCAAACTGGTGGGAACCGATACCCTGTCCGACCTGGCGGTGCTGCAGGTGCAGCCACCGACCCCGGAAGTGTTCCGCTACGCCGAGTTTGCCACCGAGCTGGACATCCAGCCCGGTGACACGGTGCTGGCGATGGGCGCGCCCTGGGGCCTGTCGAATTCGATGAGCGCCGGTGTGGTGAACAATCCGCGCCGCCTGCTTGTATCCCTGTTCGACGACGAAGCCGAGTACGAGGACTCGCTCAGCGAAGATGAGCCGACCGGTCGCTACTACGCATGGATCCAGCACGACGCCTCGATCGCACCCGGCAACTCCGGCGGGCCGCTGGTTGACCTCAATGGGCGCATCGTCGGCGTGAACACGCGCGGGATGATCGTTGGCGGCGACCTGGCGTTCGCCATTCCCGGGCCGGACGCCGGGCGCATCGTCCGCGCCCTGATCGAGAAAGGCCGCGTAGCGCGCGTTTCGCTCGGCTTCCGGATCCGCTCGCTCAAGGGCACTCGTGAGACCGAGGGCGTGCTGGTGAATTCGGTCGAGCGTGGTTCGCCACCGGAGAAAGCCGGCCTGCGCGCCGGCGACCGCATCGTCAGCCTCAACGGCCAGCCGATCACCGCGCTGCAGCCGGTGGACGTGCCGCAGGTGCAACAGGCGATCGCCGAGTTGCCGATCAACTCCAGGGTGTTGCTGCGCATCGACCGCGATGGCAAACAGCAGGACATCACCCTGGTGGCCGAAGCCCAGCGCGTCGAGCGCGGCAAGGAGCAGGCCCTGGCCGCGTATGGCATTTCGGCTTCGGAGCTGACCCCGGAGATGGGCAAGCGCCGCAGTCTCGAGGCGCGCTCCGGCGTCCTGGTGACCGGCGTGAAGCCTGGCGGACCGGCAGCGCAGGCGCGGCCCGAGGTGACGGCTGGCATGGTGATCACGGCGATCAACGGCAAGCGCGTCAATGCCTTGTCCGACCTGCTGGCCGCCGCCATGCAGGGCAGCGAGGACAAGCCCCTGGTACTGCAGATCGAGAGCAGCGGAGAGCAGCGCCTGAGCCTGCTGACGCCTGTGGTCGGTGACCAGGCCCGCGAGCCGCTGCCCGAGTTGCCCAAGAGTTGGGTGGGCGTGGAGGTCCAGCCATTCACCGGATCGCTGGCCAAGGAAGTCGGCTTGCCCGGCCCGGGTTACCGGATCGCGCGGATCTATCCGGGCAGCCCATTGGGTGCCGCGGGTGCCCATGTCGGCGACCTGCTCGTCTCGCTCAACAAGGAGCCACTCAAGCCGGGCAATGATGTCTCCTCGGAAGAGTTCGACCAGCGCGTGCATGACCTGGATGTATCGGCCAAGGGTGTGTTCGGCGCGATGCGCGATGGCAAGCCGCTGCAATTTGAAGTCACTGCGGGCCCGTCGCCGACCGAAACATCCGGACTGCGCACGCTTGCAATCGGCCGATTGCGCGCGCAACTGCGTGAGCTGGGTTTCTACGATCGCGTTGCGCTTCGACTTCCGAGCACTGCGCAGGGTGTCTATATTGATGGCGTCGAGAGCGGCGGTGCTGCAGGACTGGCCCACCTCAAGCGCGGTGACGTGGTCACCCGCCTGGGCGATACCGACGTCAACGATCCGACAAAATTGTCCCGCGCGCTCGAGCAGGCGCTTGCCGCACGCAAGGACGGCCTGATTCCGCTGATGGTGATCCGCGGCAACCAGACCAAGATCCTCTATCTTGAACGCTACTGGCTCAACGCCGACGCACCGGAGTCGACCCGATGAAAACCCCCGCCTTGCTGCTCTGCCTCGCCCTGGCGACCGCATTCGCTGCGCCTGCGGCGCAGGCCCAGGCCGGCGCGCAGGACTACCGGTCGATCTACCGTTTGCTCACTTCCATGCATGGCGACGCCGTAGTCACGGTCAAGTTCGTGATGTCGTTGACTGCATCGGGCAAGGAGGAGCGCGTCGAGGATCGAACGCAGGCACTCATGGTGAGTTCCGACGGGCTGCTGCTGGTGCCCGATCGCGCGGTCACCATGGACTTCAAGCAACTGATGGGCGCCGCGGCGTCCAGTGGCGCCGCGCCGGTGGCAAAGTCCAGCGAATTCCGGGTACGCCTTGCCGGCAGTGAGGACTGGTTGCCGGCTGACCTGGTCACGCGCGATACCCAGATCGGCGTGGCCTGGCTGCGCCTGCGCAAGCCGGTGTCCGGCCTGAACTTCGTCGACCTCGACCAGGGCGTCCCAGCCGAACCGGGCATGACCTTCTTTTCGCTGCTGCGCACGTCCGACGAGTGGGGCGGTGTCCCGGTGTTCCGGGTCGGCTCGGTGATCGGCGAGACACACACGCCCAAGACCTTGTTGCTGGTGGACGGCGTGCCCGGCATGGCGTTCTCGGCCAACGGCTCGCCGATGGGCTACGTGGACGTCGACTTCCCGCGCCTGCTTCGCGCCCGCAGCGTCGGCAATGGCCTGGGCCTGGACGTGGCCGACACGGCGCTGCAGATGACGCCGATCGGCAAGGTTGCGGCGGCGACCCACCGCGCCGAAAAGCTGCCAGCGATGCAGCCGCCAAAATAAAAAAGCCGGTTGCGGACACCGGCTTCCCGGCCCGCAACCGGCTCTGTCATCCGGCCTCGCGGATAACGTCAGCGCAGGACGACGTGTCCGTGCTGGATCTTCACCCGGCTGCCAACCTGCAGGCCCGACACGCTGGACTGCGAGATGGTGCTCCTGGAGCCGTTATCGAGACGCACGCTGACGTGGTAGCGGGTTTTCTCCGAGTTTTCGGCGATGCGCTTTCCGGCATAGGCGCCGCCCGCCACGCCAGCGACCGTGGCCAGCTTCTTGCCATCACCGCCGCCAATCTGGTTGCCCAGCAGCCCACCGACGACCGCGCCGGCGACGGCACCGCCTGTGCTCGAGCGATGGCCGGTATAGGCTTCGATATTGGTCACGCGGCCGCAATTGCTGCAATCGGCTAGGGCCTGCGGCGATGCGGCCAGCGCCGACAGGGACAGCAGGCTGGCAATCAGGAAGTTCTTCATGGTGTGCTCCGGGATGGGGGGTAAGCGTTGCGATAGTCTGGAATGCGTTGACCGAACGGGCCACGCAGCGGGTCAGTCGGGAAGGTTGGCGAGCATGTATTCGGCCGAGGACACATTGAATTCGCCGGGGGCCTCGACGTGCAGCTGGCGCACCACGCCGTCTTCGGCATACAGGGCAAACCGCTTGGCACGCAGCCCCATGCCGAACGGCGTTGCGTCAAGCTCCAGGCCCAGGGCGCGGGTGAAGGCACCGTTGCCATCCGCCAGCATGTGCAGGCCCTCGGGGACGGACTGGTCGCGTGCCCATGCGCCCATCACAAAGGCATCGTTGACCGAGACACACGCCACTTCCACGCCTTTGGCGGTGAAGTCGGCAAGGTGCTGCACGTACCCGGGCAGGTGCTTGGCCGAGCAGGTCGGGGTGAAGGCGCCAGGAACGGCAAACAGCACCATTTTCTTGCCTGCGAACAACTCGGTCGTGCTGACCGCCTGGACGCCATCGTGCAGTTCGTTGATCGTCGCCTCGGGGATGCGTTCGCCTGCCTGGATTGTCATGGTCCGCCTCGTTGTTGAAGAAGTGACACGCATTTTAAACCGATTTGGCAGGCCGCCCCTTGAATCCCGGCTGACCGAAGGCGTCAGCGCCACCGGCAGCCGCGGCGTCCTGGAGCCCACTATCGCCACGCCTGCGCAAGCAACCCCGCGCCGGATCAGCGTGCAGTAGGCATTGGGCAAGGCAGTCGTAGAATGGAGGCCCGTGGCGTTTCCGCCGCGGGTCTATTCGCTGGAGTCGGGGCATGCAATTCAAGGATTACTACGAGGCGCTTGGCGTCGAGTCCGGCGCGGGCGAGGCGGAGATCAAGACCGCCTATCGCCGGCTCGCGCGCAAGTACCACCCGGACGTCAGCAAGGAGGCCGGCGCCGAGGAGCGTTTCAAGTCCATCAACGAAGCCTACGAAGTGCTTCGCGACAAGGAAAAGCGCGTCGCCTACGATCAATTGCGCGCGCAGGGCTATCGCCCGGGCGAGGACTTCCGCCCGCCGCCGGACTTCGGCCAGGGGGCAGGCCAGGGCTTCGGACACGGCGGTTTCGGTGGCGGCAACGGGCAAGGCTTTCGATTCGAGCAGGGCGTGGGCGGCGGCGAAGGCTTCAGCGATTTCTTCGAGTCGCTGTTCGGTGGTGGCCGCGCACCCGGTGCGCGCGCGCGCCAGGCGCCGCAGGGCGATGTGCGTGCCAAGTTGGCCATCGCGCTGGAGATTGCCTATTCCGGCGGTGCACAGGCGATCTCGGTTGACGGCCGGACACTGGAAGTAAAGATTCCCGCAGGCATTCGTCCGGGGCAAGTGATTCGCCTGGCCGGGCAGGGCCAGGGAACGCCGGGGCATCGCAGCGACCTGCTGCTGGAAATCGACTATCGGCCGCACGGCGAATTCGAGGTGGATGGCCGCAACATCCTGTTCACTGCGCCGATCGCGCCGTGGGAGGCGGCCATGGGCACCACGATCAGCGTGCCGACATTGGGCGGTCGCGTGGAAGTGCGCGTGCCCGAAGGCTCCGATACCGGCCGCAAGTTGCGGCTGCGTGGCCGCGGCCTGCCGGGCAAGCCCAGCACCGGCGATCAGATCGTCGAGCTGGAAGTCACGGCACCGAAGCCGGAAACGGATGCGCAGCGCGAGGCTTACCAGCAGCTGGCCGAGGCCTTCGGTTCGAAGCCGCGCTGAGCGGCGCCGGCGGAAAAAGATGGGCAAAGAAAAAGCCAGGCAATCGCCTGGCTTTTTTCTGTCGCATTGGCGCCGTGCTCAGCCCGGAACGAGCAACGAGTTGATCACTTCCACCAACTGCATTTCGGTAAACGGCTTGGTGATATAGGCCTTTGCGCCCTGGCGCATGCCCCACACCTTGTCGGTTTCCTGGTCCTTTGTGGTGACCAGCACCACCGGGATCTGCGCGGTGCTGGCTTCCTTGGAAATGGCGCGCGTGGCCTGGAAACCGTTGAGGTTCGGCATCACCACGTCCATCAGGATCAGGTCGGGCAAGCTGGCCTTTGCCGCCTCGACGCCGGCCGCGCCATCTTCGGCAGTGAACGCCTCGTGGCCAAGCTTTTCCACAATGCGCTTCATGCCCAGGAGCTGGGATGGGGAATCATCAACAATCAGGATGCGGGCCATCAGGTTCTCCGGTTTGGCGAATTGTATGCCCGGCGCAAGCGCCGTGCGCAAGCACCGGTCACAATTTGACGAGTGTGCGCCCGAAAGAGCCGCCTGCAAGCATGCCCGGGAACACCTCGGCCAGTCCCTCCAGGCCGACTTCCCGGGTGCAAATGCCCTCCAGGTGCGCAGGCTTCCATGGTCCTGCCAGATTCAGCCAGACGGATTCGCGCACCCGACGGGCGGTGCCGGCCGAGGCGATGCCCAGCACCGACACGCCGCGGATGATGAATGGCATCACCGTGCCCGTGATGTCGCTGCCGCCGGCCATGCCGCAACTGGCGATGTTGCCGTACGGCTGGATCACCCGCGCCAGGCCCGAGAGCGTGTCGCCGCCGACGTTGTCGATGGCACCAGCCCAGCGCGCGGTTTCCATTGCGCGCGTGCCCCAGGTTATCTCGTGCCGGTCATGCACGACCGATGCGCCCAGCGCGCGCAAGGCGTTGGCGTGTTCGCGCTTGCCGCTGAGCGCTTCCACGGTGTAGCCAGCGCGGGTGAGGATGTCGATCGCCAGCATGCCCACGCCACCGGTTGCACCGGTGACCAGGATCGGGCCGTCTTCGGGGCGCTGGTCGTTCTGCTGCATGCGATACAGCGCCAGGCCTGCGGTGAAACCCGCCGTGCCCAGCACCATGCTTTCGCGCAGGTCCAGGCCGTCCGGAATTGCGATGGTGGACGCGGCCGGCAGGCGTACGAATTGCGCATAGCCGCCATCGCGCGTTTCCGACAGGCCGCTGCCCGTGCACAGCACCGCATCGCCTTCCTTGAACGCCGGGTCGGTGGACGACACGACATGTCCCGCCACATCGATGCCGCCGTTGAGCGGTGCACGGCGCAGGATCTTGCCCATGCCGGTACCAGCCAACGCGTCCTTGTAGTTGATGCTGCTGTAAGCGGCGCGCACCAGCACGTCGCCAGGTGACAAGGCATCGGCCGACATCCGTTCGACGCCGGCGCGGTAGCCATCGGCATCGTCGTGGATGCGGAAGGCGTGGAAGTCCGCGGGCTCTCTCATTGGCTGGTCTCCGTTGCATGGATCGGTTGCGTTGCCTGGCTGCGGCCCATCAGCACGACGCTGGACATGCGCACTGCATCCTCGCGCCGGCGCCGCGGCTGCAGCCAGGACAGCGCCCGCAAGAGCCAGGCGAAGGGCATCTTGCGATCCAGTTTCCAGGCATCGATGAGCGTGGAGCGGAATTCGATTTCACACCAGCCCTGCGGCGCGAAGAAGGCGCTGCCATTGGCCGGACCGAACCGGAACGGGGCATTGCCCTGCACGAGGGTTGGCTTCCATCGGTGGGCAAGGAACTTCAGCAGCGCAGGCGATGCGAGGTCGGTGAGCCACCAGCTTGCGCCGGCGATGTCATGCAGGTCGCGCGAGAGCGCGACTACGTCATCGGCCTCGAGGTAAAGCAGCAGGCCTTCGGTGATCACCAGCGTGGTTCCCGGCAGCGCGGCGACGCGCTCGAACAGCGCGCGCCTGGCGTCGGCATCGCGCATGTCGGCGGCCACCAGTTCCAGTTGGCATCGTGGCGATTCGCCGGCCATTCCGTCACGGAAGTAGTCGGCCATCTCGGGCAGGTCGACGTGCAGCCAACGCAGCGACGCGGGCAATTCAAGCCGATAGGGGCGGGTATCGAGGCCGGCGGCAAGATTGAGCACGTTGGCGACACCATCGCGGATGCAGCGCAGGATGATTTCGTCCATCACCGCGGTGCGCACGACGATCGGCCAGTTCATCTTCGGGCCGCCCATGCGCGCGGCGATGGCCTCGCCGCGCGTGCCGCCAAGGCGGCGCGCGTAGGGGTCGTGGAAAATGGCGTCGGGACGCTCGCTTTCCATCGCCCGCCAGATCGCGACCCACAGGGCCGTGTCGGACACGTTTCGGATCGGACTGGGTTCGCCCATCACCCGGACTCCCCGGCCGCGGCCGTCAGTTGGCTTTGTGGATGGCCCGCTTGTCGACGGCCAGCGCGGCTTCGTGCACGGCTTCCGACATGGTCGGGTGGGCGTGACAGATGCGCGCAAGATCTTCGGCCGAGCCGTGGAATTCCATCGCGACCACGGCCTCGTGGATCATCTCGGAGACGTTGGCGCCGCACATGTGCACGCCCAGGATGCGGTCGGTTTCGGCGTGCGCGATGATCTTCACCAGGCCCGCGGGCTCGTTCATTGCCACCGCGCGACCGATCGCCGCGAACGGGAAGCTGCCGGTCTTGTACGGGATGCCGGCGTCCTTGAGTTCCTTTTCGGTCTTGCCGACCCATGCGATCTCCGGCTCGGTGTAGATGACCCAGGGTACGGTGTCGAGGTTGACGTGGCCGGGCAGGCCGGCGATCAGTTCGGCCACCGCGATGCCTTCCTCGGACGCCTTGTGCGCAAGCATCGGGCCGCGCACGCAGTCGCCGATCGCCCACACGCCCTCGGCGCCGGTGGCGCAATGCTCATCGACGATGACGCGGCCGCGCTCGTCGAGCTGCACGCCGGTGCCTTCGGCGAGCAGGCCGTCGGTGGCGGCGCGGCGGCCGACGCTGACCAGCAACTTGTCGACCACGATAGTCTGCTCACCCGATGCATCGGTGTAAGTGACGTGCACTTCCTTGCCCTTGATCTCGGCCTTGCTGACCTTGGCGCCCAGCTTGATGTCCAGGCCCTGCTTCTTGAATTCACGTGCCGCCGCCTTGGCGATGTCCGGGTCGACAGCCGCCAGGAATTCCGGCAGCGCCTCCAGGATGGTGACCTCGGCGCCGAGCCGGCGCCAGACGCTGCCGAGCTCCAGGCCGATCACGCCCGAGCCGATCACGCCGAAACGCTTGGGCACTTCGGTGATATCGAGTGCACCGATGTTGTCGAGGATGCGCACATTGTCGAACTTGGCGAACGGCAGCTCGATCGGCGAGGAGCCCGGGGCCAGGATGATGTGCTTGGCGGTGATCTCGACGACTTTGCCGTCGTGTCCCTTCACGCTGACGATCTTGCCCGCCTTGAGTGTGCCGAAGCCGGCGATGGCGGTGACCGGGTTGGCCTTGTTGGCCTTGAACAGCGAGGTGATGCCGCCGGTGAACTGCTTCACGATCTTGTCCTTGCGCGCGATCATCGCGGGGACGTCGATGCGTGCGTTCTCGGCACTGATGCCGTGGTCCTTGAACGAGTGCGTGAGGTTGTAGAACTGGCGCGAGGAGTCCAGCAGCGCCTTGGACGGGATGCAGCCGACGTTGAGGCAGGTGCCGCCGAGGGCCGGCTTGCCTTCCTTGCCGATGAAGGCATCCACGCAGGCCGTCTTCAGCCCGAGTTGTGCGGCGCGGATCGCGGCCACGTAGCCGCCGGGGCCGGCGCCGATGATGATTACGTCGAACTGCTGTGCTTGGCTCATCTGACTATTCGTCCCTGCGTTGATTCGCTTGTGCCGCGTCCGGGGCTCAAAGCCCGAGCAGCATCCGGTGTGGATTCTCGAGCTGGTTCTTGATGTCGACCAGGAACAGCACCGCATCCTTGCCGTCGATGATGCGGTGGTCATAGGACAGCGCGATATACATCATCGGCGCGATCACGACCTGGCCGTTTTCGGCGATCGGGCGTTCCTTGATGGCGTGCATGCCAAGGATGGCGCTCTGCGGCGGATTGACGATCGGTGTGCTCATCAGCGAGCCGAAGGTGCCGCCATTGGTGATGGTGAAGGTGCCGCCCTGCAGGTCTTCGAGCTTGAGCCCGCCCTCGCGCGCTGCCTTGGCATAACCGGCGATGGCGCCTTCGATGTCGGCAAATCCCATCGACTCGACGTTGCGCAGCACCGGCGTCACCAGGCCTTTCTCGGTCGCGACCGCAATCGAGATATCGGCAAAGCCGTGGTAGATCACGTCGCTGCCGTCGGCAGAAGCATTGACCACCGGATACTTGGCCAGCGCGTTGGCAGCGGCCTTGGCGAAGAAGCTCATGAAGCCGAGCTTGATGCCGTGGGTCTTTTCAAACGGTTCGCCAAGTTCCTTGCGCATGGCCATGACCTTGCCCAGGTTGACTTCGTTGAACGAGGTCAGCATGGCGATCGAGTTCTTCGATAGCATCATCCGCTCGGCGATGCGCTGGCGGATGCGGGTCATCGGCACCCGCTGTTCGGCGCGCGTGCCAGCGGCTGGGCCGCCGGTCTTGATGTAGTTGACCAGGTCTTCCTTGGTCACCTGATGGTGGCGCCCGGTGCCGGCGACGTTGGCCGGATCAATGCCGTGCTGCTCGGCGACAAACCGGCCCGCCGGCGACAACTCCGCCGTCGACCCCGCTCCAGTTCCTGCTCCTGTGGGAGCGGCTTCAGCCGCGATAGCCAGCCCCGCAGTTGTGGGGGCGGGGTCAGGCGCGCCGGGTGCTGCCGCAGTTTTGGGTGTCGCCGCGGGCGCCCCGCCCACCAATACATCTTAGATG
>JBBRZU010000093.1:0-10423 GCA_038236425.1 Lysobacterales bacterium
AAGATGTATCGGCTGCAGTAGGACGGGCCGGACAGACTCGGAGGACCCCAGCCGCTTCGCGTGTCCGGTGCAGGAATGCGCGGCGCTGCGACGGCAGATTGGGCGCACAGGAATGGTGGCTATAGGTGGACTCGAACCACCGACCTCGGCATTATGAGTGCCACGCTCTAACCAGCTGAGCTACATAGCCACGGCGCCGCCCATTGCAGGCAGCGCGGCAATTCTAGCTGCCGCGGCCTTTCCAATCAATCATCTGCCGCCCCGAGCCGCCCGCGGATCCACCCCGACCACCCCGAACGGGATCGCCTCCAGCGCCATCCCGGCGTTGCGCTGCACCGAGAAATGCAGGTGCGGCCCGGTGCTGAACCCGGTATTGCCCGATTTGCCCACCAACTGGCCAACCGTGACGCGGTCCCCCGGTTGCCGCAGCATGCTGCCGGGCGCGAGGTGGGCGTACAGCGCCATGCTGCCGTCATCGTGCAGCACGCGCACGTAGTTGGCGCGGTCGCCATAACGCGCCGCGTCGGTGCCATTGGCGCGGAAGTCATCCTCCACCTGCATCACGATGCCAGCGCGCGCGGCCAGCACGGCGGTACCTTCGGGCACCCCGAAGTCGAGCGCATAGCGGCTGTCGGGCGTGTTGTGGCTGTAGCTGCCGTCGAAGCCCTGGTCGAGCGTGTAGCGCGTGCCGGCCGGAAAGGGCAGGGCATAGGAGAGATTCGCGGCGGGCTGGGCTTTCGGATCGCCGACCATTGCCTGGCAGGCCACCGACGCGCTGGCCTTGTGCGCGTTATCGATGACATGCAGTTCGGCGACGGATCGTTCCGCCAGCGCCGGCAGCACCATGCGTCGCGGTAGCGGCGGTGCGCTGCGCACATTATCCGGGCTCAGCAGCGAACACAGCACTTCGATCGGGCCCGCGACCAGATTGCTGACCAGGTATTGCTGGGCACCTTCACCGGTATCGCGGTTGCGGATCGTGTGGATCGGCTTGGCTTCCAGTCCCAGCGGTTCGCGCCGAAACCGGTCAGGCGACGCGGACGCGGGTGGCGCCGGCTTGGCGACGATCAGCACCATGGCGGCGATCAACAGGGCGACAATCAGCGCAATCAGGCGGGTCATGGTCATGCAGCATGGTCTCCGGACGCCCGGTGGTCAGCGCGTGAAGGCCGGATTCGCGTCGCGCCAATTGTGACTCGCCGCGCTGACGCTTGTGGCCTGCGCGTGGGCTGTGGCAGTCTGGCCACAGTGAAGCATTGTGGAGTCCGATCATGATTGATCCGGACGGATATCGCCCGAACGTCGGGATCGTGTTGATGCGTGCCGATGGCCAGTTATTCTGGGCGCGGCGCGTGAATCGCGATGGCTGGCAATTCCCCCAGGGAGGCATGAATACCGACGAGACCCCGCTCGAGGCGATGTATCGCGAGCTGCGGGAGGAAACCGGCCTGGAGCCGCACCACGTGGACGTGCTCGGTGCCACGCCGGGCTGGCTGCGCTATCGGCTGCCCAATCGTTGCGTGCGCCGCGGCTCGCGGCCGACCTGCATTGGCCAGAAGCAGGTCTGGTTCCTGCTGCAGATGCGCTGCGAGGAATCCGACCTGCGCCTGGACCTGACCGATAAGCCGGAGTTCGACAGTTGGCGCTGGGTTGATTTCTGGTATCCGGTGGACAACGTGGTGGTGTTCAAGCGCGAGGTGTATATCCGCGCCTTGCTCCATCTGGCTCCGGTGGCGCGCACAGTTGCTGGCGACGATGCGATTCCACGTGACAACGAGCCGGCGTTGCCTGAATCTCCGCGCCATAGCGCGCGCGGGGGCTGAGCGCGCCGCCCTGCGATCAGCCGTATTCGGCGAGTGTTTCCATCACGTGCTTGGGGTCTTTCTTGATCACCCGCAGCAGCGCCTTGGCCGGCCCGGTCGGATCGCGGTGTCCCTGCTCCCAATTCTTCAACGTGCCGACGGGCACGTGGATCACCTTGGCGAATTTCGCTTGGGACAGACCTGTCGCCTTTCGGATGGACCGCACTTCAACAGGGCTGACATGGAACTCCCGCGAAGGCGCACGCTCGCCACGCACAATCTCGTCCATCTCTCCCATGCTGGAAACCAGGCGTTCAAACAGTTTGGGTTCCATCATTTCCACCTCTCGTTGAATTTGCGAAGCTCTGCTTTCTGATCTGCAGTCAGGGTGTCCTGGATACCTTTCCTGTAAATCAGCAACATCCGGATCTGGGCGTTGGCAGTCACGTGGTAGTAGATGACCCTCACCCCGGCTCGCTTGCCTTTGCCGCCAGCTGCCCACCGCACCTTGCGCAGGCCGCCGGTTTCCCTGATCAAATCCCCCGCCTGTGGATTGTCGGCCAGGTGGGATTGCAGGGCGGCGTACTCCTCATCGCGCAGCAGCAGCTTCACTTCGGCAGTGAAGACGCTTGTCTCGATGAAGATCATTCCGGGAATATACGTCAATGACGCATATGCGTCAATGACGCCTGGTTTGGAGGGCTGAGCCGTTCAGCTTTTGCTGCTTCTGGAGGGCGCCTGCCCAGACAAAAGCAACCACGCCGCTTGCTGGCCGCAGGGATGGCCGCGACTGACTCAACTGCAACCACGCCGCTTCCAGGCCGTGGCCATGGCAACGGTCTTGGTTGCCCTAGGTCAGCTGCAGCAGCGCCGACTTCGCCTTGCGGTATTCGTTCTCCAGCATCAGCACCGCCAGCCCGGGCTTGGGCAGCGCTTCGGTGCGCGCGCCGAACTCGATCCGCTTGGCCACCGCAGACAGCGCCATTGCACCGAGGTTGGCGCTCGATGACTTGAGCGTGTGCGCGGGCGCGACCATGGCGGCGATGTCATTGGCTTCCGCCGCGACCTGCAACGCCTGGATATGCTTGGGCGCGTCCTCGATAAACATCTTCACCAGGCCCAGCGCCTCGCTGCCCATGATCGAACGCAGTTCCTCGATCACTTCCATGTCCAGCACCGGCGTACCGAGCGGCGCGGACGAGGCGCCGAGCGATGGCGGCGCGCTGGAGGCGGCGGCGAACGCGGCAGCCGACGCCGACGATGCCGCGGTCGGCGCCTCGCCCGCGACCGATGCGCGGTTTGCGACAGTCGGTGGGGTGAGTGTGTCGAAGCCGACGCTGGGCGCTGCAGCGCTCAGTGGCGTGGCCTTGGCTGCCGCAATGGCCGCGGCGGTGGCGGCATCGATGGCGCCCTGCGCCGACGCAACCAGCGATGCCTCGATCTCCGACGCGCGCAGGGCCACGCCCTCCTGCGATCCGGCACCGGACGCGCGCACGGGCGCGGCGCCCTCGGCTACCGGCCGTGCACCAGGCGAGCCGGCGACGCGCGCGTTGGCCTCGCGTTGCGGCGAGCGCAGCAGCCAGGTGCTCAGGCAGCCTTCCAGCAGGCGGCGATCCACCGGCTTGGACAGGTAATCATCCATGCCGGCATCCAGGCATTTCTGCCGGTCGCCAGCCATCGCATTGGCGGTCATTGCGATGATCGGCAGCGGCGGCAGGCTCAACTTTGCTTCATGCGCGCGCCACTCGCGGGTGGCGGTGTAGCCATCCTTCACCGGCATCTGGCAATCCATCAGCACCACGTCGAAACCGCCGGCGCGCATTTTCTCCAGCGCGATCTCGCCGTTGTCGGCGGTCGCGCATTCCAACCCGAGGATCTTGATCAGGCTCTGCGCGACTTTCTGGTTGATCGGGTTGTCTTCCACCAGCAGCAGGCGACCATCGAGCTTGGGCGTACCGCGGTCCACGGCGCGCTTTTCCACCATGTATTCGTGCGGCAGCACCTCGAGGTCCACCGGCGCGGTCGGTGCGGGTGTGGACTTGGATGCTGGCGGCGTGGCCAGGAACGTTGTGATGGCGCCGCGCATTTCCGGCGAGCCCATCGTGCGCGACAGGATCAGCACGCGGGAGCCATCGTTGAGTTCGGCGGGCGGAGCATCCTGGCCTTTCAGGTAAATGACCGGGAGCGTCTCGAACTCGGCTGCGCGCTGCAGGTTGCGATGCAGCGCGATCATCGTGCTGCGCACGCTCTGCAGATCCACCAGCAACAGGTCGAATGCCCAGGTACTGCCGCGCGCCAGGCTGGCGCGCAGCTTCGTCAGTGCGTCCTGGGTGGTATCGCACCAGGTCAGCTGCGCACCCCAACCGGGCGCGGCCTGCTCCATGCGCTGGCGCAAGGTCGGGTCGGTGGACAGCAACAGTACGCGCGCGCCATTGAGGTCGGCGCGATGGCCCTGGGTATCGCCCACGGCCTTGAGCAGCGGGATCTCGAACCAGAACGTGGTACCGCGACCGGGCTCGGAGTCGACCCCGATCTTGCCGCCCATCAGGTCGACGATGCGCTTGCAGATCACCAGTCCCAGCCCGGTGCCGCCATACAGTCGCGTGGTGGAGGCATCGGCCTGCGCGAAGGCGCGGAACAGGTTCTTGATGTTGGCCTGGCTGATGCCGATGCCGGTGTCGCGCACTTCGAAGCGCAACTCGTGCTGGGTGCGCGTCTC
Organism: Lysobacterales bacterium; assembly: GCA_038236425.1. GTDB lineage: Bacteria > Pseudomonadota > Gammaproteobacteria > Xanthomonadales > Xanthomonadaceae > Arenimonas. The sequence goes on from JBBRZU010000093.1 coordinate 4,522, forward strand.
GCCCTTGCGCGTGACCACCAGCGCCACCGAGCCGCGTTCGGTGAACTTGAGTGCATTGCTGAGCAGGTTGCTGATGATCTGGCGCAGCCGGACCGGATCGCCGCGCAGGGCAAGGCGTACGCTGGAGTCCAGCTGCAGGCTGAGCTTGAGCCCCTTGGTTTCGGCCGAGCGCTCCATCAGGCGGACGATGGAGTCGAGCAGGTCGCGCAGGTTGAAACTGGTGGTCTCCAGCTGGAGCTTGTTGGCCTCGAGCTTGGAGTAGTCGAGGATGTCATCGACGATGCGCAACATCTGCCGCGACGAGGTGTACGCGGTACGCAGGAAATCCTGCTGGTCGGGCGGCAGCTTGGAGTTCATCAGCAGGTCGAGCATCGGGATGATGCCGTTGAGCGGCGTGCGGATTTCATGGCTCATGGTGGCCAGGAACTCGCCCTTGGCCATGACCGCCGATTCCGCGGTCTGCTTGGCCTCGACCAACTCGCGCTCGAGGTTCTTGTGGATCTCAAGTTCGCGTTGCAGCGCGGACATCACCTGCTGCTGGTCGGTTGATTCCTGCACCACCTCCACCAGTGCTTCATTGCGGCTGCGCAGCGCGCGCCACAACGCCGCCACTCCGGCCACGGCCAGCAACGCCAGCACGAATGCAGCGGTGTTCCAGAATTTGTTTTCGGTAACATAGCCGATCGCCTGGGCGACGGCCGCACCCGCCGCACCAGCAATCGCCAGCCAGCGGATGACAAGGAAATCCGACACTTTGACCTGGTCCATCGTTAACCCGCCCCCGGGGTTGCGGCGCCCGCAGGCGCCTGGTGACTCAATGCATCACAGCACGGATTGGTTGAAATCGAAATTCATTTCCTGGTCCGCTTGCTGGACCAGGTTCCCCTGGATGAAATCAATGCCACTCATCCACAGCGTCGCTGCGGCTTGTGCGTCCTCGACGCCATGGCCGATCACCTGCAGGTTGTGCCGGTGTGCGCGGTCGATCAGCCCCTTCAGCTCATCACGCATCTGCGAGCTCAGGCCGCCGCTGGTATAGCGGGGCGCCAGCTTGACGAACTGCAATGGCAACTGGTCGGCGAGCGACTCGGAGTCGCGCCCCGCGCCATACTGGCTCAGGCAGAAACGGACATTTTCGCTGCCGATCTCGTCGCAGAATTGCTTGACGATCTGCATGTGCACCGCGACATCATCCATACGCAGTTCGATCACCACGCAGCTGCCACCGATGCCGCTGTCGCGTAATTCCTTGCGCAGCCAATCGGCTTGGTCCGGCGCGGCCAGCGTAAGCGCGGACTGGGTGATGAACAGGCGCAGTTCCTCGCCTTCGCTGTTGCGCTCCTGGATCAGTGCCAGCGCCTGGCTCATTACCCAGCGGTCGATTTCCACGATCAGGCTGCTGCGCTCGGCCATCGGGATGATTTCCGCAGCCGGGTGCAACTGGCCGCTGGAATCGCGCAGGCGCAGCAGGGTCTGGTATTGCGACAGCTCGTTGCCGGCCACGGCGACCACGGGCTGGTACAACAGCACCAGCTTGTCCTGGTCGATCGCATCGCGAACCATTTGCTGCAGCGCCGCTTCCTTGATCGCCTCGACCTCGCGCGGTGGCTCGTAGCGGCGCACGCCACGTTCCTGGCCGCGGGCCTCGCGCGCGGCCTTGGACACGGCGTTGATCATCGCGTCGGTCTGCGTGAAGCCATGCTTGAACGCGGCCACGCCGGCCGACACGCGCAGGCGCAGCGGGTGTCCGAGCGCCTGGAAGGCATTCTGCATCAGGATCTGCCGCACTTCGGTAGCCAGCGAATCCAGGCTGAGTTCCTCGCGCTGGCGGTCATGCACCAGGAAGGTACCGTCGCCGAAGCGCGTCGCCGGCTGCTCGCCGAGCGTCTGCGTCAGCAGGCGGCTGACATCGCCGAGCAGGATTTCCAGCGCGGTCAGGCCAATGCGCTCGCGCAGCAGGCTCAGGTTTTCGACCTCGAAGAAGATCAAGCCGCCTGCCTGGTGGCCCGAGCCAATGTCGGCCTCGAGTTGTTCCAGCAAGGTCTTGCGATAGACCAGGCCGGTCGCGGCATCCTTGTCCGGCCGTTTGCTGCGCCGGCTCTCCATCTGCCGATGGCGCCGCACCCGCGTCTGCACTGCGGAGATCAGGTGGCGCGGGCGGATCGGCTTGCTCAGGAAATCATCGCCGCCGGCATCGATGGCGTCGAACTGCAGGTCTTCGCTGCTCTCGCCGGACAGGAACACGATCGGCGTGTGCAAGTAGGCTTCCTGCTCGCGGATCAGCGCGGTCAGCTCGATGCCGTTGGCGCCCGGCATGTTCAGGTCCATCAGGATCAGGTCAGGGCGGAACTGGGTGAGCGCCGGCATCACGTCGAGCGCGTCGATCACCACCAGCGAATCCATGCCGGCGTTGCGCAGGATGCCTTCGGCGAACAGCGCCTGGCTGCGATCGTCCTCGACGATCAGGATGCGGAAGCTTTCCTCGCGCTGGGGATCCAGCAAGGCCTGCAGGCGGCGGGTGACCTCGGCGACATCGGCAGGCGCCACGATCAATGCGTCCACGCCGGCGCGGCGGGCGGTCAGGCGCAAGGTGATGTCGTCGGCATTGACGATCGCCACCAGCTGGGTGCGCTGCTTGCTGCCGCGCGTGCGGGCCACGCGCACCACGGCGCCGATGGTTTCCAAGTGCTCGCTGAACTCGGGATCGATCAGCACCAGGTCGGCAGGCAGGGCACTGAGCAGTTCGTTGAGTTCGTCGGCGTCCTCGAGCAGTTCGATTTCCAGACCCTGCGCTTCAAACTTCTGCACCAGTTCCAGCGACAGCGCACCGCAGCCGCTCAGGTGGTAGATGCGGAAATCATTCGGCACCATCAGCGCGGACGGATCCACGGGGACGGCCGGTGTCGGGACGGTCGGTGTCGGGACGGCCGGTGCGGGGACGGCCGCAACCGCGAGCGCACTTGCACTGGCACTGGCACTGGCGGTCATCGTCATCGGCGCCGAGCGCGGGCCGGCCGGCATCGGCGCCTTGGCGTCGGGCGACTGGGCCGGACGGCCGAACAGTTGCGCGCCATCGCCCCAGGCATCGGTTTCTTCCCGCACAGGGGCTGCAACGACGCGTGCAACCGGCATCTCCCCGGCCCCGGCCGCCGAGGCGAGAGTGATGACTTCCGGTTCCAGCGAGGTGGGTTCGAACTCGGGTCCGGCTTCCATCGGTGGCGCCGGCGGGACGACGGCCAGCAAGTCGCGACCGAGCTGCGCCAGCGTCGAGCCGAGGTCGGGGCTTGGCAGTTGCTCGTCCACCAGCAGGCGATCGATCAGCGCTGCGAGTTGCTCGAGCGGCACGATCGGCGCGTCCAGGCCGAATTTTTCGCTGGCCGTGCGCAGGCGGGCGGCATCGCCATGGATCAGCGCCAGGCCATTGATGTCCCAGCCGGACTCGGCAAATCGCTCCAGTCGGCGGCCGATCACTTCCGCGCGCGCAGGCAGCAAGCGCAGGAAGGCGGTGCGCTGTTCGGAGTCGTCGAGGTTGTTCATTGAATGCGTGAGGTTCCTTGACTCCGGATTATGCCCTTGAACAGGCGCTTGGCCAGCCAGGCAATGCCGAGGAACACGGCAAGACCCGATCCAACCACCAGCCCGAGCGCGACCCAGGGATAACTGAACACAAGTGCGAGTCCAGTGACGGTGACCGTGTCCTCACCCAGCGAGGCAGCCCAGTTCGACACCGGCTCCGGGGACGCGTTCACCATCGCCCGGCTGCCGCTCTTGAGCAGGTGGGTCAGCAGGGCGGCGCCGGCGCCGGTGGCGAGTGCGCCCGCGCCGAGGTGTCCATCGGGCGACAGCGCCGCTGCGGCCAGGAAGGCGCCGACCGGCACCCGGAGCAGGGTGTGCAACAGGTCCCAGCCGGAATCCACGCCGGGGATCTTGTCGGCGAAGAACTCAACCAGGGCCAGGACGCCGGCGGTGCCCAGCACCCACGGTGACTGGGTGACCTCGAGCGCCGATGGCAGGTCCACCCAGCCCATCAGGCCAGCCAGGCCAACGCCGAACACCGTCAGGTAGACGCGCACGCCCGCCAGCGCGGCAAGCGCCAGGCCGATCGCGAACACATGTGCTTCGCCCATTGCTGTCCCCTGCTGGCTTACCGAGAGTTTACAGGCGGGTTGCTATGCTCCGCGCATGAACGAACACGAGTTGATTCCAGCCGATCCGGCCCATCACCCGAGCCACCTGCGTGGCTGGATCCTGCTGATCGGCGGCGTCTGGCTGGCAACGCTGGTGATGACCTGGTTCCTGGCCGCCCGGCACGCCGCGCCGACCTTGCACGTGGTCGCCAGCGAGCTGGACAACCGCTCCGCAGAGTTGGTTACCCAACGCGCGGACATGAAGGACCTTCGCCAGCAGGTAGCGACCCTGAAGCGCTCCGACCAGATCAGCCGCAATGCCAACCTGGACCTGCAGTCCACGCTCGCCGACCGCGAGGAGGAAATCTCCGGCCTGCGTGCTGACGTGGACTTCTACGAGCGCCTGGTCGGTTCCACTGGCCAGCGCCAGGGCCTGCGCGTACATGAGGCGCGATTTGTGCCGGAGGCCGGCGGCACCTGGCACTACGCGGTGACGCTCACGCAGAACCTGAATCGGGGCGCCATCAGCAAGGGCCAGATGCGCTTCGTCGTGGATGGCGTGCGCGCCGGGAAACTGGTGACCATTCCCTGGAATGACCTGCTGCAGAAGCCAGCGGCGCCCGGCAAACCATTTTCGTTCCGCTATTTCCAGCAGCTCGAAGACAGCGTGATGCTGCCGCCGGGCTTCACGCCGCAACGGGTGCGGGTGTCGCTGTCGGGCTCGGGCCCGGCCGTGGACCAGAGCTTCCCGTGGAATGCCGGCAAGCCACCGGGCACCTGAAACCCGCTGTTGGCCGCAGTCGCAGGCGTTCGCATCGGCCATCCTGCGACGCGCATCGCGCCGCGGCGTGGGTCTGCGGCCTTGAATCGGGAGCGATGCGCGCATAATTAGAGGACATGGACGCCACGCCCAGCTACCAGGACCTCGACCGTCCGCTTGATTTCACCGCCGCCGCCGCCACCAAGGTGGCCTCGCTGATCGCCGAAGAAGGCAATCCGGCGCTGATGCTGCGCGTGTACATCAGTGGCGGTGGCTGCTCCGGGTTCCAGTACGGGTTCAGCTTCGATGAAGAGCGGGCCGAGGACGACCTGGCGCTGCAGCGCGATGGCGTCACCTTGCTGGTGGATCCGCTCAGCCTGCAGTACCTGATGGGCGCGGAAGTGGATTACCGCGAAAACCTGCAGGGCGCGCAGTTCGTGATCCGCAATCCGAACGCGAAGACCACCTGCGGCTGCGGAAGCAGCTTCTCGGTCTGACGGCGGCGGGTCAGCGTGAACGCGCCACCCAGGCAATACGCCTTCCAGCACGCCGGCCTCGACCGCGCCGAACACCTGCGCGACGACCGCGATGCGCTGCGCGCGCACTGGCTTCGCGCGCGCCTGATCGTGGTCGACGACGAGGGCAATGCGCATTTCCACGGGCACGAAGACTTGCCCGAATTCCTGTTCGGCGAGGCGCTGGCCGAGTTGCCGGACGCCGCCAGCTTCCTCGGCCTGGACGATGCGGCAGGCGCGTGGTTTGCCTTGCCTGCGACACATCTGCAGGCGATCACCCTGCTGTCGCCACCGGTCCTGCGCCTGGACTTGCGCAGCGCCGCAGTGCGCTGGCCGGCATTGCCGGCGTCGGTATTCGCCCAGGCGCGCGCGTTGTTGCATTGGCAGCAGCGCAACCGGTTTTGCGGTGTCTGTGGCGAGCCCTTGCAGCTGGTGCGCGGCGGTTTTGCGGCGCGGTGCCCGCGTTGCGCGACCGAGCACTACCCGCGCACCGATCCGGC
>JBBRZU010000094.1:0-10376 GCA_038236425.1 Lysobacterales bacterium
ACAGACCCGATCCGCGGCGGCGTTGGCCATCACATGGGCATCGACTTCGACGCCAACATCGGCGATCCGGTGCACGCGGCCGCTGGCGGCGTGGTGGTGTTTTCCGGCGTCAAGAGCGGCTTTGGCAATGTTGTCGAGGTGGACCACGGCAACGGTTACAGCACGCTTTATGGCCACAACTCCCGCTTGATGGTGCATGCCGGCGATATCGTCCGCGCCGGCCAGACCTTGGCCAAGGCCGGCTCCACGGGCCGCTCGACCGGCCCGCACGTGCACTTCGAAGTCCACGTGAACGGCCGCCCCGTCAACCCCCGCAAATTCCTCGACCGCGTCGCCGGCTAACCCCCCCCCCTTTTTGTGGGAGCGGCTTTAGCCGCGATTGCTCTACTTTATGAAAATCGCGGCTAAAGCCGCTCCCACAGAAGCCGCTCCCACAGAAGCCGCTCCCACAGAAGCCGCTCCCACAGGGGCGTCGTCCAGCCAGACGCAATCCCAGAACGGATAGTCGCCGACGCAGGCCACCAGCCCCGCGCGCAGCGGATTGGCGACCAGATATCGCGCAGCGGCCCAGACCGACTCGTCATTGCGCAGCGCATGATCGTGAAACCCGGGCTGCCACACCTGCGCCGGCTCACCGGCCCTGTGGACCGCTGCCGAGATGAGTGCCTTCGCCCGCCCCATGCTCAGGGAAATCGCCTCGACGCCGTCCGACTGCACCAGAACGTGCAAGTGATCCGGCATCAGCACCCAGGCGAGTAGGGTCGCGCGCGGCCAGGCTGAACCTTCGGTCAAGGCCCGGGCCGCCGCGCAGGCGATCCAGAAGTCCTCGAAATGCCGTCTCCGACCCGCTGTGACTGCGGTGAGCAGGTAAATCTGCCCGGGCATGGAAACGCGGCCCTTCCGGATGAGTCGGCTGCTGGGAACCTTCGCCATGCGCCCAGCGTCAGATGGACCCGATGGGGGCGCCAGCGGTGGATGTCCTGGCCTTGCGTCAGGGATTGCCGGCCGTTGCTTGGGTTTGCCGGCCGGAGATCGAGTTGCCGGGCGTGGGTTGATATCGCTGGGAGGCTCCCCAAGCTAAACTAGGCGGCTCGGATACAACCTCACTGGTATGGGGGTGGTGGGAGATCGCGGCTGAAGCCGCTCCCACAAGTGCTGCTCCCATAGGAATACAGGATCGTCATGCTCAACAGCTTGCTCACCCGCATTTTTGGCAGCCGCAACGAGCGACTGCTGCGACAGTTCCAGAAGAACGTCGCCCGCATCAACAGCCTCGAGCCGGAGATGGAGAAGCTGTCCGACGCCGAGCTCAAAAACAAGACCGTCGAATTCCGCGAGCGCATCGCCAAGGGCGAGACGCTCGACCAACTGCTGCCCGAGGCCTTCGCCGTCTGTCGCGAAGGCTCGCGCCGCGCGCTCGGCATGCGTCCCTACGATGTGCAGCTGATAGGCGGCATGGTGCTGCATTCCGGCCGCATCGCCGAGATGCGCACCGGCGAAGGCAAGACCCTGGTTGCCACGCTGCCCATGTACCTCAACGCACTGGCCGGCAAGGGCGCGCACCTGGTGACGGTGAACGACTACCTGGCCCGGCGCGACGCCGCGTGGATGGGCAAGCTCTACAACTTCCTGGGCCTGAGCATCGGCGTGGTCTATCCGAACATGCCGCACTCGGACAAGAAGGAAGCCTACGCCGCCGACATCACCTACGGCACCAACAACGAATACGGCTTCGACTACCTGCGCGACAACATGGCGCTGGCCAAGGAAGACCGCTTCCAGCGCGGCATGTTCTACGCCATCGTTGACGAAGTTGACTCGATCCTGATCGACGAAGCGCGCACGCCGCTGATCATCTCTGGCCCGGCCGATGAATCGCCCGAGCTGTACGTGCGCCTGAATCTCCTCGTGCCCCGGCTCACCCGCCAGGAAAAGGAAGAAGCCGCCGAAGGCGCCGAAGGCGATTACTGGGTTGACGAGAAGCAGAAGCAGGTGCACCTGACCGAAGTCGGCATGGAGCACATCGAGCAACTACTGCGCGACGACGGCCAGATCGCCGACGACGAGACACTGTATTCGCCCAGCAATCTTGCGGTCGTGCATCACCTCAACGCCGCGCTGCGCGCGCATGCGCTGTTCCAGCGCGACGTCGATTACATTGTGCGCGACAACGAAGTGATCATCGTGGACGAATTCACCGGCCGCACCCTGGCCGGGCGCCGCTGGTCCGAAGGCCTGCACCAGGCCGTGGAGGCGAAGGAGGGCGTGCAGATCCAGCGCGAGAACCAGACGCTCGCCTCGATCACCTTCCAGAACTACTTCCGCATGTACAACAAGCTGTCCGGCATGACCGGCACGGCCGATACCGAGGCTTACGAGTTCCAGACCATCTACGGCCTGGAAGTCGTTGTGATCCCGACCCATCGCCCGATGATCCGCAAGGACTCGCCGGACCTGGTGTACCTGAGCAAGGACGCCAAGTTCAACGCGGTGGTCACCGACATCAGGGATTGCCACGAGCGCGGCCAGCCGGCGCTGGTTGGTACCACATCGATCGAAACATCCGAGCTGCTGGCCGGGAAGCTGACGGAAGCCGGCATCCCGCACGAAGTGCTCAACGCCAAGCAGCACGAGCGCGAAGCGCAGATCGTCGCCCAGGCCGGGCGGCCGAAGTCGATCACCATCGCCACCAACATGGCCGGCCGCGGTACCGACATCGTGCTCGGCGGTTCGCTGGACGCAGAGTTGGCCGAGCTGGGCGAAGACGCCACCGAGCTGGACAAGGCGCGCATCAAGGCCGAGTGGCAGAAACGCCACGACGAAGTGCTCGAACTCGGCGGCCTGCATATCGTCGGCACCGAGCGACACGAATCACGCCGCATCGACAATCAGCTGCGTGGCCGCTCCGGCCGCCAGGGCGATGCCGGTTCGTCGCGTTTCTACCTGTCGCTGGAAGACAACCTGATGCGCATCTTCGCCGCCGACTGGGTGTCGAACGCGATGCGCAAGATGGGCATGAAAGAAGACGAGGTCATCGAGTCGGGCCTGGTCAGCAAGCAGATCCAGAACGCGCAGCGCAAGGTCGAGGCGCACAACTTCGATATCCGCAAGAACCTGCTCGATTTCGATGACGTCGCAAACGACCAGCGCAAAGTGATCTACCAGCAGCGCAACGAGTTGCTCGAGGCCGAGTCGGTGCAGGAGCAGGTTGACGCGATCCGCCAGGACGTGATCGCCGAGCATGTGCGCCGCTACGTGCCCGAGAATTCCATCGATGCAATGTGGGATATCCAGGGCCTGGAAGCATCGCTGGCCGAGGATTTCGGCATGGACGGCGGCATCGCCGCGATGCTGGACGCGCGCAACCACGAGCTGGACGACAGCGAGTTGCTGCAGTACGTGGTGGACATGGCGAACAAGCATTTCGCCGACAAGGAAGCCGCGGTTGGCGACGAGATCATGCGCCAGCTGGAAAAGCACCTGATGCTCAACGTGCTCGACCAAACCTGGAAGGACCACCTTGCGCGCATGGATTACCTGCGCCAGGGCATCCACCTGCGCGGCTATGCGCAGAAGCAGCCCAAGCAGGAATACAAGCGCGAGAGCTTCGAGCTGTTCACCGAACTGCTCGATCGTGTGAAGCGCGAAGTCACCCAGCTGCTGGCGCGCGTGCGCATCCGCAGCGAAGAAGAAGTCGAGCAGATGGAAGCCGCCGACCGCCAGCGCCAGCTCGCCATGGCCAGCAACATGCAATTCCAACACCCCGACATGGCCGACGAATCTGTGGGAGCGGCTTCAGCCGCGATGCCTGTGGGAGCAGCCCCTGTGGGAGCAGCCCCTGTGGGAGCGGCTTCAGCCGCGACTCGCGAAGGCCCCAAAATCGGCCGCAACGAACCCTGCCCCTGCGGCTCCGGCAAAAAATACAAGCAGTGCCACGGCCAACTCGCCTGACACTCCCCCTGATTGTGGGAGCGGCTTAAGCCGCGATATTTCAAGTTCACGCCGCCCCATACCCCCAACCCCGGTCACAACTCCGCCGGGTTGGGTTTGGCGTGCCCCAGAGCAAGGCGCTACCGCCCGACCTTGACTGATGTACCAAAATAGGTACACTAACTCCCGTGGATCCCGTCCTCGACGTTCGTTTCTTCGCGACCGGCCAAGGCACGGAACCGGTCCGGCAGTGGTTGCGCGAACTGAACCATTCCGATCGAAAGATCATTGGTGAAGAGATCAAGACCGTCCAGTTTGGCTGGCCCCTCGGCATGCCGCTCGTGCGCAAGCTCGAACGGGACCTATGGGAGATCCGGGCAACGATTCCCTCCGGGATCGTCCGGATCCTTTTCACGACACTCGGCGGCGACATGATTCTGCTGCACGCCTTCGCCAAAAAGTCACAAAAGACACCGCCGAGTGAACTTAAACTCGCGCGGGACCGCATGAAGGAGTTGAACCATGACCGAAAAAAATAGCCACGTCGGATCGCGTTTCGATGACTTCCTCGCCACGGAAGGCCTGCTCGACGAGAGCACGGCAGTCGCGATGAAGCGAGTCATCGCCTGGCAGTTGTCCGAGGCAATGAAGGCCCAAAGCGTGAGCAAGAAGCAGATGGCGGAGCGGATGCACACCAGCCGCTCCCACCTGGACAGGCTGCTTGATGAGCGGGATACCGGCCTGACCCTGGAAACCCTGTCACGTGCCGCCCAGGCACTTGGGCGCCGCCTGCGGATCGAGTTGGCGGACGCATAATTCACGTTGCCGGCACCCCCGTGGGAGCGGCTGACCAGACATTCGTCTGTTAAAAGCCAGCCGCGAAAACCCCCGTTGGCGAACTACCTGCAGGAATCCATATGCGAAGGATTGTCGAGACGTTCCCCTACGATGTTGCTGATCATCTGCGAACACCGCAGGAGATGGCCGCCTACCTCGACGCGTGGTTATCCGAAGCGCCCGACGACACGACAGGCATCGCCCGCGCGCTAACCGATATCGCCCGCGCCAAATGTGGGAGCGGCTTAAGCCGCGACAACCCCAAACCCCCCTACGCCCCCACCCTGTGGGAGCGGCTGACCAGACATTCGTCTGTTAAAAGCCAGCCGCGATCAAACTAAGCCACACTGAGTCATGCACCCCCCACCCCCCACCCACGTCGTAGCCGCCGTCCTGACCGACCCCCGCGGCCGCATCCTGCTCGCCCGCCGCACCGCCGGCCGCGACCTCGCCGGCGCCTGGGAATTCCCCGGCGGCAAAGTCGAGCAGGGCGAAACCGTCTTCCAGGCCCTCGACCGCGAACTGCACGAAGAACTCGGCATCCGCATCCTGGGCATCAAGCCGCTGATCCGCGTCCCGCAGCATTACGGGCACAAGCGCATCGTCCTGGACGTGCAGCGGGTCAGCCGCTACAGCGGCAAGGCCCGCGGGCTGGAGAACCAGGCGCTGGCCTGGTCGCCTGCAGCCAAGCTCGCCACTTACCCAATGCCGCCAGCCGATCGGCCGGTGGTGGCGGCGCTGAACGACCCCGACCGATACCTGATCACGCCGCCGACAGTCGGCAATCCGGCAACATTCCTGGCAAAGGTGGAGCACGCACTCGCGGCCGGCGCGCGCCGGCTGCAGTTCCGCGTCGAGGGCCTCGAGGCGCGCGAGAAGCTCGCACTTGCGGCCGAGGTCAAGCGACTGTGCGATCAGTTCGAGGCCCAACTACTCATCAACGCGGACGCGCCCCTGGCCGAGAGCCTCGGCTGCGGCCTGCACCTCAAGGCAGCACAGCTCATGGCCCTGACCGCGCGACCGCTGCCTGCGGATGTGCCGGTTGCGGCCTCCTGCCACGACCAACGCGAGTTGGCGCAGGCGCAGGCGCTGGGGCTGGATTTCGTGGTGCTGGGGCCGGTGGCGAAGACGCCCTCGCATCCGGATCGCAAACCGATCGGCTGGGAGGGGTTCGCAGCGCTGCGCGAGCACGTGTCGCTGCCGATTTACGCGCTCGGCGGAATGGGTTCCGAGGACATGGAATCCTCGCGTCGAAACGGCGGCCAAGGGATTGCCGGTATTCGCGGGCTCTGGCCTGCCTGATTGACACAACGTACGCATTAACGTACGTTCAAAGCATGTCCAGCATCACCGCCAGCGAAGCCCGCGCCAACCTGTATCGGCTCATCGACGAAGCCGCGACCAATCACCAGCCAATCACCATCACCGGCCGTCGCCACGATGCTGTGCTGGTGTCGGCCGAGGATTGGTCCGCGGTGCAGGAAACGCTGTTCCTGCTTTCGGTGCCGGGCATGCGTGAGTCGATCGTCGAAGGAATGGCCGCGCCCGCAAGCGAGCTCTCGGCTGATCCTGGCTGGTGAGCTGGCAGCTGCTTTTCACCGAGGCCGCCCAAAAAGATGCGGGCAAGCTGGCGTCGGCCGGCCTCAGGCCCAAGGCGGAGGTCCTGCTGGAAATCCTCAAAACCAATCCGTGGCAGGCGCCGCCGCCCTACGAAAAACTGGTCGGCGATTTATCCGGCGCGACTTCGCGCAGGATCAATCTGCAGCATCGCCTTGTCTATGCAGTGGATGAAACAACGCACATCGTGCGAGTCTTGAGGATGTGGTCGCACTACGAATAGCCTGTGCGCAGGGCTGAGGCTCCGAGCGACAAGGAAGTGAGTCAGGAGTTGATGCGGCTCGAGCCGAAGCCGCCTTCGGCCACGAACGCATCGCGGCGGGCAATCTGCAGGTCGGCCGCCATCATTTCCGAGACCAATTCGGCGAAGGTAGCTTTCGGGGCCCAGCCCAACTTCGCCTTGGCCTTGCTCGCATCTCCAAGCAAGGTTTCCACTTCCGCCGGGCGAAAATAGCGTGGATCCACTGCCACGATGACTTGGCCCGGCTTCACTGCCGAATCAGCCGGTGCACTGCGCACGATGCCCTGTTCGCTGTCGCCCTGGCCCTGCCAATCCAACTGGATGCCAATTTCGCGGGCTGACAGCGTCACGAAGTCACGCACAGAATGCTGCTCGCCAGTCGCGATCACGAAATCCTCCGCCTCGTCCTGCTGCAGCATCAGCCACATCGCCTCAACGAAATCGCGGGCGTGGCCCCAATCGCGGCGTGCGTCCATGTTGCCGAGATACAGCGCTTCCTGCTGGCCCAGGTGGATGCGGGCGAGGGCGCGGGTGATCTTGCGTGTCACGAATGTCTCACCGCGCAGTGGGGACTCGTGGTTGAACAGGATGCCGTTGCTGGCATGCATGCCATAGGACTCGCGATAGTTCACCACGATCCAGTACGCATAGAGCTTCGCAACGCCATACGGCGAGCGCGGGTAGAACGGGGTGGTTTCCTTCTGCGGTGTTTCCTGCACTTTGCCGAACATCTCTGAGGTCGATGCCTGGTAAAAGCGCGTGGACTTCTCCATCCCGAGGATGCGGATCGCCTCGAGGAGGCGCAGCGTGCCAAGCGCATCGCCGTTGGCGGTGTACTCGGGCGTCTCGAACGACACCTGCACATGGCTCTGCGCGCCGAGGTTGTAGACCTCGTCCGGCTTCACTTGCTGCAGGATGCGGATCAGGTTGGTGGCGTCGGTGAGGTCGCCATAGTGCAGGACAAATCGGCCGTCCGACTCATGCGGATCCTTGTACAAATGGTCCACGCGCTGGGTGTTGAAGGTCGAGGCGCGGCGCTTGATGCCGTGCACTTCATAGCCCTTCGCAAGCAGGAGCTCCGCCAGATAGGCGCCGTCCTGGCCGGTGACACCCGTGATCAACGCCTTCTTCATTGCCTCTCCAACAAATCAACAAGTTAACGCGGGCGCTCGCCTAACGCGGGTCTGAGGAGAGTTCGGCCTCAACCATGCGGCGGGCCACGTCCGGTCCACGAGTCTCGGCCCGCCAGCCCAGGTATTCCGCAGCGAGCGAGGGGTCGGCACGGACGACGGCGATGTCCGTGGGGCGCGCCAGAGCACGGTCGAATTCTACATGGTCGCGCCACCGCAGGCCGACGGCGGAAAACGCGGCGTCGGTGAACTCTTCCAGGCCGATGGTGGTTCCCGTGGCGATCACCAGGTCGCGAGGCTGGTCCTGCAGGAGCATCCTGTGCATCGCGTCCACGTACTCGGAGGCCCAGCCCCAGTCGCGCTGCACGTTGAAGTTGCCGAGTTGAAGCCTTTCCGTGCTGCCGCGCGAAATTCGCACCGCCGCCGCGACGACTTTACGTGTCACAAAGACATTTGATCGAAGCGGCGACTCATGATTGAACAGAATGCCGGTGCAGGCGAACAGCCCATGGTCGCGGCGGAATGCAGCGACCGAAGCGTACGCGGCTGCCTTGGCACTGGCGTACGGGCTGCAGGGCGAGATTGGGCTGGATTCGTTTGCCGGCACTCCCCCAAGGTCGCCGAACATCTCCCCGGACCCCGCATTGAACAAGCGGATGCCCGGGTCGACCTGAAGGATGGCCTCGAGCAGGTTCAGCGTGCCAGTCGCGATCCCTTCGATCGTCTCGGCGGGCTGCTGGAACGACTTGCCGACCGAGCTTTGCCCTGCGAGGTTGAACACCAGCCCAGGACGCGCGGCCGCCAGGAGGGACTGCATGGCGACACGATCGGTCATCTCCAGCGCCGCCCAGGTGAACTGGCCGTGCGGAGTATCGGGTGCAGGGAGCGATTTCCCGGCTGCAACGTGCCTGGCGGTGCCCACCACCGTGCAGCCCTTGGCGAGCAGCAGCCGGGACAGCAGCGTCCCGTCCTGGCCGGAGGCGCCGCAGACCAATACCCTCGTCGAATCAGGCACGCATTGCTCCAGGTTCGGTCGCAGGGACAGTGTTGCCAACCGCGAGGGACAGTCTAGTAAGTCGACGCCACTGTGGCGAGGTGCAGAAAACGATCGTGCAGTGCCTTCACTGGCCCGAGGATGCCGTCCACGCCAGCATCGTTGACGATGACATCGGAGGCCAAGGCGAGCCGTTCCGCGCGACTCGCCTGCGCGAGGATCATGCGCTCGGCCAGCGTGGGATCAATGCCGTCCCTGCGAACCAGCCGCTCGCGCTGCAGCCCAGTCGCCGCGTCAACAACGACGATGCGGTCCAGCCAGCGGTAGGCCTCGCGCGAACCCGCTTCGGCGAGCAACGGAATGCTCACGATGACATAGGGTCCAGGTGCCGCGCGGCAACGCGATTCGAGCAGTAGCCGGATCCGCGGATGGGTGATTTTCTCCAGCGCGTGGCGCGCGTCGGCATTTTCGAAGATGCGGCGACGCAGGGCGACACGATCGAGCGATCCATTGGCCTGCAACATCTTGCTGCCAAATGCTTCCACGATCTCGGTGAGGGCCGGTTCCCCGGGTTCGACAATTTCGCGCGCGATCAGATCCGCATCCACGACCGTCAGCCCAAGCGCGGCGAACGATTGATCCACGAGACTTTTTCCGGAGGCAATGCCGCCAGTGACGGCGACGACAAACGCGGCCATGTCAGTGCGGCATGGTCCAGCGGATGTACATCTCCAGCAGGTCAACCTGCGTGAAGAACACGATCCATCCAGCGATGGCGAGGTAGGGGCCGAACGGCAGCTGGGTATTCCGGTCCTTGCCGCGGGCCAGCAGGATGATCGTCCCGACCACCGCGCCGACGATCGAAGAGATCAGCAGGATGGTCAGGATGGCCTTCAACCCGCACCAAGCGCCAAGGGCCGCAAGCAGTTTGAAGTCGCCATAACCCATGCCTTCCTTGCCGGTGGCCAGCTTGAACAGCTGGTACACGCTCCACAGGCTCAGGTAGCCGGCCGCGGCGCCGAGGATGGCCGACACCGGGTCCACGAAAAGGGTGATGGTGCTGGCCAGCAGGCCCAGCCAAAGCAGCGGCAGGGTGAGTTGGTCCGGCAGCCAGGTGGTGCGCCAGTCGATGCCCGATGCGGCGATCAGCACGCCGGTAAAGGTCATCGCCAGGCCGCCTTCCCAGCCCAGGCCAAAGCGCCAGGCGCAGGCGGCGAACAGCGTACCGGTCAGCAGTTCGACCAGCGGGTACTGCCAGCTGATCGGCACCTTGCAGGCCCGGCACTTGCCGCCCAGTACCAGGAAGCTGATCAGCGGCAGGTTTTCCCAGGGCGCCAGCTTGTGGCCGCAGTGCGGGCAGTGCGACGACTCCACCACGATCCCCGGCGGCGCCGGCTCGTAGGCGGTCTGGTCAAGCAACTCGCGGGCGTCCTGCTTCCAGTGCCATTCCAGGCGGGCCGGCAGGCGCAGGATCACCACGTTGAGGAAACTGCCCACGAGCAGCCCAAAAACCAAGGCGGCCGTGATGGCCGCCCAGGGGTCCAGCAATAAACCGTTGGCCAGTAGGTCTTCGATCATCCGGTCAGATCGTGGCCGCCAGCTTGAAGATCGGCAGGTACATGGCGAT
>JBBRZU010000095.1:0-10364 GCA_038236425.1 Lysobacterales bacterium
AACCGGCCGGATTGCCACCATGTCGCGGTGAGGCGTTACCCTTCAGGCATGGCCCATGTATCCAAGACCCTCGTGCAGGAACTCCGCAACTGGCTCGCGCAGGTCGATCGCGAGCGCATCACGCAGTTCTCCCGCTTCCTGTTGCGCCGCTTCCTGGATGACCGCTGCTTCGAGTCCGCCGGCGCCCTGGCGTATACGACCCTGTTCGCGCTGGTCCCATTCTCGGCAGTCCTGTTCGCGATGCTGTGGGCGTTTCCGAATTTCCACGACTGGGCGACGCGGCTGACCGAATTCGTGTTCTCCAACTTCGTCCCGGCATCGGCACGGGGCGTGGAAGGTTATTTGCGCCAGCATGCCGAGGGCGCACGCGACCTGAAAACCACCGGGATCATCGCGCTGGTGGCCTCGGTGCTGGTCACCATGTGGAGCATCGAGCAGACCTTCAACCGGATCTGGCGTGTGCCCTCAAGTCGTCCGAAGGTCTCCCGGATACTGATGTACTGGACCCTGCTGACCCTGGGCTCCCTGATCGTGGTGGCCGGACTGACAGCGACGTCGGCCCTGTTCTCGATCCCGGCGCTCGCGGGCGTGCAGCCCAACAGCTTCGGCGAGCAATTGCTGGGCTATCTGCCGCATGCACTGGAACTGGTGGCCTTCACAGCCGCGTACTGGTTCATCCCGCATCGCACGATTCCATTGCGTTTCGCCTTCTTCGGCGGACTGTTCGCCAGCTTTGCCTTCGAGTGGCTGAAGGCGGGCATGGCCGTCTACCTGCGCAATACCTCCTACGAGGCGTTGTACGGCGTGCTTGCGGTCATCCCGATCTTCCTCATCTGGGTTTACGCCAGTTGGCTGGTGGTGCTGCTTGGTGCTTCGCTGGCCGCGTCCCTGGCGTCGTTCCGCTACCAGCCCCGTGCCATGCGCTTGACTCCCGGGGCCGAGCTGTACGCGGTGATGCGGGTACTCGGCCGCTTCGAGGAGGCGCGTGGCCAGGGCAAGGGTCTGCACCTTGCCGAAATCCGGGAGCGCGAGACTGGCCTGACCGACGAACTGCTCCAGGAAATTGTCTCGTCCCTTGGCAAGATGAATATCGTGACCCGGGCCGAGTCCGGCGCGTGGCTGCTTTCACGTGACCTTGACTCGGTCCTGCTCAGCGAAGTGTATGAAGGGATGCGCCTGCGCGTACCACCGCCGGAGGCTGAGCTCTGCCTGCCGTCAAGCCATGATGCTGTTGGTCGCGCGGCCAAGTCGGCACTCGAGCAGGTGCGCGAACACCTCAAGCCACCGCTGGAGCGCAGCATCGCCAGCTTCCTAGTACCGGATCCGGAAGGACGCAACAATAAATGAAAGTCACCGCTGGCCACCACGCTGCTACCCGATGCGCGGCACTGCTGTTGTTTGCATCGGTCACCACCGGATGTGGACGTGATGCGTCGACGCCACCGGTGGCGGCAGCCTCCGCGCCGTCCGCCGCGACCGTCGCGGCGGCTTCGGCTGCGGACGCGGATGCAGCCCCGCAGGCGGCGGCGCAAGCTGCGGCGCCCGATGCGGCCCCGGCAACCAAGCCTGACTTCCCGACGCTGAAAGTCGCCACCTTCGACGGCGGCCAGTACGACCTCGCCGCGCATCGTGGACGCTGGGTCGTGGTGAACTTCTGGGCCACCTGGTGCAACCCTTGCCTGAAGGAAATTCCCGACCTGGCGGCGCTCGACAAGGACCGCGACGATATCGAAGTGATCGGACTGGCCTACGAGGAAATCGAACACGCCGACATGGTCGCGTTCCTCAAGACGCACCCGATCCCGTATCCGATCGCGATCCTTGACGTGTACAGCCCGCCGGCGGATTTCGAGACCCCGCGCGGACTGCCCATGACCTACGTGATCGCCCCCGATGGCAAGGTGGCGCGCACCTTCCTGGGTCCGGTCGAAGCCGCCGACATCCGCGCCGTGGTCGATGGGGTGAAGGCCAAGGCGTGAGCGCCGCGCGCTTCCGCATCTGCGGCAAGGTCCAGGGCGTGTGGTTCCGGGCCGCTACGTGCGAGCAGGCGAGGGTGCTGGACCTGCGCGGAATTGTGCGCAACCTGGGCGATGGATCCGTGGAGGTGGTCGCGATCGGCAATGACGCGGCCCTGCACGACCTCGAACTTTGGCTGCAATCGGGCCCGCCGCTTGCACGCGTCGACATCGTGCAGCGCGAGTCGCTGGACAAGGTGCCCGAGATCGAAGGATTCTCGACGCTCTGACGCTTCGCCGGCGAACTAGCGGTACTTGCCCGGGATCGGCTTGACCGGCCCGCGGAATCGCTCGACGCCGGGTTTGCCGGAAAGTGGCGGAAAGTCCAGCGGCTGGTCCGCAACGTGCTGTTCGGGCAGGCGATCGAGCAGGTCGCGGATCATGTTCAACCGCCCGCGTTTTTGCTGGTTGAAGTCCACGATCGTCCACGGCGCCGTGTGCGAATGCGTGGCCGCGATCATGCGGTTCCGCGCGCGTCCGTAGTCGGCGTATTTCTCGCGCGCCTTCAGGTCCACGGGCGAGAGTTTCCAACGCTTGAGCGGGTCGTCGAGGCGTTCGGCGAAGCGTTTTTCCTGTTCCTCCTGGTCTACCGACAACCAGTACTTGAACAGCAGGATGCCGTCATCCACCAGTTGTTGTTCCAGCGCCGGGACATGGGCAAGGAACTGGGTCGTCTGCGCGGGCGTGCAGTATCCCATCACCGCCTCGACGCCCGCGCGGTTGTACCAGCTGCGGTCGAACAGGACGATCTCGCCGGCCGCCGGCAGGTGCGCGAGGTAGCGCTGGAAATACCACTGACTCTGCTCGCGCTCGCTCGGTTTGGGCAGGGCGACCACGCGGCATTGCCGCGGGTTGAGCGTTTCGGCGATGGTATTGATCACGCCGCCCTTGCCGGCGGTATCGCGGCCCTCGACGATGACAAGTATCCGCTTGCCCGTCGCTTGCAGCCAACGCGCCATGTTGTTGAGCTCGACCTGCATGGCTTCGAGCTGCTCGGAGTAGTCCTTCTTGCGGTACTTGGGCATCGTATCGCTCCCGCCGGCGTCAGGCCGGTGTCAGGGCCTCAGCTTTCCCGCAAACGCGGCCGAAGTCCAGCCAGGTTGCACGGGCGGGTGCGCGCATCGAGCTGGGCGCGGATCAATCGTTCCCAGGCGGTGCGGCACGCCGAGGTGGATCCGGGCATGCAGAAGATGAAGGTGGCATTGGCCAATCCGGCGAACGCGCGCGATTGCAGCGTGGAGGTGCCGATGTCCTCGAAGCTCAGCGCGCGGAACATCTCGCCGAAGCCCGGCATCTGCTTGTCCAGCAATGGCAGCAGCGCTTCCGGGGTCGAGTCGCGGCCGGTGAACCCGGTGCCTCCCGTGACCAGGATGCCGTCGACACTGGCGTCGGCGATCCAGCGCGAGACGCAGGCGCGCAACGCGTATTTGTCGTCCGGCAAGAGCGCACGGCCAGCCAGGCGATGCCCGGCCTCGACCAGTGCCGTGGCAAGAAAATCGCCGGATGTGTCATTGCCCGCATCACGCGTGTCGGACACGGTAAGGACGGCCAGTGCGAGTGGAACGAAGTCGGTGCCTGCGCTCATGTCACCTCCGTTAGCAGTTTCATTTCGTCAACCTGGTGTTCCCTGGTCAGGCGGTCCACCAGTTCGTCCAGGTCACCGGTCAGGATCTCGGGCAGGCGATACAGCGTGAGGCCTTCGACCCGATGGTCGGTGATGCGTCCCTGCGGAAAACTGTAGGTGCGGATGCGCTGGCTGCGGTCACCGCTGCCGACCTGCAGTCGGCGCGATGCCGCGGTCTCGGCCTCGGCTTTCGAGCGCTGCTGTTCGAGCAGCGATGCCTTCAGCCGCTTCATCGCCTTGTCGCGATTGGCATGCTGGGAGCGTTCGGTCTGGTTCTCGACCACCAGGCCACTGGGGATATGGGTGATGCGGATCGCCGACTCGGTCTTGTTGACGTGCTGGCCACCGGCGCCGGAGGAACGGAAGGTGTCGACGCGCAGGTCGGCGGGATTGATCTCGATCTCTTCGACGGCGTCGTAGTCGGGCAGGATCGCCACCGTCGCCGCCGAGGTGTGGATGCGGCCCTGCGACTCGGTATCGGGCACGCGCTGCACGCGGTGCGTGCCCGACTCGAACTTCAACTTCGAGTACACCCCGCGCCCCTCGATGCGCGCGACGATTTCCTTGTAGCCGCCGTGCTCACCCGGATTGGCGCTGAGGACTTCGAGTTGCCAGCGGTTGCGCTCGGCAAAACGCGCATACATGCGGAACAGGTCACCGGCGAAAATCGCCGCTTCGTCACCGCCGGTGCCGGCGCGAACTTCAAGGAAGACATTGCCCTCGTCGCGTGGATCCTTGGGGATCAGCAACAGGCCAAGGGCGGCATCGAGCTGTGCCAGGCGTGATTCGATGGCCGGCACTTCCTCGTCGGCCAGTTCGCGCATTTCCGGATCCGAACGCATCGCCAGTGCCGTCGCCAGGTCGCGTTGCGCCTGGGCTTCATCGGCCAGCGCCGACACCACGGGCTCGAGCTGTGCGTATTCCCGTGACAGCGTGCGGAATCGGGTGTTGTCCGCGGCCAGGGCAGGATCGGCCAGCAGGTGGCCGACTTCCTCATGGCGTTCGGCCAAGGCCTCGAGCTTACGACGCAGTCCCGGGGTCATCGCCGCCTCCCTGCGACTGGTTGGCAGCAAACAGTCGTTCGGCGGCCCGGAGCAGGTCGGCATCGCCATCGATCGCCGCCTGGCGCAGCGCCGTGGTCGGGCCATGCAGGAGGCGATTGGTGAGCTGGTGCGCCATGCGCTGGATCACCTGCTGGGCATCTTCGCCGGCGGCCAGCGCCTGGGTCGCGCGCGCTACAGCATCCTCGCGCGCGCTTGCACCATCCGCGCGTAGCCGACGCAGGGCATCCTGGCGGCCCTGCGCCTGCCACCAGCTCAGGTAGTGCGTCACTTGCAGGTCAATGATCGCCTCAGCCTGTTGCGCAGCTTCGCGGCGCGAAGCACGGTTCTCCTCGATCACCTGCTCGAGATCGTCGACCGTGTACAGGTAGACATCGCGCAACGCAGCAACTTCCGGCGCGATGTCGCGCGGCACGGCAAGGTCGAGCAGGAACATCGGGCGATGCCGTCGCGCCTTGAGTGCCGCTTCCACCTGCGCGCTCTGCAATACGGGCAACCGGCTCGCGGTGGCGCTGATGACGATATCGGCGTCGGCAAGGTGGCGGTCAAGATCCGACAGCGGCAGCGCGACGCCACCATGCCGGGTCGCCAATGCCTGGGCGTGGTCGAGCGTCCGGTTGGCGACCAGCAGGCGCTTCACCTTCGCGTCCTGGAGGTGGCGGGCTGCCAGTTCGATCGTGTCGCCCGCGCCGATCAACAGCACGGTGGCCTGGTCAAGGCGCGCGAACACCTGGCGGGCAAGTCGAACCGCGGCAAAGGCGACCGAGACAGGGTGCGCGCCGACACGGGTGTCGGTTCGCACACGTTTCGCCACCGAAAAGGTCTGCTGGAACAGGCGATCGAGGGGGTTGTGCAGGCTTCCCGCCGCGCGCGCCGCGGCCCAGGCTTCCTTGACCTGGCCAAGGATCTGCGGTTCGCCCAGGATCAGCGAATCCAGTCCGGTTGCCACGCGGAACAGGTGCCGCACGGCGTCTGCTTCGTCGTGCCGGTACACATAGCCCGCGAGCGTTGCTGCATCCAGATCGTGGCGGTCAGCCAGCCATTGCACGAGCGCGGGCTCGGAACTCGCTTCGACCTGCGCGTAAACCTCGGTCCGGTTGCAGGTGGAGAGGATCGCCGCCTCCTGTACACCATCCAGCGCGAGCAGCGACCGCAGCGCCTCGGGCAATGCGGCCGCGTCCACAGCCACTCTCTCGCGCAGCGACAGCGGCGCGGTCTGGTGGTTGATGCCGAGGGCAATCAGGGGCATGGCGTTCCGGAACGATGGGGTAAGCTGCGCGGGCCGCATCCGGCCGGAGCGGCGCCATTTTAAGCGCCCAGCGCCCCCGGACCATGATCTTGCGCAAATTCCCTTCAATGCGGTCGTTTTCCGGCCCCGTTCCCCATCTCGCGGCTCGCGGTCGAAGGGTGGCGATCGCGGCCCTGTGCGTCATCGGGCTGGGGGCCTGCGCGCCGGCCCTGCAGCGGCCAGCGGCAGCGGCAGACGAACAGGCCCAGGCGCAGCGCGAAGCTGCACTGGCAGCGCGTCCGGACTGGTCGCTGGTTGGCCGGGTCGCAGTCAGCCAGGCGGGCGAGGGTGGCAGCGCCCGCATCGAGTGGTCCCAGCGCGGCAAGGATTTCGATATCAAGCTCGCCGCGCCGATTACCCGCCAGAGCTGGACCCTGTCACGGCACGGCGGCCTGGCACGCCTGGACGGGCTGGATGGAGGGCCGCGCGAAGGCGCGGATGCCGAATTGCTGCTGCGCGAAGCCACCGGCTGGCAATTGCCCGTGGACACCCTCGCGGCCTGGGTGCGCGGTGCCCGCGCCGACGCCGGGGCGGCGTTGGAATCCGATCCGCAGGGCCGGCCTGCCCTGATCCGTGAATCCGGCTGGACCGTGGAATACCGCGACTGGAACCCGGGCGACCCACCAATGCCAGCCAAGTTGTTCGCGCGCAAGGACCCGGCCAGCGTGCGTTTGGTGATCGAGCGCTGGGCGCAACCGTGAGCACCCCTGGCTGGACCGCCTGGCCGGCGCCGGCCAAGCTGAATCTGTTCCTGCGCATCCTCGGCCGACGGCCCGATGGCTACCACCAGTTGCAGACGGTGTTCCAACTGCTCGACTGGGGAGATACGGTCGAGCTGCGGATTCGCGATGACGGCCGCATCGTCCGAGTTGGCGGCGATACCGACGCGATTGCCGAGGACCAGGACATGGCCGTACGCGCGGCCCGCAGCCTTGCCCGAGCCACCGGCACCCGCCTGGGCGCGGATATCCGCATCCTCAAGCGCATCCCGACCGGTGGCGGCATGGGCGGCGGCTCCTCCGATGCGGCGACCGTGCTCCGGGTCCTCGACCACCTGTGGGGGACCGGCCTGGCCACGGCCGACCTGGCGGCGCTGGGACTTGAGCTGGGCGCTGACGTGCCGGTCTTCGTGCACGGCAGGAATGCCTGGGCCGAGGGGATCGGCGAGCGGCTGCAGCCGATCGAGCTGCCGCCGGCCTGGTATCTGGTGGTGGACCCCGGAATCGGGGCGCCGACCCGGGAATTGTTCCAAGCAGCTGATTTGACCCGGGATGCGCGCGCAGCGACAATAGCCGACTTCGCTTCCGGTCGCGCGCTCGGCAATGCCTTCGAGCCAGTGCTGCGGCGCCTGTTGCCGGCCGTGGACGAGGTGCTCGGCGAGTTGTCCCGATTCGGAACAGCCTGCCTGACTGGAAGCGGCAGTGCCTGCTTCGTACGCTTCGATTCGAAGGCTGGCGCGGAGGTCGCGATGCGCGGCCTGTCCGCCGGTCGTCGGGCGTGGGTGCTGGCGGGTGCGTCGCAATCGCCGTTGCTGGATGCCCTCGGGCGTCACGCCTCGGCGCTGCAAGTGAAAGAGTGAGGCCGAGGACCGGCCAGGGTACGCAATCGTGGTGGGGCGTCGCCAAGAGGCCTAAGGCACCGGGTTTTGATCCCGGCATTTCGTAGGTTCGAATCCTACCGCCCCAGCCATCCCGGGGTTCTCGAGCAGACAGGAAGCGGCAGATGAGCGGCGACAACATCCTGGTGTTCAGCGGCAACTCGAACCGGCCGCTCGCGCAATCGGTCTGCCGGCAGCTCGGCGTGCCGATGGGCCGCGCGCTGGTCGGCAAGTTCTCCGATGGCGAAGTCCAGGTAGAGATCGAGGAAAACGTCCGCAACCAGGATGTGTTCGTGATCCAGTCGACCTCGGCGCCGTCGGCCGAGCACCTGATGGAATTGCTGGCGCTGATCGACGCGCTCAAGCGCGCATCGGCCGCAGTGGTTACCGCCGTGGTGCCATACTTCGGTTATGCGCGGCAGGATCGCCGGCCGCGTTCAGCGCGGGTGCCGATCACCGCCAAGGTTGCCGCGAAGTTGTTTTCCGCAGTGAATGCCGATCGCGTGCTGACCATTGACCTGCATGCCGAGCAGATCCAGGCGTTCTTCGATATTCCGGTGGACAATGTTTACGCCTCGCCGTTGTTGCTTGCCGATATCTGGCGCAACCAGAACTCGGAAAACCTGATCGTGGTCTCGCCCGACGTCGGCGGTGTGGTGCGAGCACGGGCAATCGCCAAGCGGCTGGATGACGCGGACCTGGCAATCATCGACAAGCGCCGCCCGAAGGCAAACGTGGCAACGGTGATGAACATCATCGGCGATGTTTCCGGCAAGACCTGTGTGCTGGTGGACGACATCGTCGACACCGCCGGCACCCTGTGCGCCGCGGCCGCGGCGCTCAAGCAGAGCGGTGCCACCCGCGTGGTCGCCTACTGCACCCACCCGGTGCTGTCGGGCGCGGCGATCGACAACATCACCGGATCTGCGCTGGACGAACTGGTGGTCACCGACACCATCCCGCTCACTGCAGCCGCGCGGGCATGCCCGCAGATCCGCCAGCTGAGCGTGGCCGAATTGCTCGCAGAAACCATCCGTCGCATCGCGATGGGCGAGTCGGTCAGCACGCTGTACGTGGACTAGCGGCACAAGCGTGGGGCGGGGCATCCGGCATCGGCGCGCGTTGCGCTTCGATGCCCGATTCCCGGTCCCGGGAACGGCACGCCGCCTGGTCGCGGGTAGCGTGGAACACGCCGAAAGGCGCAACAACTGATGAAAAAGGCTTAATCCAATGGCAACCCACAAAATCGAAGCAAGCAGCCGCAAGGTCGAGGGCAAGGGTGCGAGCCGCCGCCTCCGTCATGCCGGCCAGGTCCCCGCCATCGTCTATGGCGCGGGCGCAACCCCCGAAAACGTGCAGCTCAACCACAACGCGCTCTGGCTCGCCAGCCAGAACGAGTGGTTCTACTCGTCGATCCTCCAGCTCGCGGTGGATGGCAAGTCGCAGAAGGTGCTGTTGCGTGACATGCAGCGCCATCCGTTCAAGCAGCAGATCATGCATCTGGACTTCCAGCGCATCGACGAGAACGTGGCGATCCGCTTCAACGTGCCGCTGCACTTCCTGCACCAGGACACCTCGCCGGCCGGCAAGACCGCTGGCGTGGTCGTGCTGCATGAGCTCAACGAGATCCGCGTCAGCTGCCTGCCGCGCGACCTGCCCGAGTTCATCGAAGTCGACCTGTCGGCGCTGACCCTGGGCGACATCGTGCATCTTTCCGAGCTCAAGCTGCCGGAAGGCGTTGCGCTCCCGGAGTTGAAGCTGGGCAAGGAGCACGACGTCGCCGTCGTCATCGCCCGCCACGCCCGCGTGGAAGTCGAGGAAGAAGCGGCGGCCGAAACCGACGAAGTGGCAGCTGCCGCCGTGCCGTCGACCAAGGCTGCGAAGGCCGCGGCCCCGGCCGCTGCACCCGCCCCGGCGAAGAAGAAGTAAGACGCGCCGCGCGCACGCCCGCCACCGCATTCGCGGCGGCGGGCGCTGCGTCGGTTCGTTGCCGCGATGGCTGGACTCCGCCTGATCGTCGGCCTGGGCAATCCCGGTGCCGAGCATGCCCGCACCCGGCACAACGCCGGGTTCTGGTTCGCCGATGCGCTCGCGCAGTCCGCGGGGGTGCGTTTCGGCCTGGAGTCCAAGCTGCATGGCGAAACTGCCAAGGCCTCCATCGGTGGCGCCAACGTCTGGCTGCTGAAGCCATCCACCTGGATGAACCTCAGTGGGCGTTCGGTGATGGCGGCGCTGCGCTACTGGAAGATCGAGCCCGAGGAGTGCCTGATTGCCCACGATGAGCTGGACCTGCCGCCGGGAACGGCGCGGATCAAGTTCGATGGTGGGCATGGCGGCCAGAACGGCTTGCGCGACACCATGCAACTGCTCGGCCACGGCGGCTTCCACCGTCTGCGGATCGGGATCGGGCATCCGGGTCACAAGGATCGGGTCACGCCCTGGGTCCTGGGCCGGCCCGGCAAGGATGACGAAGCGTCGATCCTGCGTGCGATCGACGATGCGATCTCGGTACTGCCCCTGGCAGTCGCCGGGGACTTCAACGAAGCCATGAAACGGCTGCACACGCCCAAGCCGGATTGACCCGGCAACGGCCACCCACGACGGCCCCGCCGTCAGTATCGGAATCCCCATGGGTATCAAATGCGGCATCGTCGGCCTTCCGAACGTCGGAAAGTCCACTCTATTCAATGCCTTGACCAAGGCAGGCATTGCCGCGGCCAATTTTCCCTTCTGCACCATCGAGCCGAACACAGGCGTCGTTCCGGTGCCGGACCCGCGA
>JBBRZU010000096.1:0-10163 GCA_038236425.1 Lysobacterales bacterium
CGGCCGCCCATCTCGCGGCGGTCGGGTCGGCCGGCCATTCCCGGGTTGTTTCGCGCACGCAGCACAGCCAGCCCCGGGTCGACCTGGTCATTGCAGGCGCCCGCGGCCAGGTCGGGTCGTCGCTGTGCAGGCTGCTGTCGGAGCGACAGGCCGGACTGCGCGAACTGGCAGGCGTGGACCTCTGCCTGCTCGCCGGTTACGACCGCCATGGCCTGGCCTTCAGCCTGGCCGGCCTGCCGGCACCGGCGCACACGCAATTCCGCACGCGCGCGCCGGGCGAGGTCGAAGCCCTTCTCGAACATCTCTGCGGCTCTGGTGCGGTGGCGACCGTGTTCGTCGACTGCACCGCCAGCGATGAGGTCGCCGATGGCTATCCCAGGCTGCTCGCCTCCGGGGTCGGCCTGGTCTGCGCCAATAAGCGCGCCAATGCGCGCGACTACGCGTCGTGGCAGCGCCTGCAGCGCATTGCGCGGGAATACGGCGCGCCGTATCGCTACGAGACCACGGTCGGTGCGGCGATTCCCCTGCTCGGACCGCTCCGTGACCTGCGCCTGCGCGGCGAACGCGTGCTCGGCATCGAGGGACTGCTGTCGGGTTCGCTCAGCCATATCCTGCACCGGGTGCATGAGGGCTGCGCGTTTTCCGAGGCGGTTGCGGAAGCACGCGCACTCGGCTTCACCGAGCCTGACCCGATGGAAGACCTGTGCGCCGTTGACCTGTCGCGCAAGTTGCTGGTGCTGGCGCGCGAATGCGGTTTTGTACTGGAACCGGAAGACCTCGAGGTCGAGCCACTGGTTGACGTCGATGCCGTCGAGCGACTGGGCTTCGATGCCGCCGTGCGCGCCGAAGACCAGCGCTGGCGTGAGCGGATTGCATCGGCACGGGAATCGGGCGAGCGCTGGGTCGTGCTCGCGCAAGCCGGCCTCGATGGAGCGCGGGTGGCGACGCGCCGCGTTCCAGCCAACTCCCCGTTCGCCAACCTGCCGGCCGGACAAAACCTGGTGTGCGTGCGCACATCACTGCAGGATCGTGCGCCGCTGGTGCTGGGCGGCCCTGGTGCTGGTCCGGACATCACCGCCGCAGGCCTGCTCAGCGACATCGTGGCCGCTGCGCGCGAGTTGTCGCTGCGCGGAAGTTGCTGAGTCGCCGTCGCCGTCGCTGTTGCCGTTGTCGTCGCCGGATACGGCCTAACCGTCGGCCAGCAGCGCGCGCAGGGTGTGCTGATAGCGTGCAGCGATCGCCGCGCCGCCGGGATGGCGACCATCGCGCACGACAGTCTTGCCGCCGACGCGCACCTCGCTGACCAAGTTCCGGTTTCCGGCAAATACAAAGCGATCGTGCAAATCGGCCGCGGCCGCGCCGGCCAGTGACATGGCCTGCGGATCCAGCAGCACGCTGTCGACTTCCTGGCCCGGCATGCCGCTTGACTGACGACCACCCGCGACCGCGCCAAGCACCAGCGCCTCACCGACGCTGGGACGACCCGGGCGCGCGGCGATATTGCGCTCGCCCATTGCCAATCGCTGCCCATATTCAAGCCAGCGCAATTCTTCCACTGGCGACACCGACACATTGGAATCCGAGCCGATGCCGAAGCGTCCGCCCGCATCGAGGAAGCGCCGCAAGGGGAACAGTCCATCGCCAAGGTTTGCTTCGGTTGTCGGGCAAATCGCGACCACCGCATTGCTGCGCGCGATGCCATCGCACTCCATTGGCTCCAGATGCGTGGCATGCACGAGGGTCCAGCGCGCATCGACCTGGGCATTGTCGAGCAGCCACTGCACCGGCCGGGCGCCACGGCTGGCCACGCATTCATCGACCTCAGTCACCTGTTCGGCGATATGGATATGCACCGGGCCGTCGGCGACCGCCGACGCCAGCAATTCGCGCATGGCTTCAGGACCGACAGCACGCAAGCTGTGGATCGCGACGCCGACGCGCAGGTTGGCGTCCTCGTGCGCGCGCAAGGCCTGCACCAGCGACACGAAGTCATCCAGTCCATGCCCGAAGCGCTGCTGGCGCGCCGACAATGCGCGACCATCGAAGCCGCCCTGCATGTACAGCACCGGCAACAGGGTCATCCGGATGCCGGTTTCCCGCACCGCGGCGATCAGTGCCTGCGACATCGCCGACGGATCGGCGTACGGCGTCCCGTCAGCCTGGTGGTGCAGGTAGTGGAATTCGCACACCGAGGTGTAGCCCGCTTCCAGCATCTCGACATAAAGCTGGGCGGCGATGTCATGCAGCGACTCGGGTGTGATTCGCCCGGCGAAGCGATACATCAGTTCGCGCCAGGTCCAGAAGCTGTCGCGCGGGTCGCCCTGCCGCTCCGCGAGTCCGGCCATGGCGCGCTGGAACGCATGCGAGTGGATGTTCGGAACGCCGGGCAGCTCGAATCGGGTCATGCCGCGATTCTAAGCGGCCCGGTCCGGGCGTGCGCGGCGACTTGCCGCATAATCAGGCCATGGGTACGCAAGTCACCGCAGGTTCGAACGATGCGCTCTACGCCGATACCGGCGACTGGGACGGCGTCCTGCTCGACGCGCGCCTGGTGACGCTGTCTGGCGACGCGGGCTATGGGCTGATCGAAGACGGGGCGGTCGCCTGGGCCTACGGCCGCATCGCCTACGCCGGTCCACGGGCCGGCCTGGATCCGGTGCGGCTGGATTCAGCGCAGCGCGTGCTGTCGGCGAACGGGGATTGCGTGACCCCAGCGCTGGTGGATTGCCATACGCACCTGGTGTTCGCCGGCAATCGCGCGCAGGAAGCCGAGCGTCGCGCCGAGGGCGCCAGCTACGAGCAGATCGCCCGCGACGGCGGCGGCATCGCGTCCACCATGCGCGCGACCCGCGCAGCCAGCGAAACCGAACTGTTGGCGCAGTCACGTCCGCGCGCACTGGCGCTGCGCGATGACGGGGTGGCGACGATCGAGGTGAAGTCCGGTTATGGACTCGACCTGGATACGGAACGACGCATGCTCCGCGTGGCGCGCCAGCTCGGCGAGGAACTCGGCGTGGCGGTCCGCTGCACCTTCCTGGGCGCGCATGCATTGCCACCCGAATTCGAGGGCCGCGCGGATGACTACATCAACGCAGCCTGCGACTGGTTGCGGGTCCTGCACGGCGAAGGCCTGGTTGATGCCGTGGACGCGTTCTGCGAGGGCGTCGGTTTCAGTCCGGCGCAGGTACGACGCATGTTCGAAGCGGCAGCTGCGCTCGGGCTTCCGGTAAAGCTGCACGCCGACCAGCTCAGCGACCTCGATGGCGCCGCGCTTGCCGCGGAGTTTTCTGGCCTGTCCGCGGACCATCTCGAATACAGCAACGAAGCATCGGTGCAAGCGATGGCCGCCGCGGGCAGCGTGGCGGTCCTGCTGCCCGGCGCCTTCCATGTCCTGCGCGAGACGCAGCTGCCGCCACTGGACCTGCTGCGGGCACACGGCGTACCGATGGCGGTGGCCACGGACCTCAATCCCGGCACATCACCGCTGCAATCACTGCGCCTGGCGATGTCGCTGGCCTGCACGCATTTCCGCCTGACGCCCGAAGAAGCCCTGCGTGGCGCGACCGTGCACGCGGCCGCAGCGCTGGGCCTGGCTGATCGTGGCCGACTCCAGCCTGGGCTGCGTGCGGACATCGCGCAATGGTCGCTCGGCCATCCCAGCGAGCTGGTGTATTGGCTGGGCGGCTCGCCCTTGCGCCGGCTGGTCGCCGGCGGTCACCTGCTGGTCGATCGCGCCTGACGCCAGCGCGCGAGGGCCATTGCGCGCGAACCGCGTGGCGAGCGAGGAACGTGGCGAGCGAGGAACGCGGCGAGCGACCCCCGGAAACGACGAACCCCGCCGGAGCGGGGTTCGATCTGACAGCAGTCGGCGACGATTACTTCGCAGCAGCCTTCTTCACCGCGGCCTTGCGCGCCGGCGCGGCGGCCTTGGGCTTGGCAGCGACGGCAGCCTTGCCGACCGGCGCCTTGGTGGTGCTGGAACGGGCATTCCCGTAGCTGGAAATGTTGCGCTTGCCCTTGGCCGTCTTGCGGTCGCCCTTGCCCATCGTGGTTGCACCCTAGTGGAATCGGAAAGGCGCACAGCCTAGCACCCGCGGGCACTGCGACCAAGCTTTCAGTGCGCGTGCGCGCACGCCTGTTCATGGCAATGGCCCTGGCTCAGGCGCAGGTTCACCAGGTGCGCGGCAGCCACCAGGGTGCCGCCGATGCTCATCGCCACGGCATGCGCGAGCCGCGATTCGTGCAGCGCGGGGATCAGGATGCCCGCCCACAACGCGCACAACCCCGGCACCAGCACCGCAAACGCGTGATATGCGCGATGACTGCGGTAGCCGTGGATCAGGCTGGCCGTCGCCAGCGCCGAGGCAAACAGCACGAAGCCCCGCTCAAAGCCATCGGAAGCCAGGAAGCCGAGCCCAAGCACCGGAAGCAGCGCCAGGGCGAGCGGCAGCAGCGCGCAATGCACCGCGCACAGCATCGCGCCGACGCTGCCAAACCTGTCCACCAGGCTTGCGGGAGTCCAACGGGAAGGGGAATAGGCCATATTGGAATAATATAACATTCCATTCGACAATGGGAGGCCGATCCGCCCAGCCAACATGCCAGCTGTTCAGCCGGCGGCACACTCCCGGCACAGTCCGTGGACCTCGAGGCTCTGGGCCCGCGGCTGGAAGCCAACCGCACGGGCCTGGCTGTCGAGCAGCCCGGCGATACGTTCATCTTCCAGTTCGATCGCGTTCTGGCAGTTGTCGCAGATCAGGAACGGCACCGAATGCCGCACCTGCGGGTGATGGCAACTGATGAAGGCGTTGATCGATTCGAGGCGATGGATGAAGCCCTGCGCGAGCAGGAAGTCGAGCGCGCGGTAGACACTGGGTGGCGCGGCCTTGCCGGTGCCCGACTTCAGCTTCTCGAGCAGGTCGTACGCCTTGGTCGGTTTGCCGGCGGCGGCAACCAGCGACAACACCCGTGCGCGCAATGGCGTCAGCCGAAGCTGGCGCGCCACACAGGCCTGTTCGACAGCGTGCACATAGGCGGTGGCATCGTGCACGTGGTGCGCGGGGTCGCTGCACGGGTCGGCCGTCTGGTCCGCATTGCGGTGGGAGTGCGCTCCACGGCGATGTGTTTGCAGCTTCGATGTGGTCTTGGGCATGGGTCTAGGGTGGGCGCAGCGACCCACGCATTCAAGCGTCGGCGGGGATTTTTGCCAGCGCCGCATCGATCCGCGCCAGCGCCTGCGCCCGCCCGGCAAGGAACACGGTGTGCTCGATCGAAGGCGACATCTGGGTGCCGGTGATCGCGACGCGCAGTGGCTGGGCAATCTTGCCCAGGCCCACGCCGAGCGCTTCGCCAGTCGCCGCCAACGCCGATTGCACGGCCTCGACGCTCCATTCCGGCAAGCCGGCCAGTTGTTCGCGCACGAAGTGCAACGGGATGCTGGCCGCGGGCACGAGGTGCTTGGCGACGGCCGCCGCATCGTACTCGGTCAAGGGCAGGAACCAGACGGCGGCGCGCGCAGCGAGGTCCTTCAGGGTCTGCACGCGATCGCGCAGTGCGCGCACCAGGTCGCCGGGCGACGGACCGCTGGCGAGGTCATAACCCGCTTGTTCCAGGTGCCAGACCAAGTGCTTGCCGACCGCGTCGGGATCATCGGTCTTCATGTAGTGCTGGTTGAGCCAGCTCAGTTTCTCGATGTCGAAACGCGATGCCGAATGGTTGACGTCCTCGATCCGGAACAGCGCGGTCATCTCGTCCCGGCTGAATATCTCCTGGTCGCCGTGCGACCAGCCCAGGCGCACCAGGTAGTTCAGCAGCGCGTGCGGCAGGAAACCGTCATCGCGATATTGCATCACGCTCACCGCACCGTGGCGCTTGCTCAGCTTGGCGCCATCGGGGCCCAGGATCATCGGCATGTGCGCAAAGCGCGGCTCGGCGGCGCCGAGGGCGCGGTAGACATTGATCTGGCGCGGCGTGTTGTTGACGTGGTCATCGCCGCGGATCACATCGGTGATGGCCATGTCCAGGTCGTCCACCACCACCGCGAAGTTGTAAGTCGGGTAGCCGTCCGAGCGGAAGATCACCAGGTCGTCGAGCTCGGTGTTGCTCCACTCGATCCGGCCCTTGATCGCATCCTCGAACACCACCGTGCCGTCGAGTGGATTCTTGAAACGGATGACCCGGTTCGGGTTGTCGCGGAACGGGGCGTTCAACTCGCGATAGTGGCCGTTGTAGCGCGGTTTTTCCTTGGCGGCGAGCGCGAGCTCGCGCATCGCCTCGAGCTCTTCGCGGGTTTCGTAGGCGTAGTAGGCCAATCCGTCGGCGAGCATCTTCTCGGCCACTTCCCGATAGCGGGCCAGCCGGTGGGTCTGGTAGATCGGGCCTTCGTCGTA
The DNA here is from genome assembly GCA_038236425.1 of Lysobacterales bacterium. Classification (GTDB taxonomy): domain Bacteria; phylum Pseudomonadota; class Gammaproteobacteria; order Xanthomonadales; family Xanthomonadaceae; genus Arenimonas. The sequence continues at coordinate 6,390 of JBBRZU010000096.1, forward strand.
CTCCAGGCCCAGCCAGTCCATCGCGTCGAGGATCGCCTTGACGTTCTCGTCGGTGGAGCGCTCGCGGTCGGTGTCCTCGACCCGCAGGATGAACTTGCCACCGCGCTGGCGCGCTTCGAGGTAGCAGTAGAGCGCCGTTCGCGCACCGCCGATATGCAGGAAGCCGGTCGGGCTCGGGGCGAAACGCGTGCGACAGGTCATGGGCGTGCTCGGTGGGGCATAGCCGCGCATTTTAGCGCAGCCGGCCCATTGCGCCCTGCCCGACAGCGGCTATTTAACCGTGATCTGGATCCGATCAGACAGCAGCGGCGGGTCGTGCGGAATGTGGTTCGCGTCGCCGAGCACCAACTGCAGGGTGTGTTTGCCGGGCGGCAGGTCGATGCTTGTCTCGGTCTGGCCCTTGCCGAAATGCAGGTGGTGATCGTCCTTCGGCAGCGACTGGTCAGCCACTGGCGGGGGCGAATCAATGAACAGGTGGTGGTGCCCGGTGCCTTCGGCGGAGGTGCCGGTGGTACCGGCGGGCGCAATCCCCATGCCGCTGAGACCAAACTGCACCAGCACCTTGCCATGCACCACGGCGCCGGGCTTGGGGCTGATGAAGTACACGCGCGCGTCAGCGGGCCGGGAGGTACGCGGCAATTCGGACGCGACGGCTCCGAAGCTGGCGAGAGAGGCCGCGATGCAAGCGGCAAAGAGGATTGCTGGCTTCATGACCCACTCCTTCCCATGACTGGCACACCATACCCCTGCTGACCGGGATTCGCTGCATTCGCCGTCATCTGTTGCAGTCAAGGTAAAATGCCTCCCATGAACGCTTTCGCCCGCATCGCCCTGCTCATCCTCGCAGGCCTGCTCCTCGCGCCCGCACACGCCCGCAGCACACTAGGCACGGACATCGGCACGCCAGTGGCCCTTCCTGCAGCCGGCCCACGCGTCGCCCTCGAGACCAACCAGGGGCGCATCGTGATCGAGCTGTACCCGGAAAAGTCGCCGGCCACGGTCGCAAACTTCCTCGGCTATGTCCGCGACGGTCATTACAACGGCACGATTTTCCACCGGGTGGTCTCGGACTTCCTGCTGCAGGGTGGTGATTACACCGTTGACCTGCAGGCCAAGCCGGAGCGCGCGCCAATCCAGAATGAGGCAAACAACGGACTGTCCAACCTGCGCGGCACCATCAGTGCGGCGCGCAAGCGCGGCGAAAAAGATTCGGCGCGCTCGCAGTTCTTCATCAATACGGTAGATAACCGGCAACTCGACTACCGCGGCGAGCAACCGCCGGCGATGACCGGATACTGCGTATTCGGCCGCGTCGTCGAGGGCATGGACGTGATCGACAAGATCCGCACCGTGGCGACCGGCAAGCGCGGCCCATTCGCTGCCGACGTGCCGCTGGCGCCCGTCGTGGTCGAGCGCGCCATGGTGGTTGACGCAAAGTGACGGCCCTGTTCGTTTCCGACCTGCACCTGGACGCGTCGCGCCCCGAAGCCACGCAGTTGTTCCTCGACTTCCTTCGCGGCGAAGCGCGCGAGGCCGAAGTGCTCTATATCCTGGGCGACCTGTTCGAGGCCTGGGTAGGCGATGACGAGGCCAGTCCGCTTGCCACGCAGGTGCGCGAGGGCATCGCGGCGCTGGTGGCCAGCGGCGTCCCGGTCTGGCTGGCGCGCGGCAATCGCGACTTCCTGATTGGTACACGCTTTGCCGACGATACCGGCGCGCGCCTGCTGCCGGATCCCTGCGTGGTCCGCATCGCCGGCGAGCCCACGCTGCTGATGCATGGCGACCTGCTTTGCACCGACGACCTTGCGTACCTGGAATTCCGCGCCCAGGTGCGCGACCCGGCGTGGCAGTCGGCATTCCTGGCGCGACCGCTGGCGGAGCGGCACGCCTACGCCAATCAGGCACGCGATGCCAGCCAGCAACGCCAGGGCGCATTGCGCGACGGCGGCATGCTCGAGGCGATCACCGATGCCAATGCCGATGCAGTCGAGGCAACAATGATTCGCCATGGCGTGCAGCGACTGATCCACGGGCACACGCATCGACCGGCCGTACACGACCTGCAGGTCGGCGGCATGCCGGCCCAACGCATCGTGCTTGGCGACTGGTATGACCAGGGTTCGGTGCTGCGCGTTGGCGCCGACGGGCTGGCCCTGTCCGCGCTCTGAACCAGGTGTTGTTGCTCAGGGCAGCGACGAAGCAAACCGCTCCGCGTGGTAGCCGCCGACATCGAAGCCGAGACTGGATATCCGCCCGCTGCCCGCCGGCAACCCGACGCGCAACATCTTTGCCTTGGACAGTGCGGCGATGAACTTGCCATCGTCGACGATGAACAGCGCAGGTCCCTTGCCCGAGTCAGCCTGCTTGCCGGTCCAGGTCGAGCCAGCGCCGTCGTCGAATCGCAGTGTCAGCATGCATGGCTTGCCGCAATCAAATTTCTGCTCTGCGAGCAGCAGGTAGGCGCTGCGGCCCCAGTCCGGATGATCGCGAAGGATCAACTGGGCGTCGGCCGGAGGTGGAAGTTCAGCCTCCCCGACCTGCGCGGTCCGGCTTTCAATGGAGGCCGTGCGCTGTACGCCCTTTCCGACCGCAACCGCCTGGTAGGTCCAAAGTTGTTCAAGCCGCAATGCCTCGCGCTGCGCGGCGGCTTGTTCGTGCACTTCGACCAGTGTCTGCGCGACACGCGCCGTCTCATCGCTGTCGGGATAGCGCTTGCGCAAGTTCTCGGCAAGCGCTTCGGCGACCGTCCAGTTGCCACCGTCACGCGCGGATGCGTAGTCGTGCAGCATGGACTTCGCCTCGGCGCTCTGTGCCGGAGTCAATGCCCCGGAATCGTCGTTCTGCCCCTGGCATGCCGAAAGCGCCAACGACAGTCCGATCGCGGTCACCATCGTGCGCATGACGGGCGGTCCGCGCCTTGTCCGTACATCCATCGCCGTCGGCACCTGTTTCATCGTCGAACCTCCGTGTCCGCCCACGCAATCAAAGCCTGCATTTCTGCCGGCGCGAATCCGGCTGCGGCCCGTGCCGGCAAGTTGAATGGGCCTCGGATGGCACCGCGTGCCTCGGCCCGCGCGAGTTCCAGAAACGTCGCATCCGGATCAAGACCGTCGCGGGCGCAGCACCAGGCAAACCAGTGACTGCCGATCGCCACGTGCCGCACCTCTTCCTCGAGGATGGTCGCCAGCACGTGAACGGAGGCTGTGTCGCCTACGCCACGCAGGCGGGCGATCATTCCCGGCGTGACGTCAAGCCCGCGCGCCTCAAGCACCCGCGGTACCAGCGCCATGCGCGCGGTGCACGAATGCGCGGTCTTTTCGGCCATTTCCCACAGGCCGTTGTGCGCCGGCAGATCGCCATAGGCCATGCCCATGTCGGCCATGCGCGCGGCAAGCAGCGAAAAATGCCGCGCCTCGTCCGCTGCAACGGAAATCCAGTCGGCGCGATAGGCATCAGGCAGGTCGCGGAAGCGGTAGGCGGCATCCAGGGCGAGATCGATCGCATTGAATTCGATATGCGCAACCGCATGCAGCAGGGCCGCGCGCCCGGCTTCGCTACCCAGGCCGCGCTGCGCTACGTCACGTGGCAACACCATGCGCGGCGTGGGCGGCCGCCCCGGCGTGCAGATGGCAGGGGCGACGAGGTCTGGATTTGCACCGGCGCCGCCATCGGAAAACCTGCGCGCCAACGACGCAACGCGCGCCAGTTTCAACTCGACCGTGTCGGCAGCGAGGCAGGCTGCCAGGGCGCCGTACAGGTCAGTGGGCTCGACGC
>JBBRZU010000097.1:0-10112 GCA_038236425.1 Lysobacterales bacterium
ATACACCAGCACCAGCGGATGGAACTGCCATCCGGCGAACTGCAGGACACCGAACCAGATCGCGCCGTCGGTGCGGCCCTGCCAGGCGGCCAGCGCCAGGGCACCGACGATAACCACGCTCGATGGGATCGGCGCGCCCTCGAAATACTTCACCTTGCCCGAGGCATCCGCAGCCAGCGCTTCGGCGGTGATGTTGTAGCGCGCCAGCCGGCTGACGCCGCAGGCCACGAAATACACCAGCACCAGGCAATCCCAGACACCATTCAGGCCAATGGCGAAGCCCAGCGCCGCAGGAGCGACGCCGAAACTGATCGCATCGGCGAGCGAGTCGAGTTCGCGCCCGAGTGCGCTCTGGGTCTGGCGCCAGCGGGCGATGCGGCCGTCGAACACGTCGAAGACAAAGGCCGCCGGCACCAGGGCCGCGGCGATGTACAGGCCAAGCGGCAGCTCGCCACTCAGGTAGGCCATCAACGCGAGCACTGCGCCCATGCCGCAGAAGGCGTTGCCGATGGTGAACCAGTCCGCGAGGTGGAAGCCGCGGATCATGGTGAAGTGGGGTGGACGATCCTTGTTGTCCATGGTGCTTCCTTTGGTTTGTTATCGCGGCTGGTTTTTAACAGACGAATGTCTGGTCAGCCGCTCACGCATCGCGGCTGAAGCCGCTCCCACATCAGGCGAGGCCGATGACTTTTTCCTTGCGTTCGGCGAGGCGTTTTTCGAGGTAGTGGATGTTGGCGCCGCCCTGCTGGAAGCCGATGTCGGCCATGATCCGCTGCTGCAGCGGGACATTGGTCTTGATGCCATCGACGATCATCTCCGACAGCGCCACCTTCATCCGCGAAATCGCCTGCGCGCGCGTGTTGCCGTGCACGATCAGCTTGCCGATCATCGAGTCGTAATTCGGCGGTACTTTGTAGCCTTCGTACACATGCGAATCCACCCGCACGCCCGGGCCGCCCGGCGCGTGGAAGTGCTTGATCAGGCCGGGGCTGGGCAAGAAGGACTCCGGGTCCTCGGCGTTGATGCGGCATTCGATCGCGTGGCCGCGGATGACGATGTCTTCCTGGCGCAGCTTGAGCTTTTCACCGGACGCGATCATCAGCTGCTCGCGCACCAGGTCCACGCCGGTGACCATCTCGGTGACCGGGTGCTCGACCTGGATACGGGTGTTCATCTCGATGAAGTAGAACTCGCCGTCCTGGTACAGGAACTCGAAGGTGCCGGCGCCGCGATAACCGATGCGCACGCAGGCGTCGGTACAGATCTTGCCGATCCGCGCCCGCTGTTCCTCGGTGATGCCGGGTGCGGGTGCTTCCTCGACCACTTTCTGGTGCCGGCGCTGCATGGAGCAGTCGCGCTCACCGAGGTGGATGGCGTTGCCCTGGCCGTCGGACAGCACCTGGATCTCCACGTGGCGCGGGTTCTCCAGGAATTTTTCCATGTAGACCATGTCGTTGCCGAACGCGGCCTTGGCTTCGGCCTGAGTCGTGGCGATGGACGACATCAGCGCCGATTCCTCGCGCACCACGCGCATGCCGCGCCCGCCGCCGCCGCCGGCGGCCTTGATGATCACCGGGTAGCCGATCTGATTGCCCAGGCGGATGCATTCCTCGACGTTGTCACCGACCGGGCCGCCGGAGCCGGGCACGCAAGGTACGCCGGCCTCCTTCATCGCCCGGATCGCCTCGACCTTGTCGCCCATCATCCGGATCACATCTGCGGTCGGGCCGATGAAACTGAATCCCGAGGACTCGACCCGCTCGGCGAAGTCGGCGTTTTCGGACAGGAATCCGTAGCCGGGGTGGATCGCGTCGGCGTTGGTGACTTCGGCCGCGGCGATGATCGCCGGGATATTGAGGTAGCTCTCGCTCGACGGCGCCGGCCCGATGCACACCGACTCGTCGGCCATCGCCACGTGCTTGAGGTTGCGATCAACGGTGGAGTGCACCGCAACGGTCTTGATGCCGAGCGTGTGGCAGGCGCGCAGGATGCGCAGCGCAATCTCCCCGCGGTTGGCAATGACGACTTTCTTCAGCATGGCGGGGCCTTCAACCGATCACGAACATGGGCTCGTCGAACTCGATCGCATGGCCGGTACTGACCAGGATCGCGCGCACGGTGCCCGAGACATCTGCCTCGATCGGATTGAACATCTTCATCGCCTCGATGATGCCCAGCGTGTCGCCAGCCTTCACGGACTGGCCGATCTTCACGAACGGCTGCGAATCCGGATTCGGCGATGCGTAATAAGTGCCGACCATCGGCGAGCGGACCATGTGGCCATCGGGCACGTCCTTGCCGTTCTTGCCGACCTGGGCCTCCGTCGCAGTCGCAGACACCGCCGGCATTGCCTGCGCGGTGGACCGCGGCGCATGGTCGGTGGGCGCGGCCTGCTGCTGCATCGGCGCCATCATCATCTGCGGTGCGTGGGCGGAATGTCGGGCCAGGCGCACGGACTCTTCGCCTTCCTTGATTTCCAGTTCGGCCAGGTTCGACTTGTCGAGCAGGTCGATCAGTGCCTTGATCTTGCGAAGGTCCATGGATGCCTCGTGGATTTAAGTGTGGGAAGTGGACGCAGCAGTGCGCGTACGCGACGTCTTGCCGTGGTCAGCCAGGTAACGGATCGCCTGTTCGAGGGCAAAGCTGTAGGAATCGGCGCCGCAGCCACAGATCACCGCGCGGGCCAGGTCGCTGAAATAGGACCGGTGCCGGAACGGCTCGCGGGCATGGGGATTGGACAGGTGGATTTCGGTGAAGGTCACGCCGCTGGCCGCGATCGCATCGCGCAGCGCGACCGAGGTGTGGGTGAAGGCGGCCGGATTCAGCAGCAGGTAGTCGGTGCCATCGCCAAGGGTGGCCTGCACGCGTTCGACCAGGACATGCTCGGCATTGGATTGCAGACATTCGATCTGATGGCCGCAGTCCTTGGCGCGGACTTCCAGCCGCGCGTCGATCTCGGCAAGCGTGGTGCGGCCATAGATCTTGGGCTCGCGGGCGCCAAGCAGATTGAGATTGGGTCCATGCAGGACAAGGATCTTGGCCACGTTGCCTCCCTCGAGCGGACGCAGAGTGTTACCCGAAGCGGGACGGGCTGTCCAGATGATGTGGGCACGATCGCCGTAGATCGCCGCCGTTTGATTGCTAATTACTCGTTATTTGGCTTTCTCAGCCCAGTCGCGCAGGTCCGCGGCATCCTGGAATGCACCGTAGCGCCGGGCCACGATGCGGCCCCGGGCATCCACCAGCACGCTGAACGGCAGGATGCCGGTCTGGTTGCCGGCGCGGGTGGAGCTGTCGTTCTCCGCCGGCGCCTCGATCAGGATGGTGAAGTGAACCGGCAGTTCGGCAAGGTAGGCGCGAACCGGCGCGACGTCATCCAGGGCAATGCCGACCACGTCAACCGCGGCGGGGCCCGACTGCGCGCTGGCGAACCGATCCAGCAGCGGCATTTCTTCGCGGCAGGGACCACACCAGGTCGCCCAGTAGTTGACCAGCGTGGCCCGGCCGGCGTGGGGCAGCGCGTGGGGAACGCCACTCGCATCGGGCAGGATCATCGACGGTAGCGGCGTGCCCAGCGCCAGTTCGCCGCGCCGACGCTGGTCCATCAGCCCTACCAGCACCGTGCCAAGACGCGAGCGGAGCAACGGCCCGGGGCCGAGCACCGCAACGCTTGCGACGACACCCAGGATACCGGCCAACAAGGCCGCTGCGAGCGTCAGCAGCAGCGTGCGCGTGCGCATCAGTGCGCCGCCGCGGCCTCGAGTGCCTCACGCATCGTGGCCATGGTCAGCACCTGCGGCAGCCGCTTGCCCGGTCCGCCATCGGCCGGATACACCACATACAAGGGCACGCCCGGTGAGTGGTATTCGTCGAGGAAGGCGCTGATCGCCGGGTCCTGGTTGGTCCAGTCGCCGACCATATAGGTGGTGTTGGTCTTCGCCAGCAGGGCCTGGAATTCTTTGGTGTCGAGCACCGCCTTCTCGTTGACCTTGCAGGTGATGCACCAGTCGGCGGTCATGTCGATGAACACCGGCGTGTGCGCGGCGCGCAGCGAAGCGAGCGTGTCCCGCGAAAACGGCACCTTGCCCTCGGCGATCACCACGCCCGCAGCCGTGGACGGAGCGTGCACAGCAACGAAGCCGACACCGAGCGCCACCGCCAACAGCACCCAGGCCAGCGCCTTGCGCGCGGCGCCTTCCACATAGCGCTGGCGCTCATGCCACCACAGCGCCAGTGCCAGCACCACGCCGGCGATCAGTAGCAACGCCACCGCATCCATGCCGCGCTGCTTGCCGAACACCCACAGCAACCAGACGGCGGTGAGATACATCGGATACGCGAGCCACATCTTCATCGTATCCATCCACGCACCCGGGCGCGGTAGGCGCTCGGCCAACGCAGGCACGAAGCCGATCAGCAGGAAGGGCAGAGCCAGGCCGATGCCGAGTGCCAGGAACACACCGATCGCCGCCACAAATGGCGCGGTGAAGGCATAGCCGAGCGCGCCGGCCATGAACGGCGCAGTGCACGGGCTGGCCACGACGACGGCGAGTACGCCGGTGAAGAAGTCGCCGCTCGCGCCGGATTTTTCGGTCAGCGACTGGCCGACACCGGCGAGGCCGGCGCCGAACTGGAACACGCCCGACAGGCTCAGGCCGATCGCAAACATCAGCAGTGCGAGCGAGGCGACGATCCACGGCTGCTGCAACTGGAAGCCCCAGCCCAGCGCCTGGCCGGCGCCGCGCAGGCCGAGCACGATGCCGCCGACCACGGCAAACGTCGTCAGCACGCCGGCGGTGTACCAGAGCGCGTGGGCGCGTGCGTGTGCATGGCTGCGGCTGGCCTGCGCCAGGCCGAGCGCCTTGAACGACAGCACCGGCAGCACGCACGGCATCAGGTTCAGGATCAGCCCACCAAGCAACGCCAACAACAACGCCGCCAGCAATGTGGGAGCGCCTGTGGGAGCGCCTTCAGGCGCGATAGCAGTTGCTGCGGAATTGGAAATCGCGGCTGAAGCCGCTCCCACAACTGCACCAGCGCCTGCGGGCAATTCGACGGTTACCACGCGCACCATCGGCGGATAGCAGATGCCATCGGTCAGGCAGCCCTGGAAGCTGGCCTCAACCTGCACACTGCGCGCGCCGCGGTCATCGCGGAACAGCGGCACCGGAATCTCGACCTGATCGAACCAGACCGCCACGTCACCGAAGTGCTCGTCGTGGAAGTTCTTGCCCGCAGGCAGCACCGGCACACCCAGGCGCAGCCCATTGCCATCGAGCAGGCGGAAGCTGGTCTTGTCGCGATACAGGTAGTACTTCGGCGTTGGCGTCAGCCGCACCAGCAACTCGGCCGGCGAATTGGCGATGGCTTCGAACTTGAACGCCTGGTCTTCCGGCAGCGCATCGCCTGCTGCGAGCACGGTGCCTGGCGCGCCCGCAAGCGAAGACAGCGCGTTGCCGCCGCTGGTCGCTGGCGCTGGATCCATGCCCGGCATCGGGGCCTTGCTGCCACCCAACAGCGACGCACCATCGGCAGGCGCGGTGGGCCCACCGCCTGCGGACAGCGCGATCGTGAGCGTGCGGGTCTGCGGCGGATAGCACACGCCGATGTCGGCGCAACCTTGGTATTTGAGTTTCACCTGGACCGAGCTGGCGCCATTGGCGACCACGGGCAGGGTGGCAGTGACCGACTTGCGGTAGGTCTCGACGTCGCCGAAGAACTGGTCGTGGTGCTTGTCGCCCGGCGGGATCTGCAGCGCACCCACGGTGGCTGGTCCGCCCACGGCCTGGGCCGAGAACCGGTGCTTGTACAGGTAGTAGCCGCCGGCGATTTTCCAGTTGACCTCGATCCGATCCGGCGCTGTGGCGCGCGCCGTCATTACATAGGCCTCGTCCACGGGTAGCAGGTCGTTTTCGTCCACGGCCCCGGCGCACGGCGCCCAAAGGGCGGCCAGGAAGAGGAGGGCGGTGAGTCCTGGGCGGAACAGTCGGGTCATCGGGGGCGTCCGTCGGCGTGAACAGGAGGGGCCGGCCCGGCGGACCAGCCCCTCGTCTGACGTGCATTATCCCGCGAAGTTCAGCTTCGCGCCGTGATGGGCTGGGTGCCCGCGCCGAGTCCCCACCGCGAACCCTCGCCCAGGACCCTCGCCGCAAGTCCGCGCCCCGGGGGGGCTTGCGTCCCCTGTCTGCAGCCCCACTAAGGAGGGGCAACATGCTGGCCTTGGCGCGGGGGTGCGCGTAAAATTTGGCACTCAGCGGGCCCGAGTGCTAACAACCGTTCAGGCCGGACTGCAACTCATTGGTTCGCAACACTATTTCCGTATCACCTAACTGACGAAGGAACGCTAAATGAATATCAAGCCGCTGCACGACCGCGTGGTCCTCAAGCGTATGGAAGAAGAAAAGATGTCCGCTGGCGGCATCGTCATTCCGGATTCGGCCACAGAAAAGCCGATCAAGGGCGAAGTGATCGCTGTTGGCGCCGGCAAGTCGCTCGACAACGGCAGCGTCCGCGCGCCGGCCGTGAAGGTTGGTGACAAAGTGCTGTTCGGCAAGTACGCCGGCACCGAAGTGAAGCTCGACGGCACCGAGTACCTGGTCGTCAAAGAAGACGACATCTTCGCGATCCTCGACTGATCGGGCCGGGGCGCGCGCGCTTGTTGCGCTGCCGCCGCCCCGACCGCTGCCGAGCTCGCACAACCGGTCGATCCAGACCAGATCCCTTTCAATCTATTTGAGGTAATAAGTCATGGCTGCCAAGGAAATTCGTTTCGGTGAAGACGCGCGTGCGCGCATGGTCAAGGGTGTCAACATCCTTGCCAACGCTGTCAAAGCAACGCTCGGCCCGAAGGGCCGCAACGTCGTGCTCGACAAGAGCTACGGCGCACCGACCATCACCAAGGACGGCGTGTCCGTCGCCAAGGAAATCGAACTCGCTGACAAGTTCGAGAACATGGGCGCGCAGATGGTCAAGGAAGTTGCTTCCAAGACCTCCGACATCGCCGGTGACGGCACCACCACCGCAACCGTGCTGGCCCAGGCCATCATCCGCGAGGGCATGAAGGCGGTTGCCGCCGGCATGAACCCGATGGATCTGAAGCGCGGCATGGACAAGGCGGTCATCGCCGCGGTCGCCGAGCTCAAGAACATCTCCAAGCCCTGCTCCACGTCGAAGGAAATCGCCCAGGTCGGTTCGATCTCGGCCAACTCCGACGAGAACATCGGCGAGCTGATCGCCAAGGCCATGGACAAGGTCGGCAAGGAAGGCGTCATCACCGTTGAAGAAGGCTCGGGCCTGGACAATGAACTCGACGTGGTCGAGGGCATGCAGTTCGACCGCGGCTACCTGTCGCCGTACTTCATCAACAACCAGCAGTCGATGTCGGCAGAACTCGAAGACCCGTTCATCCTGCTGCACGACAAGAAGATCTCCAACGTGCGCGAGCTGCTGCCGGTGCTGGAAGCCGTTGCCAAGGCTGGCAAGCCGCTGTTGATCGTGGCTGAAGAAGTCGAAGGCGAAGCGCTCGCGACCCTCGTCGTCAACACCATCCGCGGCATCGTCAAGGTCTGCGCCGTCAAGGCACCGGGCTTCGGCGACCGTCGCAAGGCGATGCTCGAGGACATGGCGATCCTGACCGGCGGCACGGTGATTTCGGAAGAAGTCGGCCTGGCCCTGGACAAGGCGACCATCAAGGACCTCGGCCGCGCCCGCAAGGTGCAGGTCTCCAAGGAAAACACCACGATCATTGACGGCGCCGGCGTTGCCGATGGCATCCAGTCGCGGATCAAGCAGATCAAGGCACAAATTGAGGAAACATCCTCCGATTACGACAAAGAGAAGCTGCAGGAGCGCGTGGCCAAGCTGGCCGGCGGCGTTGCGGTGATCAAGGTCGGCGCGTCCACCGAGATCGAGATGAAGGAAAAGAAGGCCCGCGTCGAAGACGCACTGCACGCCACGCGCGCAGCGGTCGAAGAAGGCGTGGTCCCGGGCGGCGGCGTGGCCCTGGTGCGCGCATTGGCCACGATCAGCGGCCTGAAGGGTGCCAACGAAGACCAGAACCACGGCATCACCATCGCCCTGCGTGCGATGGAGTCCCCGCTGCGCGAGATCGTCACCAACTGCGGTGAAGAGCCCTCGGTTGTGTTGAACAAGGTCAAGGAAGGCACCGGCAGTTACGGCTACAACGCAGCCACCGGCGAGTACGGCGACATGATCGCCATGGGCATCCTGGACCCGACCAAGGTCACCCGTACCGCGCTGCAGAACGCGGCCTCCATCGCCGGCCTGATGATCACCACCGAAGCAATGGTGGCTGAGGCGCCGAAGAAGGATGAGCCGATGGGCGGCGGTGGCGGTGGTGGCGGCGGGATGGGCGGCATGGGCGGTATGGACTTCTAAGTACACGGTTATCGGCGCATCCGCGTAGCGGATGCTTGATAACTCGCCGGATTCGAACGCCCGTTGGGCGTTCAATCCGGCGGAGGTTCGAGGCAAGACGAAAGGCCCCGCTTCGGCGGGGTTTTTCTTTGTGCCTGGGACGGACGCACCGAACAGGTTGGGCTTGACCAAGTGTAATCGGTCGATTACACTGCGTCGGTGTTCACGCTGAAACCGCTTCCTCAATTCACCGCCTGGCTCGATGAGTTGACCGATGCCACCGTGTGCGGCGTGGTGGTAGCCAGGCTCAAGCGGTTGGAGCGTGGGTTGATGGGAGATGTTGAGCCGGTCGGTGAAGGCGTGTCGGAGCTGCGCATCCATGCCGGTGCAGGTTGGCGGGTGTACTTCACTCAGCGAGGGACACAAGTGATCGTATTGCTTGCTGGTGGCTCCAAAGGCACCCAGAAGAGCGACATCAAGCGCGCCAAGGCGCTCGCGACAGCATTGGATTGACAGGAGAAACGAACATGAGCAAGCGCATCAAGGTAGACAATCTGCCCGAGTTCGACGCGGCGCCCTATCTCGACAGCGAGCCGTCCATCGCGTCCTACCTGACCGACATTCTCGAAGCGAACGACGCGGCGCTTCTCGCTGCCGCGCTGGGCGACATCGCCCGCGCGCGCGGCATGACAGAAATTGCGAAGCTGGCCGGAATTACCCGCGAAGCCCTGTACAAGGCACTGCGTGCCGACAGCGCGCCGCGGTTCGACACCGTCATCCGTGTTTGCGCCGCGCTGGGCGTGCGCCTGGTGGCGCAGCCTGTCCATGCCTGACGTTTGCGCCCGGCGATGCCTGGCACGTCGCTGTTGCGTTCGCAAATAGCCGAAGCCGGCCCGGCGATCGGCGTGTAGACCTTCGTCCACCCTTGGTCCAACTCGGGGCGCTGGCGCGGCAGACCCTACTTCCTCGGTTCCCGGCCGGACATCCGCGTCCGTATGCGCAAGGCGGCTGACGCGGACTGCCGCAACGCGGCCGCATCATCGTTGAGGATGGTTCCAACTGCCACGCCGTCGGCCAGGAGCGCTCCGGCGACATTGCTGATGGTGACGGTGAAGGTTTCGTCCGGTTCGGCCGCGGTGTCGCCGATGAGCTGCACCTCGAACAACTGACGGCTCCTGCCGGCATCGAGATAGCGACCGGTTTGGTTGCGCGCCACGTAATCGCTGCCGGCCATGGCACTGCCGTTGTTGGTAGCGATGTCGAATGTGACCGGATTGGGCATGGGCTGCGATAGCTGGACCACGAAGGACAGGGTCTTGAAACCGCTGTCGCCCTCGGTGACGGAGGCGTCCAGGATGCTCAGCTGCGCGAGGTCGTCGTTGATGATCCTGCCCTGTGCCTGCCCGCGGCCGAGGGTGGCGTTGACGACATTGGCCAGATTGACGGTGAACGTCTCGTGGCCTTCCACTTCGGTATCGCCGTTCACGGTGACCGCGAAGTTGGCGGTGGTCTGGCCGGCTGGCACGCTGGCACCGATGACGGCATTCGAGGCGTAGTCGATGCCAGGACTGGCCGTACCCGGATCGGTGAAGGCGTCGAAGGTCACCGCCTGGGTCGCCGCACGCGAGAGGGTGACGGCGAAATTGAGCTGCTTGCTGCCGCTGTTGCCCTCGGTGGTCGAGGCATCGGCCACTGACAAGCGCCGCTCGCCGTAAAGGGTGATGGGCCCAGTGTAG
>JBBRZU010000098.1:0-10102 GCA_038236425.1 Lysobacterales bacterium
GCCGGCGAGGCCGACCTTGCTGCCATTGACGCGACCCAGCAATGTCGCCAACCAGCGCCCCGTATCGATCAGCGCTGCAAGGTCCACACCGGTGTGCATGCCCATGCCCTCGAGCATGTACACGACATCCTCGCTGGCCACATTGCCGCTGGCGCCCTGCGCATACGGACAGCCACCCGTGCCGCCGACGGCCGAATCCACCACGCGCACGCCTTCTTCCAGGCAAGCCAGGATATTGGCCAGCGCCTGGCCGCGGGTGTCATGGAAGTGCACGGCCAGCGCCTGCATCGGCACTTCGGCGGCAACGGCGCGCAGCATCGCGCGTGCCTTTGCCGGCGTGCCGACACCGATGGTGTCGCCCAGGGAAATTTCCGCGCAGCCCATGGCATGCAGGCGTGCGGCAACGCGAACCACGTCGGCCACCGGCACCTCGCCCTGGTAGGGGCAGCCGAGTACGGTGGACACGTAACCACGCACGGCCACGCCATCGGCCTTCGCCTGCGCGATCACCGGCGCGAAGCGCGCCAGGCTTTCGTCGATCGAGGCATTGATGTTCCTGCGGTTGAAGGCTTCGGACGCGGCGCTGAAAACAGAGATATCCCGCGCACCCGCGGCATGGGCGCGCGCGTAACCTTGCTCGTTCGGCACCAGCACGGGATAGCGCACGCCGGCGCGGCGATGGATGCCGGCAAAGACTTCCGCTGCGTCGGCCAGTTGCGGGATCCACTTCGGGCTGACGAAGCTGGTCGCTTCGATGCAGCCCAGCCCGGTCGCCGACAGGCGATCGATCAGGGCGATCTTGTCGGCGGCCGCGATGATCGCCTTTTCATTCTGCAGGCCGTCGCGCGGGCCGACTTCGACGATGCTGACGGCGTCGCTCATTCCAGCCGCACCAGCACGGCGTCGGCCTCGACGAAGTCGCCGGCACCGGCGAGCACCTCGGCGATCGTCCCGGCGCGGGGCGACTTCAGGCTCAATTCCATCTTCATCGCCTCCATCACGCCCAGTTCCTGGCTTTCTTCGACAATATCGCCAACCGCGACGCGTAGCAGTACGACGCGCCCCGGCATCGGCGCCAACAGGCGATCACCGCGACCGGCGGTGGTCGTGTTGCCGGCATCGAAGGCCGGCAGTCGTGACAACACCAGGCGACGTTCGCCATCGTGGAGCAGGACGCGACCATCGTCGATGCGGCAGCGGTAGCGCACGGCTTCGCCATCAATCTTTGCGGTCAGCCAGCGCCGATCGTCGGCACCGCCACCGCCATCGCGCGCGATGGCTGCGTCGGCGACCAGAATGTCCGGCGCGTCCGCTACTGCGATGCGATAGGTGCCGGCTGCGCCGTGCGCACGCACGGAAAACTGCTGGTCCTGCCAGCCCAGGCGCAGCAGCCGCAGGCCGGCATGGCCCAGCCGCCAACCATCGGCGAATGCCCAGGGCGAGTGCGGGTCGGTCGAGGCACGGGCCTTGGCGCGGGTCTGCGTTTCCTCTGCAAGCAGGCAGGCCGTCGCCGCAGCAGCCAGTCGCTGCGCGGAAGGCGGTTCTGCGACAGGCAGGACATCGTCGAGGTGGCGGTCGAGGAAGCCGGTATCGATGCTGCCATCGACCACGCGCGGGTGCCGCACCAGGCGCTCGAGGAAGTTGACGTTCGACTTTGGTCCGACCACATCGCAATCGGCCAGGGCCTCGCGCAGGCGGGCCAGGGCCGCGCCGCGGTCGTGGTCCCAGACGATCAGCTTGGCGATCATCGGATCGTAAAAGATCGTCACCACGTTGCCTTCGACCACGCCGGCATCGAGGCGGACATTTGCCGACGGCGCGGGCAGGGCCAGTCGCTCCAGTCGTCCCGAACCGGGCAGGAAGCCGCGCTCGGGGTCTTCGGCATACAGCCGCACTTCGATGGCATGGCCACGCGAGGAAATCTTTTCCTGCCCCAGCGGCAACGGCTCGCCGGCGGCAACGCGCAGTTGCCACTCCACCAGGTCCAGCCCGGTCACCATTTCGGTGACGGGATGTTCCACCTGCAAGCGGGTATTGATCTCCATGAAATAGAAATCGCCTGCCGGCCCGACAATGAACTCGACCGTACCCGCATTCTGGTAACCGATCGCCTGCGCTGCCGCGACCGCCGCCACGCCCATGGCAGCACGCCGCGTCGCGTCGGGTCCGGTGCCGTCGGGTCCGGTGGCATCGAGGAAGGGCGAGGGCGACTCCTCGATCACCTTCTGGTAGCGACGCTGCGCCGAACACTCGCGCTCGCCAAGGTGGATCGTCTGTCCCGCCGCATCGGCGAACACCTGGAACTCGATGTGCCGCGGCGTCGCAAGGTAGCGCTCGAGCAGCACCCGATCCTTGCCGAAGGCGTTGCGCGCCTCGCGCTGGCAGCTTTCCAGTGCGGCGGCGAATTCATCGGCAGCATTGACGATACGCATGCCCTTGCCGCCGCCGCCATGCGCGGCCTTGATCATCAGCGGATAGCCGATCCGGTCGGCTTCGCGCTGCAGCAGGCCGGGTGACTGGTCCTCGCCGGTGTAGCCGGGAACGACCGGTACGCCGTTCGCCGCCATCAAATCCTTCGCGCCTGCCTTGCTGCCCATGCGCCGCATGGACTCGCCGGTCGGTCCGACGAAGGCGATCCCTGCAGCGGCCACGGCATCGGCAAAGTCGGCGTTTTCGCTGAGAAAGCCGTAGCCAGGATGAATCGCCTGCGCACCAGTGCGCTTTGCGACCTCGAGGATGGCGTCGCCGCGCAGATAGCTGTCCTGCGGCCGCGGCCCGCCGATCGGCCAGGCCTCGTCGGCCTGCAGCACGTGTTGCGCACGCGCATCGGCGTCCGAGTAGACGGCCACCGTGCGAATGCCCATGCGCCGGCAAGTGCGAATGATCCGGCAGGCAATTTCGCCGCGATTGGCAATGAGCAATTTGTCGAACAGCGGCGTTGCCGTACTCATTCGCGGCCCACCCAGGTTGGCGCGTTCTTGTCGAGGAAGGCGCCGATGCCTTGCTGGCCCTCCGGCGAAACGCGCAGGCGCGCAATCAACGCGGCGTTCTCGCGATCACGCGCGGCCGCGGCTTCCGGATCCATCCCGGAGACACGGTGCACCAGGGCCTTGGCTTCGCGCTGCGCCACCGGGCCGCCCTTGTTGAGCCAGTGCAGGCTGCGCTTGACCGCGGCATCGAGTTCGCTTGAGGGAACCATCGCATGCAACAGCCCGACCCGCATTGCCTCCGCGGCGTCAAACACTTCTGCACCCAGGAACAACCGGCGTGCATGGCGCGCGCCGATCGCAGCCATTACGTACTGGGAAATCACCGCAGGCACCAGGCCGAGCTTCACCTCGCTCAAGGAGAACTTGGCGCCGTCCACGCCGATGGCGATGTCGCAGCAGGCCACCAGTCCGACGCCGCCGCCGTAGGCCGATCCGTTGACGCGCGCGATGGTCGGCTTGGACAGGAAGTTGAGGCGATGCATCAGCGCCGCCAGACGCAGTGAGTCGTCGAGATTTTCTGCTTCGCTGGCGGACGCCATGGCGCGCATCCAGTGCAGGTCGGCGCCGGCGGAAAAGGTCGAGCCCGCGCCAGTCAGCACGACCGCCCGGATGAACGGGTCTGCGTCGAGGGCTGCCAGCGCGGTTGTGAGCTCGGCAATCAGCCGGGCGTCGAACGCGTTGTGCACGTCCGGACGCTGCATCCGCACCCAGCCAATGCCGCCGGCGCGCTCGATCGAAATGGTCTGGGGGTCGGCTGGGGCCATGGATCCGGCACGGAGTGGGTCAGCCCGCAGTTTAACGGGCAGTGGGGTCAGGGCTTGCAATCTAAATAAGAACCATTATCATTCCCATTCAAGGAGTGCCCCATGTTTGCCAATTTTGTCCTGGTTTTCAGAGAAGTCCTCGAAGCGGCGCTGATCGTCAGCATCGTTGCGGCCGCCACCCGTGGGGTGACCCGGCGCGGCGCCTGGATCGGTGCGGGCATCGGATTGGGCATTTTGGGCGCGATTGTCGTCGCCGCGTTCGCCGGCGCGATCGCCAACTCGCTCAGTGGCACGGGTCAGGAATGGTTCAACGCCGGGGTCCTGCTGGCCGCGGTCGTGATGATCGGCTGGCATGTGGTCTGGATGGCCCGGCACAGCCGCGATTTGTCCAGGCACATGCGCGCGGTCGGCAACGAGGTGTCCAGCGGCAACCGGCCGATGACGGCACTGCTCGTCGTCGTGGCCATTGCTGTCTTGCGCGAAGGGTCGGAAGTGGTGCTGTTCGGCTACGGGCTGGTCGCCGGCGGCTCGTCCTTTGGCGCGTTGGCGATTGGCGGCCTGCTGGGCGTCGTTGCCGGCATCGTGCTCGGATTCGGTCTGTATTTCGGCCTGTTGAAGATTCCGGTGCGGCATTTCTTCTCGGCCACCAACCTGCTGCTGGTGTTGCTGGCTGCTGGCCTGGCGAGCTCCGCGGCTGGAAAGCTGGTCGAGGCCGATGTCGTCCCGACCCTGGTCGACCGGCTCTGGGATACCTCCTGGCTGCTCGGTGACTCGTCGTGGATGGGCCAGACTCTGCACATCCTGGTCGGCTACACCGCCGAGCCAAGTGGCATCCAGCTGGTCTTCTACGTCGCCACGCTAGCGCTGCTGGTCATCGGCATGCGCCTGTCGCGGCCACCCGGCGCCCCGGCTGCGATTGCCGCGCCGGCGCCCGGTGCAACGGCCTGATCCATTTCCGTTTTGAATTTCCGTTTCGATTTTCCGTTTCGATTTTCCGTTTCGATTTTCCATTGTCCGACTGGAGTGACCGTGCGCAAGCTCTTGCTGGTTTCGATCGCCTCCGTGGCGCTGATGTTCGCGGGTATTGCCGCGGCGGCACCGCCCGAGTTCACGCTGACCCTGCGCGACCATCGTTTCGTGCCGGCGCAACTGGTGGTGCCGGCGAACACCAAGTTCAAACTGGTCGTCATCAATGAGGATGCGACCCCGGAGGAGTTCGAGAGCCATGAACTCAATCGCGAGAAGATCGTCACCGGCAAAGGCCGGATCACGGTCTTCCTCGGACCGCTCAAGCCCGGCAAGTACCCGTTCTTCGGCGAGTTCCATATGGATACCGCGCAGGGTGCCTTGATCGCCCGCTGAGTGCGCGGGGAAACACGAAGCTGCAGGCGCCTGGTCCGTACCTCGGCCGCGCGTCGATCACGCAGATCGTCGCATCACCCGATTCAGTCCACCGTCGGCGCAACGTGCCGATAGCGGCAATGCTTTGTCTATCTCAGGAGTTTCCGATGTCGTCGTCCCGTCCCGCCCTGTCCCTGCTTGCCTTGGCCTGCAGCCTGTTCGCGTCATCAGTGGCCATCGCCGGCCCTGCTGACAAGGTCTATCGCCCGATCGTCGAAAAGGGCGAAACGGAAATCGAGTGGCGCGGCGGTTTCCGCGACTACGGAAGTGCTGCCGACCAATATGCGACCGTGCTCGACATCGGCCATGCGTTCACCAGCAGATGGAAGACCGAACTGGTGCTTGAATACGCAGGGGCACCTGGCGGGGGCGGAAAGCTCGAGGCGCTGGAGTGGGAAAACCTGTTCGTGCTCACCGAGCAGGGCCAGCACTGGGTGGACGTCGGCCTGTTGCTGGAATACGAGCACACTTTTTCGCAGGATCCCGGCGAGCTGAAGGTAGGCGCACTTTTCGAGAAGGAAGTCGGGCCGACCATCGCCGACCTCAACCTGATCTTCGAGCGCCAGGTCGGCGCGGGCGCGAGCAATGACGTCGAGCTCGACTACGCCTGGCAGGTGAAGTGGCGCGGCAGGGAAGCGCTCGAATTCGGCATCCAGGGCTTCGGCGGACTGGGCGCGGTGGATCATCTCGGTGATGGCGACAAGCACAGCATCGGCCCGGCATTGTTCGGTGTGAAGCGCCTGGCCAGCGGCAACAAGATCGCGTATGACGCGGCGATCCTGGGTGGCATCAACAACGCGGCACCGGACCTGACGGTGCGCTTCAACCTGGAATACGAAATCTACTAATCCTGTGGGAGCGGCTTCAGCCGCGATTCTATTCGTGATTCCATTCGTGATTCCATTCGTGATTTCAATCGCGGCTGAAGCCGCTCCCACATGGAGAAAGCCCCGCGGGGGCGCGGGGCTTTCGTGCAGCGTGGTGCAGCTTGACCAGACAGTCGTCTGTTGCAGACTTTCGCGGCGATCGGGCTCAGTGCAGGTTGAAGTACAGCACCACCGGATCGTGGTCGGACACGCGCATCGGCACGCCGGCATCGCCGAGATTGTCCTCGCCGAAGTCAGCGTTGATCCGGGCCACTTCCACGTGCGCCTGCGGGCTCGACTGCAGGAGTGCGGAGTTGACCAGGATGTGGTCCACGGCCTGGGCATTGCCTTCGCGCGTCACGGTGTAACGCTCGGCCTTGGGCAGGCTCGTGGTGAGGTTGGTCAGCGGCGTGGCAACCGGGCTGGCAAGGTAGCTCAGCACATGGTTGCGGGCCGTCGGCCGTCCGGTGACCAGGCCGAGCACGTCGGCATGGCCATCGTTGAACTCGTTGGCGTTGAAGTCACCCAGCACCACCAGCTTCTCGGCCGGATTGGCTGACTGGCGCACCTGGATCCAGCCGGCGAGGTAGCCAGCCTGCGCGGCCTGCTTGGCGCGCAGGTAGTCACCCTGCGTGGCCCAGCCCTTGCTGCCCGGAGCGGAGAGGTCGCCCTCGATCGCGGCCAGGTGGTTGGCAACCACGGAAACAGTCTGGCTGGAGCCGTCGGCACCATTGATCTTCGCCACCATCAGCAGGGCCGGACGCTCGCTGAGTGCTTCGGTGCTGCCGTTGCGGTTGCGGAAGGTTGCGCCGGCGCCGAGCTGGCTGACCGAGAGCACTTCGACGCGCGCCACGCCCGGGCGCACTTCGCTCGTGCTCACCAGGAAGCCAAGGTTGCGGGTACCACTGCCGGGCAACATGTAGCCCTTGTAGCCGGCGCTCGCGCCGCAGCTGCCCGGGAACAACAGGTTGCCGTCCTTCGAATTCACCGCCGCGGCGAGATCCGCCAGCGCTGACTTGTTCTCCACGCCAGCCAGGCCAAGGATGTCCGGCGTCTTGGTGTAGGCGCAGATCACATTGGCGGTCTTGGCCAGGCGGGTCGCGTAGGCCGCAGCCTGCATGACCGGCTCGTTGCCGTTGCGACGGTCGTCGAGCAGGTGCCGAAGGTCGAAGCTGCCGATCGTTGCCTGGCCCACGGCGCGCGCGCTCACGGCCTTGGGCGTGGCACCCGAGGTCACGGCGATCGTGGCGGTCGGGTCGGGCTTGAGCTGATAGGCGCCGGCTCCGTAGCCCAGCACGCCGACCAGACCGCGGATTTTGTCAGCGGTATCGGCAGACAGCGGCTTGGCGCCAACCTGGCCGAGCGAGTCGATCATCAGGCGTTCCGGATTGGTATCGAACACGCTCGGGCTGATATTGGTGCGGCTCGTGCGGGCCAGCGCCGACAGGCCGGGCTCGCGGAAGGGACGGGCAACGCCTGCGGCGACGCCGTAGAAACGGCCGTTGCTGCGCGCGCTGCCGGTGGTCTCGTCAACGGTGCCACCGACCGGGGCAACCACCGAGAGCTGGGCCAGCGCGACGCGCATGCCTTCAAAGCGCTCGAGGGCGGTGATCGACTGGCCGGCGCCGAGGCGGCTGGCGTCCAGCGTGACCGGTGTCGGCAGGACATTGCCGCTGCTGAGCACCTGGACAGAGGTGGCGGCAATGCTGGTCAGCGTCAACTGGTCGAGATTGGTACTGTCGGAGGTTTCACCGACATTGCCGCCGACCTTCAACAGGTCGCCGACCGAGACGCTCGACGTGCTGGCGACGAAGATGCCATCAGAGGTATCCGACTTGCCATCGGTGCTGTCAACAGCACTCTGCATGAAGAAGCCCGTGTCGGTGACGGCCGTGACCACGCCACTGACCTGCACGTCCTTGCCCAGCAGCGACGACATCTGTCCGGCGCCCTGGACGTCGCCGATGGTGAGCGCAGCGACGTCGTCGTTGACGATCGTGCCGATTGCCGAGGCGGTGGTGTTGGTCGCACCGGAGATGCCGGTCACCAGCACGTTGAAGGTTTCGTCGGATTCGAAGCTCGTGTCGCCGTTGATGCGCACGTCGAAGCTGGCTTGGGTGCGGCCGGCATCGATGACCAGCGCCGTCGCTGCGCCCGCAACGTAATCGACGCCGGCAGTGGCTGCGGTGGTGCCGCTGGCATTGCCGGTGGCGATATTGAAGCTGACCGAGGTCGGCATCGGCGCCGACAGGATGACCTGGAAGGTCATCGTCGAGATGCCGCTGTTGCCTTCGGGCATGGAGACGTTGGCGATCGAAATGGTCGCATTGTCATCATTGGTGATCGTGCCCAGGCCCTGGTCCTTGGCGATCACCGCGCTGACAATGTTGCTGAGGTTGACCGTGAAGGTCTCGTCCGGCTCGACCACGCTGTCCGGCATCAGGCTGACCGTGAAGCTGGCACTGGTCTGGCCGGTCGGGATGCTCAGGTTTGCGGTCTTGGCGACATAGTCGGAACCGGCAAACGCCGTGCCATCCGCCGTCGAGACGGTGAACGTGGTCGGCACGCTATTGGGCACCGACAGGCTGATCGTGAAGGTCATCGACGGATTGCCGTTGCTGCCTTCTGCGGCAGACGCGTCGCTGACCGCGATGCCCGGGTTGTTCGACTGCGGGTTGTCGTCGTTGAGGATGGTGCCGAGGCCGGCAGACTTCGCGATCGTGGCGTTGACCGGGCTCGACAGGTTCACGGTGAAGGTTTCGTCGGGCTCGACCGCGGTGTCGCCAATGATGGTGACACTGAAGCTCTTGCTGGTCGTGCCAGGCGCCATGCTCTGGCTGGACAGGGGCAGGGCGACGTAGTCGCTGCCCGCCGTTGCGGTGCCGTTTGCGGTGGCAATGCTGAAGCTGACCGTATTGGCCGACGGCGCCGACAGGCTCACCGTGAAGGTGGCCATGCTGGTGCCGCTATTGCCCTCGGTGACGGTCACGTCGTTGATCGACAGGCTCGGAACCGGATCGGCGTCATCGTTGAGGATGGTGCCGATGCCCTGCGCCTTGGAGATTGTTGCGTTGACCGGATTGGACAGGTTGACCGAGAAGGTCTCGTCCGCCTCGACCGTCGTGTCACCGTTGATGGTGATATTGAACGACTTGCTGGTCTGGCCGGCCGGGATGCTCTGGCCGGTCAGGGCGAGCGCAACGAAGTCGCTGCCGCCGGCGGCGGTGATGTTCGCGGTGGCGATGTCGAAGCTCACCGCGCTGGCCGACAACGAAGACAGCGTGACCGTGAAGGTGGCCAGGCTGGTGCCGCTGTTGCCCTCGGTCACGGTCACGTCGTTGATCGACAGCGTCGGCAGCACCACGGCATCGTCATTGACGATCGTGCCGACGGCCTGGCCGCGGACGACGGTCGCATTGGTGACGGCGGAGACATTGAAGAAGAAGGTCTCGTTGGCCTCGACCGTGGTGTCGCCGTTGATGGTGACGCTGAAACTCTTGCTGGTCTGGCCGGCCGGGATCGACTGTCCGCTCAGGTTCAGCGCAACGTAGTCGCTGCCCGCGGCGGCGGTGCTGTTCGAGGTGAATACATTGAAGCCGACCGCCACCGTGGTCGCCTGCGACAGCGTGACGGTGAAGGTGGCCAGGCTGGTGCCGCTGTTGCCTTCGACGATGCTGACATCGGCCACCGACAGCGACGGGCTCACGGCCGCGTCGTCATTGAGGATGGTGCCGATGCCCTGGGCGCGGGCAATCACCGCGCCGCCAGTCGGGCTGGACAGGTTGACGGTGAAGGTCTCGTTCGGCTCGACGACGGTATCGCCGACGATGGTGACCGTGAAGGTCTTGCTGAGCTGTCCGGCCGGAATGCTCTGGCCAGTGAGCGCCAGCGCGACATAGTCGCTACCGGCAGTGGCAGTACCGTCCGCGGTGGCGATGTTGAAGCCGACCGTGCTGGTGGACTGCTGCGACAGGCTGACCGTGAAGGTGGCCACGGTGGTGCCGCTGTTGCCTTCGACCACGCTGACGTCGTCGATGCTCAGGGCCGGCGCGGTGATCGCGTCGTCATTGACGATGGTCGC
>JBBRZU010000099.1:0-10019 GCA_038236425.1 Lysobacterales bacterium
CGCCTCGCTCGAGGAACTGGCCGCGATGAAGAAGCTTGGCAACCTGGTCCTGCGCGAGCAGGAACACGTGTTCGACCAGGCCATGCACCGTGTCATGGGCCGCTTGCAGAACGAAGTGGCGTAGTTGTAGCGAAATACGGGTGAAGCTGCAGCGAAATACGGGGCTTCCTGCCCCGAATTCGCGTCGCTCGGGGGAAACGTGGTTTCCCCCGGCTTCCGAGCCGGTGCTGCGCAACGCCTCGTTGGCACGTCCCTGTGCCATTTCCCGCGCGAATTCCCTTGCCAGTTCCCCGCGCAAATTTACCGCGCCAGTTCCCCGCGCCAGTTCTCGCGCCCATCCGCTGCGCCGATCCCTGCGTGCTGCTTGTCGTCCGGTGCTGGCGATGAGCGGGGTCGAATTTCGTCGCCGGCGGCCGTTGCGCATCGGGGGCGGTGGTTCCTGTGCCGCAGGACGGGGTAGCATCGTTCCCATTCGATCGGGGAGGATGCCTGCATGGCGGTGACCGTTGCTTTTGTTACCGAGACAGCCGACGGCGAGCGCCGGGCGGCGATCACTCCCGAGACCTGCAAGAAACTGCTGGCCCGGCTGGCGCGCGTCCTGCTCGAGCCGGGCGCTGGCCGCGCGGCCGGCTTTCCGGACGCGGACTACGTCGGCGCCGAGTTCGCCGATCGCAGCCAGGTGCTTGCCGGCGCTGACGTCCTTCTGTGCGTGCAACCACCTCCGCTGGCCGATATCGCGCGCATGAAGCGTGGCGCGCTGCTGGTCGGACTGCTCGCCGCGCATGCCGATCCGGCGCGCGTGCCGGCGCTGGCCGCGGCAGGCATCACCGCGTTTTCGCTCGAGCGATTGCCGCGCACCACGCGCGCACAGGCCATGGATGTGCTCAGCTCCCAGGCCGGCATGGCCGGCTACAAGGCCATGCTGATCGCCGCGCAGCTGGCGCCGCGGTTTTTCCCGATGCTTACCACTGCCGCCGGCACCATCCGCCCGTCCAAGGTGCTGGTTGTCGGCGCCGGCGTGGCCGGCTTGCAGGCCATCGCAACAGCGCGCCGGCTCGGTGCGCAGGTGGAGGGCTTCGACGTGCGGCCCGAAACGCGCGAGCAGATCGAATCACTCGGTGGCAAGTTCCTCGATTTGGGCGTGTCGGCGGCGGGCGAGGGTGGCTATGCGCGTGAACTCAATGCCGAGGAGCGCGCCGAACAACAGCGCCGACTCGCCGAGCACCTCAAGTCGGTGGATGTCATCGTCACCACGGCCGCAGTGCCGGGTCGCCCGGCGCCAAAGATCCTCAGCGCCGCGATGGTGGCCGGAATGAAGCCGGGTAGCGTCGTTGTCGATCTGGCGGCGGAAACCGGCGGCAACTGCGAACTGACCCGGCCGGGCGAGCAGGTGGAATCGAACGGAGTCGTGGTTGCGGGCCCGCTGAACCTGGCCAGCATGGGCGCATTGCATGCCAGCGAGATGTACGCGCGCAACCTGCTCAACTTCGTCGACCTGTCACTGGCCAAGGACGGCAGCTTCGCGCTCGACTGGGAAGACGAACTCGTGGCCAAGTCCTGCCTGGCGCACGCGGGCGAAGCGCGCGCCTGATCGGTTCGACGCGAATCACCAGACCCTCAGGGCGGGGCGATTCCCGGACCGCCGCGCTCGAGCCAGTCACGGCGCTGCTCGGGGCTCATGGCCCGCCATGCTGCACGTACCCGCGCCTGTTCTTCCGGAGGCAACTCGC
Organism: Lysobacterales bacterium; assembly: GCA_038236425.1. Lineage (GTDB taxonomy): Bacteria > Pseudomonadota > Gammaproteobacteria > Xanthomonadales > Xanthomonadaceae > Arenimonas. The sequence goes on from JBBRZU010000099.1 coordinate 1,731, forward strand.
GCACCGCACGGAACGCGCGGCGCATGCGTTCGCGCTGTGCCGGTGACATCTGCTGGAAATTCCGCTCGCCCGCGCGAAGCTGTTGCCGGCGCTCGGGCGGCAGCCGGTTCCAGCGCTGGTAGCGTTCCAGGATCAGCACCCGGCGTGAGGCGGGCATGCGATCCCAGCGCTGCTCGAACTGCGCAAGATCATGCTGCTGTTCCGGGCTGAGTTGCCGCCATGCGGGGACCCGGACGCCTGGCGGCGGCGCATCGGCGGCAGCAGGCGACGCAACCGACAGCGCAAGCAGCAACGCGCAAGCCAAGGCCTGGATGCGTCGGTAGTTCACAGCGAGCCACCGCGCGAAGCGTCAACTGCGACCGGCGTGTCGGCCAGCCAGGCATACAAGTCAACGTCATCCTGGCTTGCCACCACGACTGGCGCAGCGATGCCGGCGATGCCCGTGGTTTCGCCCGGGACCGCTGCGGCCGCGCGGCTGGCGACTGTCGTGCCTGCGCTCGCCTGTTCTGGCGCCTGTTGCCACCAGGCCAGTGCAAGTACCAGCGCGGCCGTCGCTCCCAGCGGCAGGACCCAGCGCCCGATGCCGGCGGATGCCCGCGGTCCGGACAGTGCCGCGCGACGCGCAAGGCGCAGTCGGTTTGCAGTCGGCGCAGGCAGGGACTGCACGGCGTGTTCGAAGCGCGAGCGCGCCGCTTCGCCGACTTGCCGATCCTCGACGTTGTTCATTTCCACTCCTCCAGCGTAATACGCAGCGCTGCGAGCGCGCGCGACAAGTGCGTCTTCACCGAGCCTTCCGAACAGCCCATCGCCCGCGCGGTCTCGGCAACATCCAGGCCCTGCATCTCGCGGAGCAGGAAACATTCACGCTGCCGCCGCGGCAAGGCCTGCACCGCACGCGACAGCGCCGCCCATGCCGCGCCGTCGGCATGGCGTCGTGCCGGATCCTCCATCGGGTCCGGTTGCGACTCCAGCAGGTCCTCGCGATCTTCCTCGGCCCGCCCGAGCCAGCCCATCACCCGTCGCCGGACTGCGTTGCGCCGGTGCCGGTCGGTGAGCTGCCGGCGCAGGATGCTCCAGAACAGCGGCGACCAGTCCGACGCCGGGCGGTGCCGATAGCGCACCAGCTTGATCATTGCCTCCTGGACCGCATCGAGAGCGTCTTCGCGATGGCCCAGCGCCAGTTCGGCCACGCGCAAGGCCCGGCGTTCCACCGAGCCGAGAAATCCGTCGAGGTCCGTCGGATGTGTGGCTTCACGACCCGCCTCGATGGCAGGGGCGTGCTGGCCGACGTCCGTCGGCTCAGTGGCGTCGGTCAAGGCGTGCCCCACGGGGCGCACCGCTCCGGTCACAGTCGCGACCTACCCGGACGCCTTCGCGATCCTGGCCTGCTGCCAACGTTGCGGGACACACGCGCCAATCCATGCGATTCATCCTGCCGTCTCCGGCGCAGGGGTTCAATCCGTACAACGCGGCTGCGGGCTTGCCGTTGACCGCTGTCCTGCGGGCAAGGGCCTGCGGTTATGATGGGTCCGCGCCTATGCCGGGGAGGTTTGCGCCGATGGACGGGTTTCTTGCGCTGTACATTTTCATGCTCGCGGCTTTCACTGGCTACGAGATCATCGGCCGGGTGCCGGTGATCCTGCACACGCCCCTGATGTCCGGCTCCAATTTCGTGCACGGGATCGTCCTGGTTGGCGCGATGGCCGTGCTCGGCCAGGCCGACACTCCGTTCGAGAAGGCGATCGGCTTCCTGGCGGTACTCCTGGGCGCAGGCAACGCGGCGGGTGGCTATGTCGTGACCGAGCGCATGCTTGAAATGTTCAAGTCCAGCAAGCCGGGGACTGCCAAGTGACCGGCGGCTGGCTCGCTGGCGTGGTCGAGGCGAGTTTCTTCGCCGCGGCGCTGCTGTTCATCCTGGGCATCAAACGCATGGCCTCACCGGTCACCGCGCGCAGCGGCATCCAGTGGGCTGGTGCCGGCATGCTGCTGGCGACGGTCGCAACCTATTTTTACCCGGGCGAATCCGGTGGCGGGATGCACAACCTCGCGCTGATCTCGCTTGCCATCGCGCTTGGTGCGGGTGCCGCCTGGTGGTCGGGCAAGCGCGTCGCGATGACCGACATGCCGCAGATGGTCGCCCTGTACAACGGCATGGGCGGCGGTTCGGCTGCAGCGATCGGGGCGGTGGAATTGTCCAAGTTCGCCCACCTCCACGCGCAATCTGCAGGGGTCGCCTCCGCGCAGGCCGCCTTCTTCACCGGCGCGGCCGAAGCGGGCACACAGGCCGTTGCCGGGCCGGGCCAGATGACCCTGGTACTGGGCGTCGTCGGTGCGTTGATCGGATCGATCTCGCTGACCGGCTCGGTCATCGCGTGGGCCAAGCTCGACGGCCGCATGGACCGGCGTTATGTGTTCCCGGGCCAGCAGGCATTCAACGCAATCGTGTTCCTGGCCGCGATCGTGCTCGGCATCGGCGCGATCCTCACCCTGTCCTCGGCGCTGATCATCGGTTTCTTCATCTGTGCACTCGCCACCGGCATCCTGATGACACTGCCGATCGGCGGCGCCGACATGCCGGTGGTGATCTCGCTGTACAACGCGCTGACCGGCCTTGCCGTGGCGTTTGAAGGCTACGTGCTCGGCATCGAGGCGTTGATCATCGCGGGCATGGTCGTTGGTGCTGCCGGCACCATGCTGACCCAGCTGATGGCCAAGGCAATGAACCGGCCGATCTCCGGCGTGCTGTTCGGAAGCTTTGGGCCGGTCGGCGAACAAAAGGCCATCGATGGCGCGCAAAAGCCGATCGAGGCGGGCGATGTCGCCGCGATGATGGCCTATGCCGAACGCGTGGTGATCGTGCCCGGCTACGGCATGGCCGTGGCGCAGGCACAGCACAAGGTGTGGGAGTTGGCGCAACAGCTGATCAAGCGCGGCGTGAAGGTGAAGTTCGCGATCCATCCGGTGGCCGGCCGCATGCCCGGCCACATGAACGTGTTGCTCGCCGAAGCCGGCGTGCCGTACGACCTGATCGCCGACATGGACGACATCAATCCGGAATTCCCGAGCACGGATGTGTCACTGGTGATCGGCGCCAATGACGTGGTCAATCCGGTTGCCAAGACCGATCCTGCGTCGCCGATCTACGGCATGCCGATCCTGGATGTATCGGCGTCGAAGAATACGGTGGTGATCAAGCGCGGCAAGGGCACTGGTTTTGCCGGTGTCGAAAATGCGCTGTTCTACGCCGACAACACGCGCATGCTCTACGGCGATGGTGCGGCCGCGGTTGGCGAGTTGATCAGCGAGCTCAAGTCGGTGGACGGCGGGCACTAGGCGCGCCGCCGGCACCCGGGACCGCACTGCCCGGGGCCGCGCTGCCCGGGTCCAGGTTGCCTGGGGCGGCCTTGCCCGGGGTCAGGATCGCGGCCAACACAGGCGCGGCGCCGAGCAGGACCCAGTCCACGCGGCCCAACGCAAGCGATCCCAACTGCCAGGCCAGGTGCGGGCCCAGGTGCACTGCCGACGCCATCGGCGGCATGCCCAGGGCGACGCCCAGTTGCGTGGCAACCACCAGCCACTGGCTGGCGAAGATCGTGGCCAGGGTCGCGCCAACGGCGGCCAGTACGCGGCCCGTGCCCTCCGGCGCGTGCGTGAGTCGAAGCAGCAGGACCATGTCGATCGCCGCCAGCAGCCCCAGCCAACTGCAGGATGTGCCGGACAGGACGGACGCAGCCACCCAGACAGCGCTCATGCCGGCAATGCCGACAAGCAAGGCAATGCCGGGCCAGAGCCAGCGGCCGGAAAGGAAAGGGGGCATTCGGCATCCTGTGGTCGTGCAGGGGCTAAAATAGCCGTGTTCGGTCTTTTTCGATAGGAATTCTGTGTCGTATTCCCGCACCAGCGAGCCCGTGAAGTTCGAGCGCGACTGCAAGGCCGTGCTTGTTCCGCAGGGCGAAAGCGTCACTTTGCCTGCCGGCAGCGTCGGCTATATCACCCAGGCGCTGGGTGGATCGTTCACGGTCTTCGTCGAAGGCAACCTGTTCCGCATTGCCGGCGGCGACGCCGACGCGATCGGCAAACCCGCGCCCGAGCCGCTGCAACTGCCCGATGGTGCAGGTGATGCCGAGGTGGAGCAATTGGTCTGGGAGCAACTGCGCACCTGCTTCGATCCGGAAATCCCGATCAACGTGGTTGAGCTCGGCCTGGTCTATGACTGCGACCTGGAGCCACTCGAAGCTGGTGGCCGCAAGGTCAATATCCGCCTGACCCTGACCGCGCCCGGCTGCGGCATGGGCGACATCCTGGTCGAAGACGTTCGGACCAAGGTGGAGCGGGTGCCGACCGTGGTGGAAGCCGATGTCGAACTGGTCTTTGACCCGCCATGGAACCAGAGCATGATGTCGGAAGCGGCCCGGCTCGAAACCGGGATGTTCTGAACCAACTCGGGTGCCCCGGCCAACCGGACGCAGCGAGGCAAGGAGATCGTGATGGCTGCGAAGTTCCGCGGGTTCCTGTGGTTGCTGTTCTTCCTGTTCCTGGGCTTTGACCTGTACGCCTGGGGCGGACTGGCCATCACGCCGGTTGTCGGCACGCAATTGCGCGAACAGGCCTCGCTGCGCAGCCCGCTCGCCGCCACCTATCTGTATGCCGGACGCAAATCGGTTGATCTTCTTGGAATCGAGCATGCCGCTGTTGCCTTTGCCGCTGGCCAGATCCGCGGCGGCGTCCTTGCCGATCCGGGGCCGCCCGAGTCGGTCGTGGCCCGCGTCCTGGCTGCGCAATCGCCGACGTCGACGGTGTGTTACTACGGCGCGTTGGTACTGCTGGTGTTGAGCCTGGCGCTACACGCGAGCCGGCAAAAGCCGATCCGGAGCTTCGGCGTCAAGCGCTGAGCGCTTCCCCGGTCCGGGACCCGTCAATCATTTTCAACAGCTGGAACCGCGGCGGCGGTCTTGTTGCAACGCAGCGTGACTGTGTGATCGGGATCACGCTAGGTTCCCGGCGCGCGGTGAGTTCTGCATGGGCATCGCGCGGTCCGGGCAAGCGGCAAGAATCCTGCGTATCACCAAACACAGAGGCCGGCTCCACGGCCCCGCAGGGAAGTGCGTACCAACACCCGGAAGCAAGGCAATGGAAACCACACGCCGCAACCGCGGCTTCCGATCCAATTGACCCCCGGGGATTAACCACGTGACCCATTCCAACCGCCGTACCCTGCAAGTGCTCGCCCTGTCGCCGCTGGCCCTGGCCTTCGCCATGGCCTCGGCACAGGCAGCGAACCGCACCGACCTGCACGACCAGAATGTTTCCCTGCTCAATAGCCAGTACAAGCTGGCATCGGCCACGTCGGGCATGCCCGCCCAGGCCGCCGCACGCCACGCCGAGTTGCTCGGCCTGGACGCCGACTCCGCCCTGAAGTTGCTCGCCAGCAGCCAGGACAAGGACGGCACGATGCACTACCGCTACCAGCAGACGTTCCGCGGCGTCCCGGTCTGGGGCGAGCACGTGGTGGTCAGCGAGGACAAGGCGGGCAACGTGAAGAACCTGTTCGGCCGGGCGGTTGGCGGACTTGGCACCGAGTTGCCGGCGAACGCCGCCGCTGGCGTGGATCGCGGCCGCGCCCTGGCGCTGGCCAAGGGCCATGCGCTGGGCAACAAGCAGTCCAGCAGCCGCGTGCAGAACGAACACGCCGAGCAGATGGTGTACGTCGGTGACGACAAGCACGCGCACATGGCATGGGTCGTCGACTTCTTCGCCGACACCGTCGCCGGCGGCACGCCGAGCCGTCCGTTCGTCATCCTCGATGCGCGCAGCGGCAAAGTGCTGCAGTCGTGGGATGGCCTGACCACAACGCTGTCAGGCACCGGTCCCGGCGGCAACACCAAGACCGGCCAGTACGAGTGGGGCTCGGGCGGCAAGTACGGCTACCTCGACGTCGCCGTTTCCGGTACGACCTGCACCATGAACAACGCCGGCGTGAAGTCGGTCAACCTCAATGGCGCGACCACCGGCAGTACCGCCTGGGCCTACACCTGCCCGCGCAATACCACCAAGGCCATCAATGGCGCCTACGCCCCGATCAACGACGCACACTTCTTCGGCGGCGTGATCACCCAGATGTATCCGGCGTACACGACCTACAACGCGTTGAACTTCCAGCTGATCATGCGCGTGCACTACAGCACCGCCTACGAGAACGCATTCTGGGATGGCACCCAGATGAGCTTCGGTGACGGCGCCAGCACGTTCTACCCGCTGGACAGTGTCGACGTGGCTGGCCACGAGGTTTCGCACGGCTTTACCGAGCAGCATTCCAACCTGACCTATTCGGCCCAGTCCGGCGGCATCAACGAGGCCTTCTCCGACATGGGCGGCGAGGCCACCGAGTTCTACTGGAAGGGTAGCAACGACTTCAATGTCGGCCCGGAAGTGTTCAAGGCCACCGGCGCGCTGCGCTACATGGCCAACCCGCCGCAGGATGGCAAATCGATCGACAACGCCGCCAACTACACCAGCACGATGGACGTGCACTACAGCTCCGGCGTTTACAACAAGGCGTTCTGGAAGTTGGCCACCACGGCGGGCTGGACCACGCCGAAGGCGTTCGGCGTGTTCGCCCGCGCCAATGCGCTGTACTGGACCCCGAGCACCACCTACATCAGCGGCGCCTGCGGGGTCGAGACGGCCGCCACGGACCTGGGTTACACCAAGGCCGACGTGACTGCCGCCTTCACCCTGGTCGGCGTTAGCTGCGCCGGCGGCGGCGGTGGCGGCACCGGGGGCGTGCTCAGCAACGGCGTTGCGGTTACCGGCCTCGGCGCGGCAACTGGCGCCTACGTCAAGTACACGATGGTGGTTCCGTCAGGCGCGACTGGCTTGAAGTTCGTCATGTCCGGTGGCACCGGTGACGCGGACATGTACGTGAAGTTCGGCAGCGCGCCGACCGACACCGTGTATGACTGCCGTCCATATGTGTCGGGCAATGCCGAGACCTGCACCATCACCACTGCGCAAGCCGGAACGTACTACATCAACCTGAAGGCCTACTCGACCTTCTCGGGCGTCAGCCTGACCGGCAGCTACACCACCGGAGCGACCAACACCGCCCCGACTGCGAACTTCACCAGCAGCGTCAGCGGCCTCACCGCAACCTTCACCGATACCTCGACCGACCCGCAGGGCAACAGCACGATCACGGGCCATTCCTGGAACTTCGGCGACGGCAGCACCTCCACCACCACCAGCCCGAGCCACACCTACGCGGCGGCCGGCACCTACACGGTGTCCGAGACTGTCACCGACAACGGCGGCCTGAGCAACAGCAAGTCCGCTTCGGTCACGGTCACCACTCCGCCGGCCTGCGGCGGCACGGTACTGTGCAGCGGCACGGCAGTGACACTGCCGGCAGTTGCGACCGGCGGCGTCTCGGCGAACTACACCCTGGTGGTGCCCGCGGGCAAGACCAGCGTGGTGTTCACGATCTCCGGAGGCACCGGTGATGCGGACCTGTACGTCAACCTCGGCTCCGCGCCGACCACCGCCACGTACACCTGCCGCCCGTACACGAGCGGCAATGCCGAAACCTGCACCTTCAACACGCCGACTGCGGGTACGTACTATGTCAACGTGCGAGCCTACGCGGCCTACTCGGGCGTCAGCCTGAAGGGCACGATCACCCCGTAAGCACCGCAACGACATCTGCGACACCCTTTGAACCCCGGCTTCGGCCGGGGTTTTTTTTGCTGCCGATTCCCGCCAGAAAGCACCCGGAGTCGCCCGTCAGGATTGGGCATGGGGCGGGCGCGTGGTCATGATGTGACGCGCAGGGTCAGCGGCCCTCGCGTCCTCGACGGATATTCCTCCCCCGAGCTGCGACCCCCGGGTCCGGCGGGGTCGGGCAGGGCTGAATCGTGCTGATCGGGCTTGGATGGCCGGTGCAGCCCGTATTCCGCGTGACTTGCTGAGAACGGCGATCCAGTCCACGAATTGTGGCGGCCTGGCTGTTTGGTGGGCTCGAAAAGTGTGGCGCTTGACACACACTTCACGCGCTCGGTATGTTCTGTCCGCTGTTCAGCTGGCAATGGCAGTACCGGGTACATGGGGTGTTTGCCCAAGCTTGGCGAAACCAAGGGGTTGGTTTCGCCCGGTCTTTCTTCCGTCAACAAGGGAAACGGAAATGCATTTGAAAGATGGATCCATCCAGGCGACTGTCGCCGGGCGTTTGCCGGCGCGCATCCGCACCCTGGCCAGAAACGGCCGGCGCGTGCTTTCCGCATTCCTTGTGTCGGC
>JBBRZU010000100.1:0-10000 GCA_038236425.1 Lysobacterales bacterium
ACACGTCGAGTTGTTCGGCCAGTGCGCCCTGCGACCAGCCGCGCATCTCGCGCAATTCGCGCAGGCGGTTGTTCACAGGTAACGCCTGGCCACCACCACCTTGGTGATGGCGTAGGAAAAGCAGATGGCCGGGAACACGCACAGCATCGCCAGGCTTGACGGTACGTCGATCAGCTTGGCGCTCTGCAGGAAGCCCATCGCCATGTAGCCACCGCTGACCAGCAGCGCGGCGATCGAGCCGGACTCCAGCTCGATGCGCCGGTGCAGTTCGTCGGAGTCGCGCACGAAGTGCACGAAGGCGCGCAGCAGCCACATGATCAGCAAGGCGGGCAGCAGGGCGATCGCCACGCGCAGCCAGTGCGCGTCCACCGCATTGAGCAACCGCTTCCAGACCAGCATGACTGCGACATAGCCGCCCATGGCCAGCGCAAAGTCGCGCTGGTAACGGCGCATTACCGATTTGGGCGCCGCGTCGCTCATGTCCGGGCTCCACCACAGCACCCCGGCAGCAAGCAGCCCGCCCACGCCCATGCCGGCGAACAGACCGGCCACGTGGTCGCTGAGAAAGGCCTGCGAATAGCCCGCCCATGCCAGGCCCAGGCTGGCCAGGCTGGCGACCAGGGCCAGCAGGGCCTTGCGGCGGCAGTTCGGAAGCGATTCGGAGGGGCTCATGGCGGCATGTCAAGGTAACTTGACAGCAAGATACGACCAGCCGCAGAGCCTGTCAAGGGTGCTTTACACCAGGAACTACTTGCTGCTGACGTACTTCTCACGGCGGATCGCCGGGATCGCCAGCCCAGCGGCCTTGAGGGCTTCGAAGCTGGCGTCGACCATATTCGGGTTGCCGCACAGGTAGGCGATATCGGTCGCCGGATCTGGCGCGAACTCGGCCAGCGCATCCTGCACATAGCCGCGCCGGACATCCGGATGCGCCGCGTCGGGCAGCTCGCGGCTGAAGCAGGGCACGAAGCGGAAGCGCGGATGTGCGGCAGCGAATGCGGCGAAGTCATCGCCGTAGATCAACTCTTCCGGCGTGCGTGCGCCGAACAGCAACACGACCTCAAGGTCGCGGGCCGCCATCAACTGCGCCAACTGCGGCAACATCGCGCGATACGGCGTCACGCCAGTGCCGGTGCCTATCAGCAGGTAGCGCCGGTTCTGGTCGGCGGCGCCCAGGCAGAAACGGCCATAGGGTCCACTGGCCTGGATCTGCTGGCCCTCGTCGAGCGCCGCGAACAAGGCCGTGGCCGCACCGCCTGGCACGTAGCTGACCGCGATCTGCACCGACTCGCCCGGGCCCAATGCGTGGTCGTGCATGGTCGCCAGCGAGTAGCTGCGCTTGGTCGGCGTGCCGTCGGCGTAATTGAAGTGCACCTGGATGAACTGGCCGGGGACGAAGTCCAGCGGCAGCCCGTCATCGCGGGCAAAGTCCAGGTGCCGGACGCTGGGCGCCAGCATGCGGCTGCCGACCAGGCGCAGCGGAAAGGGATTGGCCACTCGGGATTCCGTCGAACGCGCAACTGCGCGGCGCCTATAATACCGCTCCGGCGCGCCCACCATCGTGCGCGCCCCGTGAAACACCTCGCGCGCAACGCGCGCCGCCCAACGAGCCCGACCGCATGCCCACCCCCGCCCTGCACGTCCGCGACCTGCGCAAGACCTATGACACCGGCGTGGAAGCGCTCAAGGGCATCTCGCTCGATGTCGCGCCCGGTGACTTCTTCGCCCTGCTCGGCCCCAACGGCGCCGGCAAGTCCACCCTGCTCGGCGTGATCAGTTCGCTGGTGAATGCAACGTCGGGCGATGTGCAGGTGTTCGGCATCGACGTGGCGACGCAGCGCTCGGCCGCAATGCGGCAGATTGGCCTGGTTCCGCAGGAGATGAACTTCAACTTCTTCGAGCGCCCGATCGACATCCTCACCAACTACGCCGGCTTCTACGGCATGCCGCGCGCCGAGGCGCTGGTGCGTGCGGAGGAAGAACTCAAGTCCGCGCAGCTGTGGCCCAAGGCTTTCATGATGAGCCGCACGCTGTCGGGCGGCATGAAGCGCCGGCTGATGATCGCCCGCGCGATGATGACGCGGCCCAGGCTGCTGATCCTCGACGAGCCCACCGCCGGCGTGGACATCGAGATCCGTCGTGGCATGTGGAAGACCCTGCGCGAGGTCAACGCCGCCGGCACCACGGTCATCCTGACCACGCACTACCTCGAGGAAGCCGAAAGCCTGTGCCGCAACCTGGCGATCATCGATCGCGGCCAGATCATTGAAGCCGGGCCGATGAAGACCCTGCTGGCGAAGTTGGATGTCGAAGGCTTTGTGTTCGATATCGATGGCGTGCTGCCGGCCGCGCTGCCGGCGCTGCCGAACATGGTGCTGCAGGCGCCGAACGACCACACGCTCACACTGGAAATGCCGCGCAGCCAGGATCTCAATGGCGTGTTCGCTGCTCTCAGTGGCGCCGGCATCCGGGTGCGCTCGATGCGCACCGAATCCAACCGCCTGGAAGAACTTTTTCTGCGCCTGACCAGCGACAACAAGCTGCCCGCCGCGGCAGGAGCCAAATAATGGATACCCCCGCCCTGACGCAACAAGCCGCCGACGCGCCGCCGATTCCGACGGCGGAAGTCGCGCGCGCCGCCAACCTGGTCGCCCTGCGCACCATCGCCCGGCGCGAGATCATGCGCATCCTGCGTATCTGGGGCCAAACACTGGTACCCCCGGCAATTACCATGACGCTGTACTTCCTGATCTTTGGCACGCTCATTGGCTCGCGCATCGGCCAGATGGGTGGCTTCAGCTACATGGATTTCATCGTGCCGGGTCTGGTGATGATGTCGGTGATCCAGAACGCCTACGGCAATATTTCCTCGAGCTTCTTTGGCGCCAAGTTCGGCCGCCACATCGAGGAGATGCTGGTGTCGCCGATGCCCAACTGGGTGATCCTGGGCGGCTACGTGTCCGGCGCGGTACTGCGGGGGCTGATGGTCGGCGTGATCGTGCTGGTGATCGCGATGTTCTTCACCCATGTGCGCATGCCGCATCCGTTCGTCACTCTGGTCACGGTGTTGCTGGGCGCGATCATCTTTTCGCTGGCCGGATTCGTCAATGCGGTGTACGCCAAGAAGTTCGACGACATCGCGATCATCCCGACCTTCATCCTGACCCCGCTCACTTACCTTGGCGGCGTGTTCTATTCGGTGAAGATGTTGCCGGCCTGGGCCGAGGCAGCCACGCACCTGAACCCGATCTTCTACATGGTCAATGCGTTCCGCTACGGATTGCTTGGGCCGACCGCGATCGACATGCCGCTGTGGAGCGCGTTCGTGGTGATGATCGCGTTTTTGGTCGCGCTGACCTGGCTGGCGTTGCGACTGCTCACCAAGGGCGTCGGCCTGCGCAGCTGAGCCGCCGCGCGGGCCCGGGCAGGCGACGCGGCGGATCTTGCGCCGGCATCAGGCGGTGGGCGCCTGCGGGCTCTCGGTATGCGCTACGCATTTCCAGCCCTCGTGCAGCCGGATCCACGTGGACGAATCGAAGGCTTCCATCTGCATGGACTTGCCTTGCTTTTCCATCGTTTGCGACGCGTGGTAGGTGGCGACGGCCAAGTCGTCCCGGGGGAAGATTACGTCCATCTTCGAAAGCTTGAAGTTCACCAGGCGGTAGGTATCGTCCGCCGCCATCTTTTTGTAGGCCGCATGGTCGAACTTCATGGCGCCATGGCCGCTGACCATCAATGCGGGCTCGGTGAGCATTCCGGTGGCGATATTGGGCTTGCCATCCACCATGGACTGCCAGAACGCCTGTTCCAGGCCCTCGATTTCCTGCGCGTGCTGCGTGGTGTTCATGATCGTGCTCCTTGCGGATCAGAACACGTGGTTTAGCATCCCTTGCCCGACCCTTGGATGAATAAGCACCGTCCAGGATCTGGCGCCCATTCAGCCCGGGGCAGGCGCGGGCTTCATGTGGTGGCGACCACGGGTTTGCGATGGAACTTGCGCGCAAACCAGCCACCGAGGTCTTCGAGCACGGTGAACGCGGCCGGGATCACGATCAGCGACAGCAGGGTCGAGGTGATCAGGCCACCGATCACCGAGATCGCCATCGGCGCGCGGAAACTGGAATCACCCGACAGGCCCAGCGCGATCGGCATCATGCCGGCCATCATCGCCAGCGTGGTCATGATCACTGGCTGCACGCGCTTGCGGCAGGCATCGATCAGCGCGTCGTGCTGCGACAGGCCGTGTTCGTCCTCGGCCATCACCGCGTAGTCCACCAGCAGGATCGAGTTCTTGGTGGCGATGCCGATCAGCATCAGCAAGCCGATCAGTGCCGGAAGCGATAGTGCCTGATGGGTGATCAACAGCGCGCCAAAGGCACCGCCGGCGCACAGCGGGACCGCGGTCAGGATGGTCAGCGGCTGCAGCACGTGGTTGAACAGCAGCAGCAGCACCATGTAGATGCAGATCAGGCCGGCCGCCATCGCAATGGCGAAGCCGACGAACAATTCCACGAACACCTCGGCATCACCGGTGTTGATGAAGCTCACGCCCTGGGGCAGGCGCTTGACGCTGGGCAGTGCCTGGACTTGCTTCATCACATCGCCCAGCGGCCGGCCGTTGAGCTCGGCGGTGAAGGTGATGTTGCGCTGGCGCTTGTAACGATCGATCTGCGAGGGGCCGCTGGCCTGGGTGATCGTCGCTACCGATGACAGCGGCACCGGACCGCGCGCACCGGGCACGCGCAGGCTGCCAATCAGCGCGGGATCGTCGAGTGCGCTGCGTGCAAAGCCGACCCGGATCGGCACCTGCCGTTCGGGCAGGTTGAGCTTGGACAGGCGCTGGCGATAGTCGCCGGCGGTGGCGATGCGAGCGGCTTCGGCGATGTCGGCGGTGGCCACGCCCAGGTCGGCGGCGCGTGCCGGGTCCGGCGTGATCACCAGCTCCGGTCGCAGCAGGGAGGCCGACGAAGAGATGCTGCCCAGCCCCTTGATCGTGCGCAGGTCGCGCTCGAGGGTTTGCGCGGTGTCGAGCAGGCGCTGCGGATCATCGCTGGCCAGCACCAGCTGCATCAACTCGCCCGGTTCGGAGCTGATGTAACTCACCCGCGCGCCGGGCAGGTCGGCCACGCGTTGACGGGCTTCGGCCTCGAGGGTTTTCTGGTCGCGCCCGCGCGTGTCGGCATGGCCCCAATCCAGCACCAGGATCGCTTTGCGCGCTTCGCCAACGCCGGTCTTGCCCGGATCGCCGATGTCGATGGTGCCGCCGATGGTGCTGTACACATGCTGCAGTTCGGGGATGACCGAAATCTTGCGTCGCGCCAGTTCGGCCAGCGCGGTGGTGTCCTGCAGCCGTGCGCCCGGCGCCAGCTCCAGCGACAGGTTGCTGCGGCCCAGGTCCGAGGTCGGGATGAAGGTCGCCGGGATCAGCGTCGCGATGCCGAGCGAGGCCAGGAACAGGACGAATGCGATCCACAGTGTCCAGGCGCGGTGCCGCAATGCCCGATCCACCCAGCGCAGGTACCAGGTCATCAGCCGGGTGTCGCCGTCGCGTTCCGGATGTGGCTTGAGCTGGTAGGCGGCCATCATCGGCGTCAACAGGCGTGCGACCAGCAGGGAAAACAGCACCGCGGTGGCCGCGGTCCAGCCGAACTCGCGGAAGAACTTGCCCGGGATGCCGGGCATGAAGGCGACCGGGATGAACACCGCCGCCAGCGTGAGCGAGGTGGCGATCACTGCCGTGCCGATTTCCTGCGCGGCGTCGATCGCCGCCTGCATCGGCGTCTTGCCCATGCGCAGGTGACGCACGATGTTCTCGATCTCGACGATCGCATCGTCCACCAGGATGCCAACGACCACCGACAGGGCGAGCAGCGTGATCAGGTTGAGCGAGAAACCGAACCAATACATCACCGCAAAGGTCGGGATGATCGACAAGGGCAAGGCCACCGCTGATATCCACGTCGCACGCCAGTCGCGCAGGAAGGCCCATACCACCAGCAGCGCCAGGATCGCGCCCTCCCAGAGCATGGTCATGGAGCTGTCGTAGCTGCGCTGGGCTTCCTCGACGGTGGAGGTGACGAGCTGGAAACTCAGGTCCGGATTGGCGGTACCGAATGCGTCGAGCACCGAGCGTACGTTTTTGGCCACTTCAACTTCGCTCGAGCCACGCGTGCGAGACAAAGCGAACGCCACCACCGGTTTGCCATCGAGCAGCGCCGCTTGCGTGGGGTCGGCGGCGCCGTCGTGGATGGTCGCTACCTGCGACAGCCGCAATGGCCGGCCATCGGGCAGCGCCAGCGAAAATTCCTTCAGCGCCTGCGCATCGGCAATGGTGCCGACCGTGCGGATCACCTGCTGGCTGCCGGCAAGCTCGGCCTTGCCACCGGGTTGCTCGGACTGGATGCGCGCCAATTGTTGCGACACCTCGCCGGCGGTGATGCCCCAGGCCTGCAATGCCTGCGGGTCGAGGTCGACGCGGATCTCGCGATCCACGCCGCCGGCGCGCGACACCAGCGCCACGCCGGGTACGCCGTACAGCGCCTTGCTCAGATCGCGGTCCACCAGCCAGCTCAGCTCCGCGGTATCGCGGCGGGCCGAGGCGACCGTGTAGGTCATCAGCGTGCCGCCGATACTGACCTTGGCCACCACCGGCTCCTGGATGTCCTGCGGCAGGTCGCTGCGGACGCGGGTGACCGCGTCGCGTACATCGTCCAGCGCAGTCGGCAGTTCGGTGTCGAGGGTGAACTCGATCGAGGTCGTGCTCTGGCCCTCGGACACCGCGGAGATCACCCGCTTGATGCCGGTGATGGTGGCGACCGAATCCTCGACCTTGCGGGTGACTTCGGTCTCCAGCTGGCTGGGCGAGGCGCCGGGCAGGCTGATGGTCACCATCACCATCGGGAAGGCGATGTCGGGGAAGCGCGCGATCGGCAGCTTGTGGAAGCCCCACAGCCCGGCCACGCACAACACGAAGAAGATCATCAATGCCGGCAGCGGCCGGCGAATCGCCCAGGCCGAAAAGTTCATCGCGCCGCGTTTTCTGTGGGAGCGGCTTCAGCCGCGATTGGTGCAGAAGGCATCGCGGCTGAAGCCGCTCCCACAGTTGCTCCCACCACGCGGACACTGTCGCCATCGGCCAGGAAGCCGGCGCCGCTCGACACCACGCTGTCGCCCGCCTTCACACCCTCGATGATCTCGACCGACTCGCCACTGCGCTCACCCAGGCGCACCCGCACCCGGTGGGCGATCTGCTTGTTATCCACGGTGAACACATAGGCGTAGCCATCGCGCATCAACACGGCCGATGCCGGCACCACCAGCCCGGGCGCGGAAGCGGTAAGGATGCGCCCCTCGATGAACGTGCCAACCTTGAGCGCACCCGGCGCGGGCAGATCGGCGTACACGGTACCGGTGCGCTGCGTGCTGTCCACGCCCGGCGACAGCGCACGCACGCGACCCTCCACCTCGACGCCAACCGCGTCGCGCAACCGCACCGCATCACCGATGGAGACGCGCGCCAGCTCGGCTTCGGACAATTCCGGCCGCCACTCCAGGCGGCCCTGGCGGATCAGTCCCAGCAACTGGCTGCCCGCGCTCACCACTTGTCCCGGCTGCACCAATCGGCGCGAAATGATGCCGGCGTCAGGGGCGCGCAGGGTGGTGAAATCGCGCTTGAGCTGCACGCCATCGCGTTGCGCGCGCGTGGTCGCCTCGCGCGCCTGCGCCTGCACCAGGCTGGCGCGCAATTCGTCCAGTGCGCTGGCGCTGATCAGCTGGCCCTTGGCCAGCGCCGCGCCGCGGGAAAGATTCACTTCGGCCAGCTTCACGCCGGCCGCGGCCTCGGCGTAGCCGGCCTGGGCCTGGCGCAGCTCGCTGTCCACGGTGCGATGGTCAAGCTCGAGCAGGACCTGGCCGCGCGCCACTTGCTGGCCGACGTCCACGTGCAGGGCAGTCACGCGCAGGCCGCTCAACTCGACGCCAAGTTGCATGTCTTCCCAGGGTGCGACTGGGCCCGAGGCGATGACGCCGTGCTGCACGGTGCGCGCGACAACCGGGGCCAGGGTGACCGCCATGCTGGCACTGGCCGCGGCGGCGCTGGTGCCGCCGGCCTGGGCCGCTCCGGCATCAGCCGGTTTCTTGCCGCAGCCTGCCAGCAACAGGGCAGCCAGGCAGGCCAGGGGCATCAGGCGCGGCGCCAGCGGGCGCGGCGCGGGGTGGGGGATCGTCATGGCGCGGGGGTTGGCTCTGTGATCGACCGCGCCATGATAGCGGGCGGCGCTAGAGTCGCGACCCGATAAACTGTCTGCCAGATGTCCGGTCTCAACCCCTCCCAACGCCTCGCCGTCGAATACACCGACGGCCCCCTGCTCGTGCTCGCCGGCGCGGGCAGCGGCAAGACGCGGGTGATCACCGAGAAAATCGCGCACCTCATCGCCAGCGGGCGCAACGAAGCCCGGCATATTGCGGCGATCACCTTCACCAACAAGGCGGCGCGGGAAATGCGCGAGCGCGTCGCCCGCCGCGTGAAGGGCGACAAGGCCGAGGGTCTGATCATCTCGACCTTCCATTCGCTGGGCCTGCGCTTCCTGCAGATCGAGCACGCGCGCGCCGGACTGCGCCGCGGCTTCTCGATTTTCGATGGCGACGATCAGCTCGGCGTGGTCAAGGACCTTGCGCCGCCGGGCGCGAAGAAGGACGTCCTCGAGCGCCTGCGCGGCCTCATGTCGAAAGCCAAGAACCTCGGGCTGTCGCCGGAGCAGGCTGCCGAGGCCGCGCGCAGTGCGCCCGAACGCGAGGCGGCGGCGCTGTACGCGCGCTACCAGTCGCGGCTGAGGAACTTCAACGCGGTGGATTTCGACGACCTCATCCGCCTGCCGCTGGAATTGCTCGAGGGCGATGCCGAGCTGGCGCCGGCGTGGCGCGAACGCATCCGATACCTGCTGGTGGACGAATGCCAGGACACCAACGGCGCGCAATACCGCCTGCTGCGACAACTGGCCGGCCCGCGCGGCGCACTGACCTGCGTGGGCGACGATGACCAGAGCATCTACGCCTGGCGCGGCGCCAATCCGGAAAACCTCGACACCCTGGCAATCGACTATCCGGCGCTCAAGCTGGTCAAGCTGGAACAGAACTACCGTTGCACTGCGCGCATCCTGCGCTGCGCCAACACGCTGATCGCCAACAATCCGCATGTGCATCCGAAGAAGCTCTGGAGCCAGCATGGCGACGGCGAGCCGGTGCGGATCTGGGCCTGCAAGGACAACGCGCACGAAGCCGAACGCGTGGCCGCGGAGATTTCCTATCTGCACATCGCCAAGGAAATTCCCTGGGGTGAGTTCGCCATCCTGTTCCGCGGCAACCACCAGTCGCGGCCGCTGGAAAAAGCGCTGCAGTTGCTGCGCGTGCCCTACCACCTGAGCGGCGGCACCGCCTTCCTCGAGCGCGCCGAAGTCAAGGACGCGCTGAGTTGGCTGCGCGTGCTGGCCAATCCCGATGATGACGCAGCGTTCCTGCGCGCGATCGCGGCGCCCAAGCGCGAGGTGGGTTCGACCACGCTGGAAAAACTGTCGTTGCTGGCGCAACAGGCGCATCTGCCGTTGTCGAAGGCGGCGGACAATATCTCGCTGCTGAAGCAACTCACGCCGCGGGCGGCGAATGGGTTGGCCGAGTTCAGCCAGATCCTGCACAAGCTGCGTGAGCAGGCAACGCGGGTGACGCCATCGGTACTGGTCACCGAGCTCGTCGAGCGCTCCGGTCTGCTGGCGGCGTTGCGCGCGCAGTGCAAGGACAACGCGACCTTCCTGCGGCGCAAGGAAAACCTCGACGAGCTGGCGCAGTGGTTCGATGGCGCGCGTGGCGGCAACCGCGCCGATGCCATCGCTGCGCGCAGTGCCGGCGGCGTGGCGGAACTGGCCGCGCAATTGGCGCTGCTCACGCACGCCGATCGCGGCGAGCCTGGCGACCAGGTGCGATTGATGAGCCTGCATGGCGCCAAGGG
>JBBRZU010000101.1:0-9641 GCA_038236425.1 Lysobacterales bacterium
GACATGGGTCGCCGAGATGCCGCTGTGCATGTGCCGGGCAGCATGCAGCTTGAGGTAATCGTCGAGTGATGCAGTGCCGCAGTCGAAGCGGGTTCGATCGTGGCGGCTCGGGTCAAGCGACTCGACCCGGCGCACCGGTCATCGCGCCTTGGCGACCCGTCCGAGGGCCTTCTTGAGCCGTGCATTCGGTTCGAACGCGGCGTCGAGTTTCTCCATGAACCGACGGGACTCCTCCGGGGAGAGCGCCGCGGAGAGTTCCCTGGCGACGACCTTGTCTGCTTCACGCAGGACAGCGTCGCGCACGAAGGCCGACACCGGGACGCCTCGCAGGTCGGCCGCGCGGTCGATGCGTTGCTTGTCCGACTCGCTCAGGCGGAGGTCGAGGCGGGCTGTGCCACGGGAAGGAAGGGTGTTCATGTGTACGGAACATTACCGTACAAGAGGGGCGCAGTCCAGCCGGGAAGATTGGTCTGACGCGTCGGAAAAAAACGCGGCTCGCTGTGGGGTAACGCAGGAAGCTGCGTGAAGGAACCGGCCCCGTTCAGGGTTGTGAAAGAACCGGCCCCGCTATTTGAGATCGCCGGCGAAAGGATTCAGCTGGCGCCACAGCGCGCGGCTCTTGGGCCACTTGCCGCTCAGGTACGGATGCTGCGGGTAGTTCTGCTGCAGCACGCGGCGCGAGTCGGCGGCCAGGGTCTTCTGCCCGAGCTTGTCGTAGGACGCGGCCATCAGCGCCACGGCATCGCCCTGGTATTCGCTTCGCGGGTAGGTCTCGATCAGGTACTGGCCGCGATTGAGCGCCGACACCCAGGCGCCGCGGTGGAAGTAATACAGACCGACCGACAGCTCGTGCCGGGCCAGCTCATTGCGCAGGTACACCATGCGCTGGCGGGCGTCCTGGGCGTAGATGCTGTTCGGGTAACGACGGATGACTTCGTTGAAGTCGTTCATCGAGGTCATCGGGCCGTTGAGGTCGCGTTCGGCCGCGTCGAGCCGGGCCAGGCGGCCGAGCAGGGTGACGTTGCGGTCGAAATTGATCACCGCCTTCAGGTAATAGGCGTAGTCAATGTGCGGGTGGCGCGGATAGGTGCGGATAAAGCGGTCGATCGACGAGGTGGCATCGTCCGGCTTGCCGAGCTTGTACTGGACGTAGGCCAGGTCGAGCTGGGACTGCTCGCTGTAGGGGCCGAACGGGAAGCGGGCGATCAGGCGGGTGTATTCGCGCTGGGCATCGCCGTAGTCGCCGTCGCGCAGGTTGTCATTGGCCGATTTGTACAGGGTCTCGACCGGCAGGGTCTCGGTCTTGGCTTCCTTGTTCTTGCCGAACCAGCCACCCACCGTCTTGCAGCCCGGGACGGCGACCACGAGGGCCAGCAGGAGGGTGAGGCGGAACAATCCGTTGGATCGGGTCATCGGCAAGGGGTCTGCATGGGGTGGGACGGGAAGATCATGGATAATAACCGAAATGACCCCAACCGATCCCCAGCTCCCGGGCGCTGTTGACAGCGACGAGGGCGACTACGAGCTGCAGGAAGCGACTGTGCCGGTCGGACTGGCTGGCAAGCGCTTCGACCAGGCTTTGGCCGAGATGTTCCCGGACTTCTCCCGGTCCCGGCTGACTGAATGGATCAAGGGCGGCGACGCCCTGCTGGACGGCAAGCCGGCCCGGCCGCGCGACGCGGTGCGGGGAGGCGAGACGGTTTCGGTGAACCTGCGGACGGAAGTCGAGACCACTTCGCTGGCCGAGGACATCCCGCTGCACATCGTGTACGAGGACGCCGATGTGCTGGTGATCGACAAGCCTGCGGGCCTGGTCGTGCACCCGGGTGCTGGCAACCCGCGTGGCACCCTGGTCAATGCGCTGCTGCATTTCGACCCGCGCATGGCCGAGCTGCCGCGCGCCGGCATCGTGCACCGCCTGGACAAGGACACCTCGGGACTGATGGTGGTGGCGCGCTCGCTGCGTGCCCATGCCTCGCTGGTCGAGCAGTTGTCCAATCGCGAAGTGCATCGCCAATACGTGGCGGTGGTGGTCGGCCCGATGATCGCCGGCGGCACCGTCAACGCGCCGATTGGCCGTCATGCGACCGATCGCGTGCGGCAGTCGGTGGTGAAGGAAGGCTCCGGCCGCGATGCGATCACGCATTACCGCGTGCGCGAGAGGTTCCGCGCGCATACGGTGCTGGAGTGTCGCCTGGAAACCGGGCGCACCCACCAGATCCGCGTGCACATGGCGCATGCCAAGCATCCGCTGATTGGCGACCCGCTGTATGGCGGCTCGTTCAAGCTGCCGAAGGCGGCGACTGCGGAGCTGGTAGAAACCTTGCGCGCCTTCAAGCGCCAGGCCCTGCACGCCGAAAAACTGGAGTTCGTGCACCCCAACACCGGCGAGCCGGTCACCACCGAAGCGCCGCTGCCCGACGACATGGTGCACCTCATCACCACCCTGCGCGCCGACACCGCCGCGCACAAGCTCTAACTGTGGGAGCGGCTTCAGCCGCGATTGAATGACCCCAGAACCGCCACTCGCGGCTGAAGCCGCTCCCACAAAAGCCGACCCATCTGTGGGAGCGGCTTCAGCCGCGATTGAATGAGCCGAGATCTGTCTATCGCGGCTGAAGCCGCTCCCACAAAAGCCGCTCCCACAAAAGCGGAGTGGGACGCACCGGCGAATGTGCACGCGTTCACTACGACGCGCGATGGGCCGGGCGTGTCGCTGCCGCCATTCGATCGCTTCAACCTGGGTGCGCGCTGCGGTGACGCGCCGGCGCACGTCGCCGGCAATCGCGCCGCGCTGGTGAAGGCTGGCGGGCTGCCCTCGGCGCCCAACTGGCTGCAACAGGTCCACGGAACACGCGTCGTGCGCCTCGATGCACCGCCGCGCGAGGGCGCGGACGAGCCCGAAGCCGATGCCGCGGTCACCTCCACACCGGGCGTCGTGCTGGCGATCCTGACCGCAGATTGCCTGCCGGTTGTGTTCTGCAACCGCGCCGGCACCGAAATCGCCGCCGCGCACGCCGGCTGGCGTGGTCTTGCTGCCGGCGTCCTGGAAGCGACGGTCGCCGCGATGCAATCGGCACCCGGTGACTTGCTCGCCTGGATCGGTCCGGCTGCGGGCCCGGCGCACTACGAGATCGGCACCGAAGTTCGCGAGGCCTTCGTTGCCGGCGATCCCGAATCGTCAGCGGCCTTTGTGCAGACGCGCCCCGGGCACTGGCTGGTGGATCTGCCGATGCTTGCGCGCCGTCGACTGGGGGCGGCCGGCGTGTACGCCGTTCATGGCGGCACGCATTGCAGCATTGCCGGGGCCGACAAGTTTTTTTCGCACCGCCGCGATGGCCGCAGCGGTCGCATGGCGACGCTGGCCTGGCTGGTGCCGCGCTGACGCCTTGGTCATTGCACGGCGAAACTACAACGAACGCAGGAACGCCGCCAGGTCGTCCTTTTCGCGCCGCGTCAACTTCATGTCGAAGCGCGTGTCGTAGAACTCCACCACTTCGTCCAGTGACGCGGCGAACCCGTTGTGGAAATACGGTGGGCGCGCGGCGAGACCACGCAGGATCGGGCCCTTGAATCGTCCGATGTCCTTCCACTTTCCGGTGAGGAGTGCGAGCCCGGGGTCGGTCGTCCTGACGATGGCATTGCTGGTCTTGTTGCGGAGCGTGTACAGCGGCATGTCAGCCGTGCGCCGGGAGGCATCCGCCAGGCCGATGTTCAGCGGCAACGCCACCGAATGGTTGCCGACGTTCGGCGAGTTGTGGCAGGTCGTGCACGTGCCGGCGATATTGGCGACAGCCAACGCATCATTCAGTCCGCCGACGCCGGAGATGTTGATTGGTTTTTCGTTGAACAAGCGTTCGCCGCGCGCGATCGACAGTCGTGCGCTCTCCAGCTTGCCATTGCCTTCCTGGTCCGCCCATGCACCGAACAGGGACATGGACTCGGGTTCGAATGACGCCCCGGTCGGATCGTTGCCCAGCGTGTCGTTGATGCCGATGTGGAAGCGCTGCTGCGCAAGGATGCGCGGGCCGCCGATGGCGTCGTCGGCATTGAGGTAGCCGGCCACATCGTCGCGGATCTGCGCGGTGGTCAGGCCAGTCTCGAAGACCACGATGGCGGCCATCTGCGCATCGGTTGGATCCAGCCCTTCAGCATGCCCCTTGGTCGCGGATAGCACCTGGTGGATCAGCGAATTCACCAGAGCCGAATGATCCTGGCCCGCATGCATCGGTGGAAGAAAGGGCGTCGCGGTTTCGCGCACGTCCCACATGACGCCGGTGAGGAACGAGAGGTTCGTGGAAGGCAATGGACGACGGAACAGGGAAAGCTCCGCGGCGCTGGCGAAACCGTAAGGATCATCGACATCGGCGAGGACGAATTCCGCATTTGCGGGAATCGGCAAACCGACGCGGATCACACCATGCCCAAGCAGCATGCTGTACGCCTGTCTGCGTGCGGCCACCGTCGAGACATCGGCGTTGGGCGAATTGGAGCCATCGTTGCGGCGAAAGATGGGATCGGTGCCGTCGGTGGCATTGAAGCGCGCGCGAAGTTCTGTCGGTGTAATCGACCATCCCGCTTCGAGGCGATGGCAGCTGTCGCAACTGCGACCGTTGCTGCCGAGGCGCTGGAAGAACGCATTGCCCGTATCGATCGCGCCGGACCGGTTGTAGCTGCGTAGCCAGCCGCTGCCGTCGCGCGTGGTCATGCCATCACGTGGCGTGGATCCCAGCGCGGCAAGCTGGGCATCGCGCAGCCGCGCCGGATTCGCGGGCAGGGCTGCTGCCGCCTGGGCTGTGACAGCCTGCCCGACAAGGCCCGATGTTCCGGAGGCTTGCTGCTGGGCCGGAAGACCGGTCAACGCGAGCGCCAGGCCCGCGATTGCGCATGCGCCGGGTGCCACCAGCCATGCAACACGTTTCATCGCTGTGTTTGCTCGTTTCACGGTTGTTCTCCGCCTGAGTCGGCCGCTGGGCAGCTTTTGATGTCTCCCCTTACAGGATGCAACGCGTTTGGGCGACTGACACGGACAGACGGGCAGGACCCGCGTGGCTGCGTGCGCCGCGGGCAATCCCTTCCGCCGCTCCCACTGTTACAGGAGGTTGAGGGTGCGAGCCTTGGCCACTTCGGCTGCCAGGCGCGCCCGGGCCGGGGCCAGGATCGCTTCGTAGCGCGGGTTGGCGCGCACCCGCGCCATGACGGGATCGTGGTCAAGCTCCATCAGGCCGACGTAGAAGCCGCCCTGAACGCCCCGTTGGAGAGCTGCGAGCGCTTTGTCGTCTTCGCCGATGGCTGCGTAACCCGACACGTCGTACCACCACGAGCCGAGCAGGAAGTCCGCGCGCGGACGGTCCTTCAGCAGTGAAATTGCCGCATCCACCAAGGGCCGGGCGTCGCCAGCCTGGCCGGCCTGCGAGAGCAGGCTCGCCGCGAGGATTGCTTCCTGCGCCTGCGGCAAGGCCACCTGCGGAGGCGACTTGAACAGGTAGGGCGAGCCCTTCTGCAACACAGCCACCCCTTCGGCGGCACGACCCGCGCCGTACAGCGCAGATGCCTTTAACCGCGGCGGAACGCCAGCGGGAATGGTGGCGGCAATGCGTCCCGCGCCTGCCCGGTCGCCGGTGGCGATGGCCAGGCGCAACAGCAGTTGTTTCACTTCCTTGGAGTCCGGCGCGCGCTGGAGCAAGACGTTGGCGCAGGCCTGCGCCTCGGGCGCAACGCCCAGGTCGATCAAGATATGGCAACGCTGGGACTGGAAACCGACGGCATCGGGATCGAGCCGGGCAAAGGTCTGGAAGTCCTGCAGGCTGCCGACGAGGTCGCCCTTTTGCTCGCGCAGCGCCGCCCGCGCGTCGTAATGGCGTGCAATGCCGGGGGCCTCGGTGATCAGCTGATCCATCTCCTGGAGAGCTTGATCAAGCTGGCCATCGGCCGCCATATACATGATCCGGATGTCACGGACGACCGGGGATAGTGGATCGAGTGCGTAGGCGCGCTCCATCAGTTCCCGGCCGCGCTTGATCCGGCCGCGCTGCGCCGCCTCGAACTCGCCATACCACTGGAAGCCAGTGGCATACGCCGGGGCGAGTTCGACGCCGCGTGCGTATTCCTTCTCCGCCAGGTCCATGTCGCCGTCCTGCTCGAGTTGCCCTCCGTAGATGACGTGCGCTTCGCCGAGTTCGGGTGCGATCTTGAGCGCGGTCATCAGGTATTTCCGGGTGCGGGCCATGCTCGCGTCGTCGACGGTGGCGTACTGGATCAGCAGGAGGTTGGCCAAGTGCGCGCCAGCCAGGGCGCGTGCGTATTTCGGGTCGCGCGCGATGGCGCGCTCGAAATGAACGAGTGCCTGCCGCATGTCCGGCACCTTGCGGTCCGACAGCAGAGCATTGCCGCGCAGGTACTCCTGGTACGCCTCGACATTGGTGGTGCCGGCATCGGACGCGTGCATTTGCCCACCTTCCGGCAACGCTAATTGCAGCGCCTTGACCACTTCGCCGGCGATTTCGTCCTGGATCGCAAACACGTCGGCCATGCCGCGGTCGTACTTGTTCGCCCACAGGTGCGCGCCATCGCTGGCGCGGATCAGCTGCACGCTCACGCGTACCCGATCGCCCGCCTGCTGCACGCTGCCCTCGAGCAGGTTGGCGGCATCCAGGCGCTTGCCGATCTCGCGGACGTCCATGGATTTGCCCTTGAACGCAAACGAGGACGTGCGGGCGATCACCTTGAGGTCCGGCACGCGCGCGAGCATGTCGAGCATCGTTTCGGCCAGACCGTCGGAGAAATAGTCGTTGGCCGGGTTGCCGCTCATGTTCACCAGCGGCAGCACGGCGATGCTGCGATTGGACACCGGTCTGGCCGCAGGTGCGGCTGCGGGCGCCGCGGCTTGACTTGGTGCATTGCCTGGTCGGGCGCGCATCGCCGTCCAGCCGAGCAGGGCCGCGACCACGACCGCTGCACCGAGCACAAGCACTTTGCGTGAGGTCGGCCAGCGCTGCCGATCCGCCGCGCGCCGCGTCGGCTGCTGCCCGGAATCGGACGCGCGTTGTTGGCCGGAGTTCCACGCGCGCTGTTGCCCAGAGTCCGAGGCGCGCTGCTGCCCGGAATCCGCCGCGCGCTGGAACGCGCCGGACATCTGCGGCGACATCACCTGTGTCTCGCTGCTGATGCTCTGGCCCAGCGCGACATCTATCAGGTGCGCGGCGTCCATGCCGGTCTGCGGGCGGCGGTCCGGATCCTTGGCCAGCAGCGCATCGAGCACCGGCTGGTAGCGCGACAGCGCATGGGGCAGGTGCGGCAGCGGTGCGCTGATGTGCTGGATGCCGACGTTCCAGCCATCGGTGCCTTTGTAGGGGACTTCGCCGGTGAGCAATTGGTAGAGCACCACGCCGAGGCTGTACAGATCCGAACGGCCGTCGAGCTCCTTGCCCTGCAACTGCTCGGGACTCATGTAATGCGGTGTGCCGAGGGTGACGCCTTCCTGGGTGACGCCGCCGCCACCGTCCGCGGTACGGGCGATGCCGAAGTCGGCCAGCGCGGTCGAGCCGTCGGCGCGGCGCAGGATATTGTCGGGTTTGATGTCGCGATGGACCACGCCTTCCTTGTGCGCATGATCCAGGGCGAGGGCGATCTCGCGGGCGACTTCCAGCGCTTGCCGCGGTGGCATGCTGCCGGTGGCGAGGGTGTCGCCCGGCAGGTATTCCATCGCCAGGTAGGGCTGCTTGCCCAGGCCGGCATCGTGCGCGCCGACGTCGTGGATGCCGACGATATGGCGATGCACCAGGCGCGCTGCGGTGCGGGCCTCGCGCACGAAGCGTTCGGCCGCGGCGGGATCTTCGGCCAGGCGCCGGGTGAGCAATTTCAGTGCGACCTCGCGCCCCAGGGATTCCTGCACAGCGAGGTACACCGTCGCCATGCCGCCGCGTCCCAGTTCGCGCACGATCCGGTAGCCGGGGATCGCGTCGGGCGCGATTGGCGGTGCGGGCGGATCGGGGCGTTGGTCATCCATCGGCCGTTTCTCGCGCTGGCTGGGCAGGCTGCCCAAGGGTGCGGCACTCCCCGCCGCATGAACGCAGCATATCAAGACCTGTCGGGGGAGTTGGGGGGTCGGCGCTGAAGTCTTGAATCCGGGCCGATTCGGCCGCAAATCATAGGGATAGGCCGCCCGTGTGGAGGCCCGCGACCGGAGCAGGCAGCATGCGCATGGACAAACTCACCTCGCGCTTCCAGCAGGCCATGAGCGACGCACAGTCGCTGGCCGTTGGCCGCGACCACAACCTGATCGAGCCCGCCCACCTCTTGTTTGCCCTGCTGGATCAGAAAGGCGGCAGCACGCGCCCCATGCTGGCCCAGGCCGGCGTGAACGTGGCCACGTTGCGCCAGCGCCTGACCGAGGCGCTCGACAAGCTGCCCAAGGTTTCCGGTCAAGAGGGCAACCTGAGCGTCGGCAACGATCTTGGACGCTTGCTCAACATCACCGACAAACTGGCGCAGGATCGCGGTGATGCCTTTATCGCCAGCGAGTTGTTCGTGTTGGCCGCGCTGGACGACAAGGGCGCCACGGGGCAGGCGCTGAAGGCGGCGGGCGCGTCGAAGGACGCGCTCTTGAACGGCATCGAGAATTTGCGCGGAGGTGAGAAAGTGCAGGACGAAAATGCCGAGGAAAACCGCCAGGCGCTGGAAAAATACTGCATTGACCTGACCGAGCGCGCCGAGGCCGGCAAGCTCGATCCGGTGATTGGTCGCGACGAGGAAATCCGTCGCACCATCCAGGTGCTGCAGCGGCGCACCAAGAACAATCCGGTGCTGATCGGCGCGCCAGGCGTGGGCAAGACCGCCATCGTCGAAGGACTGGCGCAGCGCATCATCAATGGCGAGGTGCCCGAGGGCCTGCGCGGCCGCCGGGTGCTGTCGCTCGACATGGGCGCGCTGATCGCCGGCGCCAAGTTCCGCGGCGAGTTCGAAGAGCGGCTCAAGGCCGTGCTCAGCGATCTGGCCAAGCAGGAAGGCAATGTCATCCTGTTCATTGATGAATTGCACACGATGGTTGGTGCAGGCAAGGCGGAAGGGTCGATGGATGCCGGCAATATGCTCAAGCCTGCCCTTGCGCGCGGCGAGCTGCATTGCATTGGCGCCACCACGCTGGACGAATACCGCAAGTATGTGGAGAAGGATGCGGCGCTGGAGCGGCGCTTCCAGAAAGTCTTTGTCGGCGAGCCGTCGGTCGAGGACACCATCGCCATCCTGCGCGGCCTGAAAGAGCGCTACGCGGTCCATCACGGCGTGGAGATCACCGATCCCGCGATCGTCGCGGCGGCCACGCTTTCGCACCGCTATATCGCCGACCGTCAGTTGCCCGACAAGGCCATCGACCTGATGGACGAGGCGGCCTCGCGCATCCGCATGGAAATCGATTCCAAGCCCGAGGAACTCGATCGCAAGGAGCGTCGCCTGATCCAGCTCAAGATCCAGCGCGAGGCGTTGAAGAAGGAGAAGGATTCCGAGTCACGGCAGCGCCTGAAGGACCTCGAGAGCGAGATCGATGTGCTCGAGCGGGATTTTTCCGACCTGGAGGAAGTGTGGAAGTCGGAAAAGGCCGTGCTCACCGGCGTGTCGCGGATCAAGGAGCAGATCGAACAGGC
>JBBRZU010000102.1:0-9598 GCA_038236425.1 Lysobacterales bacterium
CTGCGGTGCAGATACAGGGTGGTGCTCATCATGGTCAGCTGCGCGGCGACCGCGAACACCAGCGCCATCTGCCAGTAGCTGGCCTGGCTGATTCCAGCCAGTGCCCAATCGACGAATCCAGGGTACATCGTGACTCCAGCGGGCGCCGCGGGGCGCGTGACGAAACGGTTGAGGGTGGCGGGCGCAGGGCAGCCCACGTGACAAGTATGGGTCCCGCGAATGACAAAACAAGCGGCGACAGTCACGGAACGACCGTGCACCGGCGCAGGGTTAAGCTGTCGCCATGCCTGAACTGCCTGAAGTCGAGACCACCCGTCGCGGCCTTGCGCCGCACCTTGAGGGGCGTCGCATTACTGCCGTCACCTTGCGCCGCCCGGACCTGCGCTGGCCTATTCCGGCGGAGGTCGCGCGCATCCTGCCGGGGCAGGCGATCACCGGCATCCGTCGCCGGGCCAAGTACCTGCTGATCGATACCGCGCCGGGCAGCGCCCTGTTGCACCTGGGCATGTCCGGCTCGCTGCGGGTGCTGCCGGCCAACACGCCGGTGCTGGCGCACGACCACGTGGACATCGGGCTGGACTCCGGGCGGGTGCTGCGCTTCAACGATCCCCGGCGCTTCGGCTGCCTGCTGTGGCAGCCTGCCGGCGCCGTGCATCCACTGCTCGCCGGCCTCGGGCCGGAGCCCTTGTCCGACCACTTCGACGGCGGCTACCTGCACGCGCTCAGCCGCGGACGCAGGGCCAGCATCAAGACGTTCCTGATGGACCAGGCCGTGGTGGTGGGCGTGGGCAACATCTATGCCGCCGAAAGCCTGTTCCGCGCCGGGATCGCGCCAGGCCGGGCCGCGGGCCGCGTCTCCGGGGCCCGATACGACGTCCTGGCCCGGGCGGTCCGGGAGATTCTTGCGCACGCCATCCGGCGCGGCGGCACGACCCTGCGCGACTTCATCAGCCCGGACGGGCTACCGGGCTATTTCGAACAGGAGTTGTTCGTCTATGGCCGGGAGGGCGACCCGTGCCGGGTCTGCGGCCAGCCCCTGCGCAGCCGCCGGCTCGGCAACCGCGCCACCGCCTGGTGCCGGACCTGCCAGCGCTGACCCGCACGGCCCGGTTGTCGGACGGACGGCGCGCAATTCGTCGCAAATGGTGGACTCGGGCGCGTGACAGCTGTCACACAAGGTCTATAGTGTCCGCACTATCCCGCGCAGACGGGACGCACGGCTCGGGGAGTGAACGGTGAGCGAAAGCGCCGAGATTACGCAATGGCTTAGCGCTGCGCGCGACGGCGATCGCGCTGCGCTGGACCGCGTCCTGTCGACCCTGTATCGCGAATTGCACACCATGGCCCGGCGCCAGCTGGGCAACCAGAACGGCCACACGCTTGACGCAACCGGCCTGGTGCATGAAGCCTACTTGCGACTCATCGGCCGCGCCGATGCGCAATTCGAAGACCGTGCCCATTTCTTCGCATACGCCGCCTCGGCCATGCGCAGCGTCGTGGTGGATTACGCCCGCCAGCGCCTGGCCGTGAAGCGCGGCGGTGACCTGCACCGGGTCACCGACCTGCCCGAGGATGTCGGCGGCGGCATGCGCATCAACGAGGAGCTGCTCGGCCTGGACGTGGCGCTGACCCGGTTGGCCAATGTCGATGCCAGGTTGGCGCAGGTGGTCGAGTTGCGCTATTTCGCCGGCCTGTCCGAAGCCGAGATCGCTTGCCTGCTCAAACGCTCGGAACGCAGTGTTCGCCGCGACTGGCAGAAGGCCCGCCTGTACTTGCTGGCCTCGCTGCAGGACTGAGGGCGCAGCGATGCGAGGCGAGCGTTGGGCCACCCTGTCGCCGTTACTCGATGAACTGCTCGAGCTGACCGGACGACCGCGCGCGCTGCGCCTGGCCGACATCGAAGCCTGCGATCCCTCGCTCGCCAGCGAACTCAAGCAATTGATGGCGCTGGAAGAAGAGCGCCCCGACTTCATGTCGCAGCCGGTGGTGAACGCCAGCCTGTTCTCGGCGCAACCTGGGCAGGAGATCGGGCCGTACCGCCTGGTGTCCTCGATCGGCGAGGGCGGCATGGGCCAGGTCTGGCTGGCGGTGCGCGCCGACGGGCTGTACGAGCGCCGCGTTGCGCTCAAACTGCTGCGCCCCGGGCTGGGCGACGTCGGCCTGCATGCACGCTTCACCCGCGAGCGGCAGATCCTCGCGCGGCTTGGCCACGCGCATATCGCCCGACTGCTCGACGCCGGCATCAGCGAGGACGGACAGCCCTACCTTGCGCTGGACTATGTGCGCGGCGATCCGATTACCGACTACGCCATCAAGCGCAGCCTCGACCTGCGCGCGCGATTGCACTTGTTCTCCCAGGTCTGCGCTGCAGTCAGCCACGCGCACGCCAACCTGGTCGTACACCGCGACCTGAAGCCATCCAACATCCTGGTGACCTCGGCCGGCGAGGTCTGCCTGCTCGACTTCGGCATTGCCAAGCTGCTCGACCAGGACCAGTCACCCGCGGCCGAGATCACCCGCACCGGCAGCCGCGCCTTCACGCTGCACTACGCTGCGCCGGAACAGTTGCGCGGCGAAGTGATCACGACCATGACCGACGTGTATGCGCTCGGCGTGGTGCTGTACGAATTGCTCACCGATTGCCGGCCCTACGAACTGACCCGGCACAGCGATGCCGCCTGGGAAGAGGCCATCCTCGGGCACGAGCCCGGGCGGCCATCGCAGGTGGCCGCGCGCCGTGCGCGCGAGAACGGATCGCTGGCCGAAAAACGCCGCGCGCGCCTGCTTGCCGGCGACCTCGACAACATCGTGCTCAAGGCACTGAGCAAGCAACCCGAGCAACGCTATCCTTCGGTCGAAGCGCTGGCGCAGGACCTGCGTCGCCACCTCGAGGGCCAGCCCGTGCAGGCGCGCGCGCAGAGCTTTCCGTATCGGGCGCACAAGTACCTGCGCCGCCACGCACTGGGTATCGGCGTCGGCGTTGGCGTGAGCAGCGTGCTCGCAGTCGCGCTGGCGATCGTGTCGTGGCAGGCCAGCCGCGCCGTGCAGGAAGCCAGTCGTGCGCAGGCCATGCAGGATTTCGTGGTGGCACTGTTCGAAAACTCGGGCCAGGGCGGACGCCAGGGCGTCGATGTGCGCGCCCTGCTTGATGCAGGCGTCGCGCGCGCCGATACGGAACTGGTGTCGCAACCGCGGGCACGCGCGGAGCTGATCGGCCTGGTCGCGAAACTGCGCTCGGGCCTGGGCGATGAAACCCTGGCCCTGTCCCTGCTCGACCGGCAGCGGGACATCCTGGGGACGCTCGGTGACAGTGCGCCGGCCAGCCTGCGCCTGGATGCCGCATCGCTTCGCGCCCATGCGTTGCGCGAACTCGGCCGCCAGCGCGAGTGCCTGGAACGGCTGGAACCGATGCACCAGCAAGCGACCAGCCTGGCCGATGCCTGGCCTGCGCAGAGCGCCGCTTTCCTGTCCCAGCTCGGCCGCTGCCACGCGCAGGCCAACGATCCGGCTGCTGCGCGCGACCTGTTCCGGCAAGCCCTCGCAGTGCGGCGCGGCCTGCCCGATGCCGGCGCATTGGTCGCCGAGAGCCAGAATGACCTTGCCGCGCTGCACATCCACAGCGGCGAAGCCGCGCAGGCCGAGCGCGAGCTGCGCGCGGCGCTGGACCAATTGCGCAGCAGCGGCGGCGAACAGAACGCACTGGGCGTGGATATCTGGCGCAACCTCGGCGCGACCTACGCACAGTTGAACAACCCGCTCGAAGCCAAAGCGGCCTATCGCCAGGCGTTGCAGATTGCCGTGAGCCGCTTCGGCAACATGCATCCACGCACGACCCTGGTGCAGTCCGAGCTGGCCGAGGTACTGGTCAATGCCGGGGAGTTTGGTGACGCCGAGCAACTGCTTGCCCAGGTGCAGGACAGCCTGGCCGCACGCCTGGGTGCCGACAGCACCGAACTGGCCACGACCATGGCCCTGCGCGGGCTGGTTGCGCTGGAGCGCGACCAGCCGACCCAGGCCGAACAATTGCTGGGCGAGGCGTTGCGCATCTGGACCCACAACGGCCAGGCCGGTGCCCACGCCTGGGAACTGTGTCACCGGGCCCAGGCGCAATCGGCACTCGGCGAGGACACTGCCGCCGATGCCAGCCGCCGCGCCTGCCTGGCGAGCTTGCAGGCGCAGTCGACCGATGCCGCGGTGCCGGCGATCGGCTTGATGGCAGAGGCGGCACTGGACCATGGCGACCTCGCAGCCGCGCGCGAATTGCTCTCGCGCGTGCCTGCGACACCGGCAACAGCCGCGGCCGCTGACCCGGCCCTGGCGCTGAGTCGAGCACGGCTCGCGCAGCTGGCGCGCGATCCGACTGCCGGGATGCAGATTGATGCGCTGGTGACGCAACTGGCCGGCGATCCAGGCAACCGTCGGATGCGCTGGCAGGCGCAAGTCCTGCAAGCGGCCCAGGCCTGCCTGTCGGGGCGGCGCGAGGAGGGCATCGCGTTGCGCCGCAGCGCATTCGAGGAAGCCGGACGCGTTGAGCCCGAGCACCTGCGTCAAATACATCGGCTGGCGGAATTGTCCGCGGCCTGCAAAAGCTGAGCCGCTGCGTCCGGCGCGCGAACAACCAGGGCCGCCACCGACTACAACAGGCGCTGCTGCGCCGGTTCGATCAGGCCTTCGCCGGCCATGATCTTCTTGAATTCCGCGCGTGACACCGATACGTAACGGTCGTTGCCGCCGATTTCCACCTGCGGACCGTCCTGTACCGCATGGCCGTTGTCATCCACGCGCACCACCATCGTCGCCTTCTTGCCGGTGTGGCAGATGGTCTTGATCTCGATCAGGTTGTCGGCCAGCGCCAGCAGCGCCGCGCTGCCCGTGAACAGTTCGCCGCGGAAGTCGGTGCGCAATCCGTAGGCCAGCACGGGTACACCGAGCACATCCACCACGTCGCTGAGTTGCCAGACCTGCGCCTTGCCCAGGAACTGCGCCTCGTCCACCAGCACGCAGCCGAGCGGGCCACGCGCGGCGATGTCTTCGCGCACGATTTCGAGCAGGTCCTCGGCCGCGCCGATCGCGCGCGCTTCGGCCTTCAGGCCAATGCGCGAGGCAACCACGCCCGTGCCCGCGCGGTCATCGAGGCGCGGCGTGAGGATGAGAGTGCGCATGCCGCGCTCGTGGTAGTTGTACGCACTCTGCAGCAGCGTGGTGGTCTTGCCGGCGTTCATCGCCGAATAATAGAAATACAGTTTTGCCATCGTCGTGCGTGGATCGCTCCGGATCAGGCCGCGTGCGCGGCATCGGGAAGGGAAAGCGCCAGCAATTGCAGCGCCTTTGTGTATTCGCGGTCGAGCGGGGCCTGCACGGCCACCCGCGCGGCACTGGTCGGATCGTCGAACTCGAGCCGCCACGCGTGCAGCAGCATGCGGTGCACCCCATACATGCGGAAGTGCCGGTTGTGCCGGCCGTCGCCGTGGCTGGAATCGCCGACCAGGTGGTGGGACAGATGCTTCAGGTGCCGCCGTATCTGCCGGAACCGGCCCGTGTGCGGCGTGCACTGCAGCAGCGCATAGCGCGAAGTCGGATGCGCCGCACTCGGCATCGCCAGCTCACCGGTGCCCAGCCGCAGGAAATGCGTGATCGCCGATTTCTTCTCCGGCTTGCCCGGTCCGCCGTCGAGCGGATAGTCGAGCAGCAGTTCGGGTTCCGGCCAGCCGCGGCAGATCGCCAGGTACTGCTTGGTCACGTCGCGATCCATGAAGCGGGTGCCCAGCCTGGCCGCGGTGCCAGCATCGAAGGCCACCAGCAGGCAGCCGCTGGTGGCGCGATCCAGGCGGTGCACCAGGTGCACGGTGTGGCCAAACTGCGCGCGCAGGCGATCCACCAGGAAATCATCTTCGCCGCGCGCCATCGCACTGGCGTGCGCCATCAAGCCGGCCGGCTTGTCGACCACGGCGAAACCCTCGCCCAGGTGCAACACGGGGATGGCTGCAGGCTCGGCATCACGCGGCGCAAGACTCACCGCGGGCGCGGCGCTGTTCATCGCCGTCTGGGCCAGGCAGCCAGGAAGGCACCGAAGGCACCGATGCAGGCCAGCCAGACCGGCACGGCAATGCCGAACACTGGCGGGCCGGCGGCATCGAGCGCATGCAACACGGCCGCGCACACCAGCAGGCCGGTGCCGAGGATGGCATAGGTCGTCTGCCGCTGCCCGTCGCGTGAAATGCGCGCCAGCTCGGCCAGTTCCACCGAACGCATGTTCAGCTGATGCGTGCCTGCCACCTGCTGGACCAGGAAATCGCGCACCAGGCGTGGCATCTCGGGTGCGTAGGTGATGAATTCCGGCAAGCGCTTGCGCAACTCGCCCATCAGGGTCTGCGGGCTGTAGCGCTCGCGCAGGATCTCCTCGAGCACGGGCTTGGCCACGGCGAAGATGTCGATCTTCGGGTCGAGCAGTCGGCCGACGCCTTCGATGTTGAGCAGGGTCTTCTGCAACAGGATCAACTGTGGCTGCAGGGTGAGCTGATAGCGCTGCGCGGTGCGGAACAGCTTCACCATCACTTCGGCCAGCGAGATTTCCGATAGCGGCCGGGTGAAGTAGGGCTCGCACACCGAGCGGCAGGCCGCCTCCAGCTCGTCAATGCGGATATCGGACGGCATCCAGCCCGCTTCCACGTGCAGCTCGGCGATGCGCCGGTAATCGCGCTGGATGATCGCCATGAAATTCTCGGCCAGGTAGTACTGGTCGCGCGTACTCAACTGCCCGACGATGCCGAAGTCCAGCGCGATGAAACGCGGATTGTCCTTGCGCGTTGCATCCACCCAGATGTTGCCGGCATGGGCATCGGCGTGGAAGAAATTGTCGCGGAACACCTGGGTGTAGAACACCCGCACGCCCTTGGCCGCCAGCGCCTTGCGATCAATGCCGGCGGCTTCCAGCGCGGGCACGTCGTCCGAGCCGATGCCGGACACGCGCTCCATCGTCAGCACGGTCTCGCCACTCAACGGCCAGTGCACTTCGGGTACGTACAGGTCCGGCGAATCCATCCACAGCCGGCGCATCAGGCTGCCATTGGCGCCTTCGCGTTGCAGGTCGAGCTCGGCCTGCAGGGTCATCTCGATTTCCGACACCACCGCCTGCGGGCGGATCTTGTCGGCGGCCGGATGATGCCGGTCGGCAACCGCCGCCAGCGTGCGCAGCAGGCCGATGTCGGCGGCGATCTGCGCGCGAACGTTCGGGCGCAACACCTTCACCACCACCTCGCGCCCGTCATGCAGCGTGGCCGCATGCACCTGGGCGATCGATGCCGATGCCAGCGGCACTTCGTCGAAGCTGGCAAACAGCTCCGAGACCGGCTTGCCCAGCGCGCGCTCGACTTCGGCGCGGGCGAGCGCGCCGTCGAACGGCGCAACCTGGTCGCGCAGCAAGGCCAACTCGTCCGCGATGTCAGGCGGCAACAGGTCACGCCGGGTCGACAAGACCTGCCCGAATTTCACAAAAATGGGGCCGAGTTCCTGCAGCGCCAGGCGCAGTCGGCGGCCGCGCGGCAGTTCGTCTTCGCCGGGCTTGGCCGGGGTGAACGGACGCAGCAGCCACAGCCAGCCGCGCACCGGTGTATCCACCAGCAGGGCGTCGAGCCGGTGTCGCAACAACACGCGGGCGATGCGCAGCGCGTGGAAGGCGGGACCGATCCCGAGCCGGCTCATGCGCCCGCCCCGCCCGGAGCCTCGGGCAGGCGTGCGGCGCGTGCCAACAGGCGCTCGGCGCGATCGCGCAGTGCGTCCACGTCGTCATGGAAGGCGTCGAGTTCGGCGCGGCCGATGACGTCGCGGCTTTCTTCGGTCAGCCACTCGGCGCCGTCGCTGGCGACGCCCTTGGCCACCTGCACGCCCTGTCGCAATCCTTCGCGCAGCACGCGCGCAACCTGCGGGCCAACGATCGGGCCGAAAGCACGCGCAAACGGCGCATCCCAGTCCGGATCGAAACCACGCGCCAACTGTTGCATCCGGCGCGCCAGTTCGGCGTCACCGTTGATGCGCAACTTGCCGACCGGCGCCGCGCCGGTTGCGCGCAGGAACGGCAGCTGGCCGAGCAGGCCGCTGACCGTCGCGCGCAAGCCGAGGTCGGGCTCGCTGTCAGCATCGGCGGGGCCGACTTCCAGCCGATTGCCGCGCACGCGCACCGCCAGCGCCAGGGCCGGCGCCTCCAGTTGCAGTTCGATGCGGCGCCCGTCCAGCTCGGACAAGCCGTCGCGGGTCTCCGGGTCGAGCGCAAGCAACTGGTTGAGCACAATCTCCAGCGCGCGGCCGGCGATCGGCTTGAGGGAATCCAGTGGCGAGGGCGCGGCGGTCATGCCGGCATTCTACCGGCCAGCCGCCCAGGCCGCGGCGGTGCGACGCAGGCCTTCGGCAATGCTGACCTGCGGCTTGTAAGCGAAGTCGCGGGCGGCGGCGGAA
Organism: Lysobacterales bacterium; assembly: GCA_038236425.1. Taxonomy (GTDB): domain Bacteria; phylum Pseudomonadota; class Gammaproteobacteria; order Xanthomonadales; family Xanthomonadaceae; genus Arenimonas. Next base: position 8,452 of record JBBRZU010000102.1, read on the forward strand.
ATGTCATACCAATGGGGTGTCGAGAGCTGCTCGGCAAGAAACCGCGTCATCGGCGGCTCCCCACCAAGCGGCAGGACGTGCCAGGCCACTTCCATCACCGCGCCAATGCCGTAGGCGAGCGGATAGGGCAGCGTGGCATTCACCTCAGGCGCGCCGGCGGCACGCAGCAGGCCGTTGACGATCTCGCGGGCGGTGGTCGGCTCGCCATTGCTGATGAAGTAGGCCCGACCCGCGCAGGCGGCACCGACCTGCAGGGCGTCGAGCGCGGCCAGGTGCGCATCCACTGCGTTGTCGATGTAGGTGGTGTCCATGCGGTTGTTGCCATCACCGACCAGGCGCAGCCGGCCGGCACGCGCACGCTCGACCAGGCGCGGCAGCAACTGGGTGTCGCCCGGCCCCCAGATCAGGCGCGGACGCAGGGCGACCGTGGCCAGCGTCGCATCGTTGGCGGCCAACAGGTGTTGTTCGGCGACGCACTTGCTGGCCGGATACCAGGCCTTGAAGTCATGACCATAGGGCGTGTTGCGTTCATTGCCGCCTTCCACAGGCGTGCGGCCGCTGTGGGTGACGCTGGGCGTGGAGGTATACACCAGCCGCGTGATGCCCTGGGCACGGCACGCAGCGATGACGTTGTCGGTGCCGACCACGTTCGGCATCCAGTAGTCGGCGCGGCTGCCCCAGGCGCCGGCCTTGGCGGCGTTGTGCAGAACCGCGTCCATGCCTTCGCAGGCAGCGATGACGGCCTCGGCATTGGCGAGGTCGCCCAGGCGTTGCTCGATTCCCAGCGCGCGCAACGCAGGCGATGCGTTGCGCTGGAAGCTCACTGGCAGATCGCCGCGCGCAAGCAGCCCGCGGCAAAGCGCGCCGCCAAGAAATCCACCACCGCCCGTCACCAGAATCTTCATGCGCGGGGACTGCTCACGCGCCCAGGCCCGGCGGCAGACCGGCATCGTCGCCGCTGCCGATGCCGCGCGTGTTTGCTGGACGTCGCGCGAGCTGTTTTGTCGCCCACGCGGCCAACAGTTCACGGCCGATCTTGGCGTTGTGCCGGATATCCACCGGAAACGCCGGATGCACGAGGAAGCTGGTGATGCGGCCGGTGTGCACGAAGCCCTGGCCGATATGCTCGAGCTCGGCGAGGATGCGC
>JBBRZU010000103.1:0-9546 GCA_038236425.1 Lysobacterales bacterium
ATGTCCACTTCGCCGCGCGCCAGCGCCTCGGCATACGGACGGCAGCCGTTGAATCCGCATTGACCGCACTGGGTCTGCGGCAGGATCTGCTGGATCGCTTCGATGGTGCGATCAACGCGCGCGGCCTTCACCCGGGTCGCGAGTCGTCGCAGCACCCAGGGCGCGATGGCGGCGACCAGGCCGCCGAGCACGGTGACGCCGAGCGCAACCGGGGTCATCGCAGCGCGCTGCCTGCGCTTGCCAGTGCCAGTGCCAGCATCGCTGCGGTCGCGATGCTGGCAACTGCGCCGCGCGTCGGTGCGAACGCCGCGAGCGCGATGCGTCCCTGCAGCGCGGGCGCCAGCCATTGCACGACAGTGAGCAGCAGCGCCAGCGATATCACCACGCGCAGGTCCCGCCCGACCATCCAGGAATGCGCCGGCACCTGCGACCAGGCGGCGGCAAGCGGGATCGTGACCAGCGCGCCGGTCACCATCGGCGCCCACTCGCGGACACGACCTGCGACATCCGGACCGAGCGTCGGCGGGCTTTCGCGATCCGCCTGCGCCAGGCAGGCGCCGACGAGGACCAAGGCGAGTGCATCGAGCCACGATTGCAACATCGGCGGCAAATCCATCGCCTGTGCTGTGGCAATCATGGCCGCGAGCACCGCACCCGCCAGCAGCCAGGCAGCAGCGCCGAACAACGGTCGGCGGCTGAGTTGCGGGTCGGCAACGCGCCGCAGCAGGCCGTCCTCCAGCCATGCTGTGGCGAGCAGGATATACAGCAGCGCGGCCATCGCGCGCCCGGCGCCTTATTTGACCGGCATGCCCGCGCTCGCGCCGGCATCGGCGTCGAGCAGGAACAAGCCGCTGTCGTCACCTGCAGACAGGATCATTCCTTCGGACGTGCCGAAGCGCATCTTGCGCGGTGCGAGGTTGGCGATGAACACGACGCGGCGACCGACCAGGGCCCCGGGCTCGCCATAGCTGGCGCGGATGCCGGAGAAAATCTGCCGCTCGCCGAGCGCGCCGGCATCCAGGCGGAAGCGCAGCAGCTTGTCGGATCCTTCCACCAGCTCGCACTCGAGCACGATGCCGATGCGCAGGTCGAGTTTGGCGAAGTCTTCAATACCGATGGTGGCGCTTGCTGCGTCGGCGGGAGCGGATCTGGCAGGCGACGTTGACGCGGACGGTGCGGACACGGAGGCGGATGGTGCAGCGCTGGGCACGACAGCGCCACCAAGCTTGGCTTGCGCCTTGTCCGCGGTCTTTGCTTCGCCGCCCGCGGGCTTGAGGTCTTCACGCGATGCATCGGTCATGGCGTCCACCTGTTTCGGATCAATGCGTACCAGCAACGCAGCGTAGGGTTCAATGCGCGAGGGCAGGTCGGCCACGGCGCCGGCGAGCGTGTCGCGCACATCGGTGCCCAGCGGTGGCCGGCCGAACAGTGCCAGCGCGCGCGCGGCCAGGCCGGGCACGATCGGCGCCAGGTAGCAGGCCACGACATAGAATCCGAGCAGGCATTCGCTGCATACCTGTTGCAGTTCGGCTGCTTTTTCCGGGTCCTTGGCCAGCAACCAGGGCTTGGCTTCGTCCCAGCGCTGGTTCAGCGCGTCGCACAGGCGCGCGGATTCGCGGCAGACCGCGGCAAAATCATTGACGCGATACAACCCTTGCACCAATGCCAGGCTGGCAATGCAGTCATCCGCCCGATCGCGCGCGCCCGGGGCCAGGCGGCGGTCCAGCGCGCCATCGAAATGCTTGCTGGCGAAGCCCGATGCGCGACTTGCCAGGTTGACGAATTTTCCGACCAGGTCGGAATTTATCCGCGCGATGAAGTCTGCCAGACTCAGGTCGATGTCATCGACGCCGCCATTGGATCGGGTGGCGAAGTAGTAGCGCAGTGCTTCCGGATCCAGGCCGGCTTGCAGGTACGTGCGCGCCATGATGAACGTGCCGCGTGACTTCGACATTTTCGCGCCGTTCACCGTCAGGTAGCCGTTGACGTGCAATCGCGTAGGCGTGCGGAAGTTGGCGCCATGCAGCATCGCCGGCCAGAACAGGCCGTGGAAATTGATGATGTCCTTGCCGAGGAAATGATGCATCTCGGCGCTGGAATCCGGGCGCAGCACGGCGTCGAAATCGGTGCCCGTGGCATTGCAGTAGGCGCGGAAGCTGGCCAGGTAGCCGATCGGCGCATCCAGCCACACGTAGAAGAACTTGCCGGGTGCATCCGGGATCGGAAACCCGAAGTAGGGCGCATCGCGGGAAATATCCCAGTCGCGCAGCCCGCCTTCCAGCCATTCGCCAAGCTTGGCCTTGACCGCAGGCGATGCCACGTCCCCGGCCAGCCATTCGCGCAGCATGGCTTCGAACTTTCCGAGCTCGAAGAAGTAGTGCACCGAGTCGCGCAGTTCCGGCGTCGCACCCGAGACCACCGAGCGCGGATTCTTCAGTTCAGTCGGCGAATAGGCCTTGCCGCAGACTTCGCAGTTGTCGCCGTACTGGTCCGGGCTGCCGCAATTGGGGCACTCGCCCATGATGTAGCGGTCCGGCAGGAACATCTCGCGCACCGGGTCGTACAGTTGCTGGATGGCGCGGTGGGCGATCGCACCGCCGTCGCGCAGGCGGCCGTAGACCAGCTCGGCCAGCGCCTGGTTTTCCGGCGAATGGGTCGAGTGGTAGAAATCGAATTTCACGCCGAACTCGGCGAAGTCGCGCTCATGCCCGGCCTGGATGCCGCGAATGAACTCCTCGGGCGATTGCCCGGCCTTTTCCGCGGCCAGCATGATCGGCGTGCCATGGGCATCATCGGCGCAGACAAACCAGGCCTGGCCACCGTCGAGGCGGCGGGCGCGGACCCAGATATCGGCCTGGATGTAGCCCACCAGGTGCCCCAGGTGCAGCGGGCCGTTGGCATAGGGCAGGGCAGTGGTAACCAGTGCGGGAGCGGGCGTCATGGGGCAATTATCGCAGACACCGGCACTGGCCACGGCCGCTTGACCTGCAGGCGCTCGATGCCCGCCAGCGCCCGGCCTTCGACCCAGCTTCCAGGCGGCCAGCGCCCGCGGACTGCCTGCTACAATCCGGCCCTCGAAACTTCGGCGTCCGCATGACTCCTGCGTCCTCGTCCCCCAACGCCGAATCGGTCCGCGCCGAGCTGTCCAAGGTCATCGATCCGCACACCGGGCTGGACCTTGTGGCAGGCCAGGCGGTTCGCGGCGTGGGCGTTGACGGCGGCAACGTGGCCGTCGAACTGCAGCTGGGCTACCCCGCGCAGGGCTGGCATGAGGCGTTGACCGCCGAGGTGCAGCAACTGGTCGGTGCGCTGCCTGGCGTCACCCGGGTCACCGTGGATATCGGCACCCGTATCCCGGCGCACCGGGTGCAGAAGGAGCTCACGCCCCTGCCGGGCGTGCGCAACATCATTGCCGTTGCCTCGGGCAAGGGCGGGGTGGGCAAGTCCACGACCGCCGTCAACCTGGCCCTGGCCCTGGTCGCCGAAGGCGCCCGGGTCGGCGTGCTCGATGCCGACATCCACGGCCCCAGCATCCCGATGATGCTCGGCCTGTCCGGCAAGCCTGAGAGTCCCGACGGCAAGAACATCGAGCCGATGCGCGCGTATGGGCTGCAGGCGATTTCCATCGGCCTGTTCCTGGGCGAGGACACGCCAGCGATCTGGCGCGGTCCGATGACCACGCAGTACCTGCAGCAGTTGTTGACCACCACGCTGTGGCAGGACCTCGATTACCTGATCATCGATTTGCCGCCCGGCACCGGCGATATCCAGCTCACATTGGCGCAGCGCGTTCCCGTGTCTGCGGCCGTGATCGTCACCACGCCGCAGGACATCGCGCTGCTTGACGCACGCAAGGCGCTGCGGATGTTCGAGAAGGTCGAGGTGCCGGTACTGGGCATCGTCGAGAACATGGCGGTGCACGTGTGTTCCAACTGCGGCCATGCCGAACATGTCTTTGGCGAAGGCGGCGGCGAGCGGATGGCTGCGCAGTACGGCGTGCCCCTGCTGGGCTCCTTGCCGCTGGACATCCGTATCCGCGAACAGGCCGACTCCGGCAAGCCCACCGTGGTCGCCGAGCCGTCATCGGCGATTGCGCAGGCGTATCGCCTGATCGCGCGCAAGGCGGCGGCGCGGCTGTCGTTGCAGGCGCGCAACAAGGCGATCGCCTTCCCCAGCATCGTCGTGCAGAACAGCTGACATGCGAAACGTGCTTGCACTGGCATCCTGCCAGGCCATCATTCCCGGCCAGTCTCGGCGAGGCACGCGTCGATGACAGAACACCATTCCATCCGGGATGCGAACGCGACGATCGAACACGCCCTGCACCTGAATGCCCGGCGCAGGCTGCGCATCGTCGCGGCCATCGACGCGCTCAAGGCGGTGGTGGTGCTGGCGATCGGCTTCGGCCTGCTCAGCGCGCATAGCAACGTGCTCGAGAACGGCGGCGTGTCCCTGCTGCGCCTGCTCGACATCGACCCGACCCTGGGCATCCCGCGCCGCTTCCTGGAGCTGCTGCATGCCGCGGACAGCGACCACGGCCTGCTGACGATTGCGGCGACCGGCTACGCAACGCTGCGCTTCGTCGAATGTTACGGGCTGTGGTTCATGCGCAACTGGGCGCGCTGGCTGGGCATCATTTCCGCCGGCATCTACGTGCCGTTCGAATTGTTTTACCTGTTCCGCACGCCAAGCTGGACTTCGGTCAGCGTGCTGGCGATCAACCTTGGCGTCCTGTGGCTGCTCTGGCCGCGTGGAGGCTTTTCCAGTAAACCCAAGGACACGCAAGCCACATGAGCATCAAGTCCGACCGCTGGATCCGTCGCATGGCCGAGTCGCAGGGCATGATCGAGCCCTTCGAGCCCGGCCAGGTCAAGCAGGCCGCCGACGGCCACCGCATCGTCAGCTACGGCACCTCGAGCTACGGCTACGACGTGCGCTGCGCGCGCGAGTTCAAGATCTTCACCAACATCAACTCGACGATTGTCGATCCCAAGGCTTTCGATCCCAGCAGCTTCGTGGATATCGAGGCGGATGTGTGCATCATCCCGCCGAACAGCTTTGCACTCGCGCGCACGGTCGAGTTCTTCCGCATCCCGCGCAGCACTCTGGTGGTTTGCCTCGGCAAGAGCACTTATGCGCGCTGCGGGATCATCGTGAATGTCACGCCCCTCGAGCCGGAGTGGGAGGGCCACGTGACGCTCGAGTTCAGCAACACCACGCCACTGCCGGCCAAGATCTACGCCAACGAAGGCGTGGCGCAGATGCTGTTCTTCGAGTCCGACGAGGTCTGCGAGACCTCGTACAAGGACCGTGGCGGCAAGTACCAGGGGCAGCGCGGCGTCACCCTGCCGCGCACCTGAGCCAGCCAGGCAACTGCGCGGCCGGCTTACTGCGCGGCCGGCGCTCCGGCTGCCGCAGCCTGTGCATTGCCCGCGGCCGCAGCCGCGGGATGCCACAACGCCGCTGTCGGCGCGCCACCCATCATCTGCGCACGCACCAGCGGAATCGGTGGGCCGCCGTAGGACAGGAACTGGTCGTGGAAGGCTTTCCATCCCTCCCGGCCACCATGCGAGGCCGTCCAGTCCTCGCGCAGCTGCATGATCATCAGCTTGCCCAGGGTGTAGTTGAGGTAGGCCGGGTCGAAGGTGCCACGCGCCGCCTGTTGACGTGCCTGCGCTGCGTTCTGCAGGCCCTTGTCGCGGAACATCTGCTCCGACTCTGCAACCGTCATGCCGCCGGTATGCAGGCCGATTGCGGACAGGAAGCGCACGTCGCGCAGCAGGGCGTTGCTCAGCTGGCCGATATGCGTTTCGGGCGAACCGCCGCCGAGGCCGGCATCGAACATCATCTCCTCGGTGTAGTGTGCCCAGCCTTCGGCAAAGGCATAGCCCACGAACAACTGGCCGAACTTCCAGCTGGCGCGATTGGAATGCAGGAACTGCAGGAAATGCCCTGGCCAGACTTCATGCGCCGACACGAACATCAGGTTGGACTTGCCGGGCACATACGCCGCCTGCTCCGCGGCCGACCATTTCGGGTCCGCCGGCGCGATGTAGTACACCGACGGCAGTCCCTTTTCGTAGGGGCCGGGGATTTCGATGTAGGCGAAGTTCCAGCGATTGAATGCGGGTGCTTCGGCAACCTGGGCCTGTTCCTCGCCCGGGATCGTCACCAGGTCCTTGTCGAGGATGAACTGGCGCAAATCGGCCAGTTGCGCGCGTGCACCATCGACTGCGCCGCCCTGCGGCTTGTCGGCTTCTTCCTTGGCCACGCAGGCCGGCAGCGTCGCTCCCGGGGCAAACGTGGCGCAGGCAGTGGTCAGCGCGGCGAGGTTGCGCGCCAGGTCGGCTTCGCCAGCGGCCTTGAGCTGGTCGAGCGGCATGTCGACGCGCTCGGTGGCCATCAGCATCTTCGAGAACTTGTCCGCGCCCAGTGCGAAGTCCTGCGTGGCCTGCGGCTTGAGCGACTTGAACCAGTCCGCCAACTCCTGGCTTGCCTTGATCGCCGCGGCATTGGCGATTGCGAAGCGCGCTTGCAGCGCGTCATCCTTGACTGCGGCGAACGCGGCGGGGACGTCATCCTTGAAGAAGCTGGCATAGCCGCCAAAAGTATTCGCGCCCAGGTCGATGTAGGTCGCGGGCAGGGTGGACTTCATGTTGGCGCGGACCTGGGCAATGGCCTTGGGCAACGCCTCCTCGTAGGTCACGAACGCGGCCATGCGCTGTTCCAGCGGCGCATAGGGGCGCGTGAGATACATGCTCGGCGACAGGTCGCCAGCGTAGAAGCCGGGATTGGTTGAGGTGAAGCCGGAGTCCTCCAGCCAGAACAACTGGCCGTCGATCACCGCAACGGCATAGTCGCGCTGGAATTTCTGCGTCGCATCGAGCTTGTCGTCGGCGAACGCGGAAATTGCATCGCGCTGCTGGTGCAGCCACTGAATGTTTGACTGCAGGCCGGCGGCGCTCCAGTCGGGCAATTTGCCGTCGTACTCGTGCTTGCCGGCGTTGGCCGCCTGGGCGGGGTTGCGCTGGAAGTAACCATCGATGAAGGCGGAGATCGCGCTATCCCAGGCGGCTGCCGTTGCCGTTGCAACTGCTGCGGAGGCGTCGGCGGTCGTGCTTGCCGGCGGTGCTTGCGCGCCCCGGTCGCAGGCGGTCAGCAGGGCAAGCGATACAGACAGGGCAAGCACGGTTTTCGACGCAATGGCGCGCATGGCTTTCTCCTTCGGGCGAATCCTTGAGACTACGGCCCCGCGGGAAGTGATGCAAATGAAAGCCTGTGCGCAGGCAACGGCAGCGGGGCGACGGCGGACCGCATGGGGTCAGGTTGAGCGAGTGGCCGCCAGCGCATCGCGCCACACCGTGACTGCCGCCTCGCGCGCCGGATCACCGCGCCGTTGCAGCGGGCTGGCACCCCACACGGGGCCCGGCCATGCCGGGTCGCCCGTGTTCCTGGCCAGGACGTGCACGTGCAATTGCCGGACGCTATTGCCGAGCGCGCCAATGTTGAGCTTTTCGCAGCGCGACGCGGCGCGAAGTGCCATGCCGACCCGCGCAACTTCGTCGATGAGCGCATGTTGTTGTGCGGGCGCGAGGTCAATCCACTCGACGGCACCCGCGACCCTTGGCACCAGCACCAGCCAGTCATAGCGGGCATCGTCGATCAGCCGGACCTGTGACAAGCCAAGGTCGGTCACCCGATGCGAGTCTGTTGCCAACCGCGAATCGAGCGAAAAGCCGTCCTCATCACCGCTCATGCCAGGTTGGTCTCGAGGAATGCAAGGGTGCGCTGCAGCGCCTGCACGGCAACCGTGGCGTTGTAGTCGGCACGCTGGTCGCAATTGAAGCCGTGGCCCGCGGGCCAGATGTGGATTTCCGCGTTGGGTAAGGCTTCGTGGTGCTTGTCGATATCCGCGGGCGGAATCAGCGGATCGTCTTCGCCGAAGTGAAGCAGCAACGGCGCCCGGGACATTTCGTGCAGGAAGGGAACGGTGCGTCCCCCGTAGTAGCTCACCGCAGGCAGGCCCAAGCGCGCCGCCGACAGGAAGGCCACGGTGCCACCCCAGCAGTAGCCGATCACGCCGGTCTTGCCGGTCGCATCCAGATGCTCCGCTGCTGCCGCGACGTCCTGCACGGGGCATTCGAATCCCAACTGTTCCACCAGGCCACGTCCGCAGGCGATGCCCGCGCTGTCGTAGCCCAGCTCCACCTGTCGCTCGATGTGGTCGAAGAGGGCAGGTGCGATGGCGGAATAACCATGCGCCGCGAACTTGTCCACCACGCTGCGGATGTGCCCGTTGACGCCGAATATTTCCTGCACGATCACCAGCGCGCCACGTGCTGGCACCGCCGGCTCCGCGCGCCAGGCCGAGATCACGCCGCTAGGGGTCTCCAGTGAAATCCAGTGGCCCATTGGCTGGCCCTCCCTTCGCCGAGCATACGCCTGGCCGGTAAGTTCGACCGGTTCGGGATACAGGCGCCTGGCAGATCCGGACCAGGACCGGAGCAGGACCGGAGCAGGACCGGGCCGGGACCGGGCAGGCTTCATGCTCCGGCCGATATAATCGCGTTTTCCGCCCCGGCTACCCGCATGTCCATCGCCGCACCGAAAGTCGGCTTCGTCAGCCTTGGCTGCCCGAAGGCACTGGTTGATTCCGAACGCATCCTCACCCAGCTGCGGGTCGAGGGCTACGACATCGTTCCCAGCTATGGCGAAGCGGACGTGGTGGTGGTCAATACCTGCGGCTTCATTGATTCGGCAGTTGCCGAATCGCTCGATGCGATCGGCGAGGCGATCGCGGAAAATGGCAAGGTGATCGTCACCGGTTGCCTGGGCAAGCGCGCCGAGCTCATTCGAGAGGCCCATCCGGGCGTGCTTTCGATCAGCGGGCCACAGGACTACGGGTCGGTGATGAACGCAGTACATGCTGCGCTGCCGCCGCGTCGTGATCCCTTCCTGGACCTGCTGCCGGACACCGGCGTCAAGCTCACGCCGAAGCACTACGCGTACCTGAAGATTTCCGAGGGCTGCAATCACCGCTGCAGCTTCTGCATCATCCCGTCCATGCGCGGCGACCTGGTGTCACGTCCGGTGGATGAAGTGCTTATCGAGGCGGAGAAATTGGTCCGCGGCGGCGTGCGCGAACTGCTGGTGGTGTCGCAGGACACCAGCGCCTACGGCGTGGATATGCGCTATGCCGAGCGCGAATGGCGTGGGAAATCCTATGCAACGCGGATGAAGTCCCTGTGCGAGGGACTGTCGGAACTCGGCGCCTGGACCCGCCTGCATTATGTCTATCCCTATCCGCACGTGGACGACATCATCCCCCTGATGGCCGAGGGCAAGCTGCTGCCCTACCTGGATATTCCCTTCCAGCACGCCAGCCCGCGCATCCTCAAGTTGATGAAGCGCCCGGGCGCGGTGGACAAGACCCTCGAGCGGATCCAGCGCTGGCGTTCGATCTGCCCGGAGATCACGGTGCGCAGCACCTTCATCGTCGGGTTTCCCGGCGAGACCGAGGACGAGTTCGAGGCACTGCTCGATTTC
>JBBRZU010000104.1:0-9465 GCA_038236425.1 Lysobacterales bacterium
AACCACGACCAGGGCCGGCCGGAGCAGGCGGCCGTTGAGCAGGTAGCCCTTCTGGAACACCTGCAGCACGGTTCCCGGCTGGGCACCGGCCGGTTCGGCCTGGCTGATGGCCTGGTGCTGGTCGGGATCGAACGGCTGTCCGGCCGGGTCAACCACGGCCAGTCCATTGTCTTCGGCGACCTTCAGCAGCTGCTTGCGGGTCAACTCCAGGCCGGCGCGCAATGCCGCGGCAACTTCCGCCGACCCGCCCGGCGCGGCAGCAAGGCCCGCATCCAGGCTGTCGAGCACGGGAAGCAGTTCGGCCAGCAGGCGCTCATTGGCGAACTTGCGCGCCATGTCCACGTCACGGGCCAGCCGCTTGCGCTGGTTGTCGAGTTCGGCGCGTTCGCGCAGCGTCTCGTCCTTGAGTCCCACCACCGTGGCACGCAGCTGGTCCACTTCGCCCAGCAGGGCCTCGATCTCGTTGGCCGGCACGTCGCCGGTCCAATCGCCGGTATCCGCCGACGGGTTATCGCTGTGCATTCCGGTTCTTCCTGGCCTGCCCCGTCCACGGGGCCTGCCCCCGCTTATGGGGCCGGGGCTTCAGTTTTCAAGGCTTCACCGAGCAGGTTTGCGGTCGCCTGGACGATCGGTATGACCCGGTCGTAGGCCATGCGGGTTGGCCCGATCACCCCAAGCACCCCGAGCACCCGCCCCTGGCTGGCATAGGGTGCGGTGATGATCGTGCAGCCGTCCAGCGGCGCCAGGCCGCTTTCCTCGCCGATGAACACCTGCACGCCGGGAGCCTGGGTGCAGCGCTCGAGCAGGGCCAGGATTTCGCGCTTGCGGGCAAAAGCGTCAAACAGTTCGCGCAGGCGGTCCACGTCGGAAATGCCCTGCGTCCCCATCAATCGGGTCTGCCCACTGAGCAACATGTCATCGGGGCCGGTCGCCAACGTCTGCTCGGCCAATTCGACCGCCGCGGAGAGCACCTGCTCAAGTTCGGAGCGGGTTTCCCGCAACTCCCTGACCAGCGCCGAGCGGATATCGGACAAGGGCCGACCGGCAAAATTGGCGTTGAGGTAATTGGCGACCTGCTCGAGTTCGCCCGGCGAGTATGGCCGGCGCGTGGTGATGATCCGGTTCTGCACTTCGTTGTCGGTGAACACCAGGATCACCAGCACACGATTGCCGTCGATCGGCACGAAGTCGATCATCCGGAAGGCAAACTGCGAGCGTTGCGGCACGGTCACCACGCCCACGAACTGGCTCATCGCCGACAGCAACTCGGAGGCATTCGACAACAGCGCCTGGGTCCCGGCGCCGACCGGCATCTGGCTGCGCAGGCCGGCAATCTCCAATTCGTCCAGCGGCTGCATCTGCAACAGGGAATCGACGAATACCCGATAACCTTGCGCGGTTGGCACCCGACCCGCGGAGCTGTGCGACGCGGACAGCAGTCCGATTTCCTCCAGGTCGGCCATGATGTTTCGCACTGTGGCCGGACTGACGTCCAGGCCCGACTGGCGCGCCAGCGTGCGGCTACCTACCGGCTCGCCATCACGGATGTGCTGGGAAATCAGGGTACGCAGCAGGCGGCGCGCGCGCAGGTCAAGGGGACGGCTCATGGCTCCATAGATACGGCCGTCGCGCCGCCGACGCAACCCATCCGTGGCCAGAGCCGGATTCAGGCAGGCCGGATTCAGGCAGAATTGTCGGCCATGCTCCGACACCTCGCCATCCGTGATTTCGCCGTCGTCAGCCTCGCCGAACTCGAACTCGAGCGCGGCATGACCGTGGTTTCCGGTGAAACCGGGGCCGGCAAGTCCCTGCTGGTGGACGCCCTGCTGTCACTTTCCGGTACCCGCGCCGATGCCGGTGTGGTCCGCCACGGCGCCGTCCGGGCCGAGCTGGCGGCAGGATTTTCCCTCGATGACGCGCCGATGGCCCTGGCCTGGCTGCGCGAGCATGAATTCGACGAAGACAGCGATTGCCAGCTGCGCCGGGTCATTCGCGCCGACGGAGGTTCCCGTGCCTGGATCAACGGCCGGCCCGCGACACTGGTGCAGCTGGCGGCATTGACGGCCCATCTGCTGGAGATCCACGGCCAGCACGAACACCAGGCGCTGCTCGACCGCGCGCGGCAGCTCGAACTGCTCGATGGATTCGGCCGGCATGCCGGCGATGTCGGAACCGTTTCGCTACTCGCGCGGCGCTGGTTGGCCGTGGCCCGGGAACTGCGCGAGCTGGAGCGGGCCGGGGACGCGGTCGAACGCATCGACTGGCTGCAGCACCAGATTGCCGAACTCGACGCCGACGCGCTGGACGCGGTGCAACTGGCCGCGCTGGAAGCTGCGCATCGCCGGCAAGCCCACTCCGCAGGCCTGATCGCATCCTACGATGCCGCCCTGGGGCGCCTCGGCGCCGATGACGCCCCGGCGCCCGCGCGCGCGCTGCGGCAGGCGTCCGCTGAACTGGTGCGCCAGCGCGAGCACGAACCGCGACTGGCTGCGATCAGTGAACTGCTCGACTCCGCCGCGATCCAGGCCGACGAAGCACAGGCCGAACTTGGACGGCTGCGCGATGACATCGAGACCGACCCGGCCGAACTTGATCGCCTTGATCACCGGCTGGCGCGACTGCAGGACCTGGCCCGGAAGCACCGGGTTGCCGTACCCGAGCTGCCGGCGCAACAGCAGTCCCTGGCGGCAGAGTTGGAGCGCCTGCGCGGCGCCGGCGACCGCGTCGGCGAGCTGCGCCTCCAGTCCGACGCCATTGCTGGCGAATGGCGGATCGCCGCAGCGACCTTGTCGGCTCGCCGCCGCGAGGCTGCTGAGGCGCTGGGCACCGCGGTCAGCGCCCTGATGGCGGAACTGGGCATGGCGGGCGGCGTGTTCGCCGTCGAATTGCAGGCCGGTTCCAGCGCCGAACCACAGGCCGCCGGCGCCGAACGCTGCGAGTTTCTTGTCTCAGCCAACCCCGGACAGCCTCCGCGGCCGCTGCGACGGGTGGCCTCCGGCGGCGAACTGGCCCGGATCAGTCTCGCGATCGAGGTGGCGGCGCTCGGCGCCGATGCCGTGCCGACCATGATCTTCGACGAAGTAGACAGCGGCATCGGCGGCGCCGTCGCCGAGGTCGTCGGGCAGCGCCTGCGGGCGCTCGGACGCGAGCGACAGGTGCTCTGCGTGACCCACCTGCCCCAGGTGGCGGCCCAGGGCCACCAGCATTTCCAGGTCAGCAAGTCGGTCGCCGGCGAGCATTCGCACAGCGCGGTGCGGGCGCTGGACGACAAGGGCCGGGTTGAGGAATTGGCCCGGATGCTGGGGGGCGTGGAGGTGGGCAAGGAGAGCCGGGCGAATGCGCGGGAGTTGTTGCGGCGTGGGGGGAGTTAGGGGAGCGGTTGGCGGGTTGGGCTGGCCTGATCGGGCGAAAGCAGCGGTTACGGCGTGGGGCCCACGTGCGGGTTGGGCGGCGCGCGGAACGGCTTACTTGCGCGCCTTTGGCCTTACATACAGCACCAAGCTGTGTTCCTCGATGACATAGCCATACCGGTCGGCGATCTGCTTCTGCAGCAATTCGATTTCCGGACTGGTGAACTCGATGACCTTGCCCGATTCCACATCCACCATGTGGTCGTGGTGCTGGCCATGGTCCAGCTCGTAGACCGCCTGGCCGCCTTCGAAATTGTGCTTGAGCACCAGCCCGGCCGACTCGAACTGGGTCAGCACGCGGTACACCGTCGCCAGGCCGATCTCCTCGCCTTCGGAATGCAGCAGCCGATAGATGTCCTCGGCCGTCAGATGCCGTACGCCAGCCGTCTCCAGCAACTTGAGGATCCGGGTGCGCGGATGGGTGACCTTCAATCCCGCCTTGCGCAGGTCGTCTGATTCCATCGTCTCATCGCCTCCAGCGGAACTTCCCCGGCCGGTCCCGGTCGGTGCTTGCTATAGTAGCGTCCGACTCCCCAATGTGACCAAGCTTCCGATGCGCAAGGCCCTCGTGCTGCTCCTCGCCGCCATGCTGGTATCCGGCTGCAACTTCATCTACCGGCAGCCTGTCTTCCAGGGCAACCTGCTGGACAAGGCCAATGTCGACCAGCTCAAGCCGGGCATGACCCAGGCCCAGGTGGTGGCATTGCTGGGAACCCCACCGGTCGCGGATCCGTTCCACCATGAGCGCTGGGACTACATCGCCAGCGAGCGCCGCGGCCACGGCAAGACCGAGATCAAGACGCTCACCGTCTGGTTCGACGAGGCCGGCGCGGTGGCGAAAATGGAAGGCGAATACTTCCCCGAGCAGGACGCAAACCTGCTGATCGAGCAGCGCAAGTTCGGTTTCCGCAACCTGCCCAAGGACAAGGACAAGGACAAGAAGCGCGGGCGCTGAGCCCAGCGCTTCAGCGCTTTCGCGGCGGTGCCGCGCGGGCGCGTCGTCGCTGTTTCGGGTCGGCTTCCAGCGGCCGCAGCAGTTCGATCCGGTCGCCGTCGTGCAGTCGGCGGTCCGATGCCACCACGCGGCCGAACAGCGCAATCCTGCCCTCCTCTGCGTCGCTTATCTGCCATCCCGCAGCTCGCGCGCCAGCAAGCGCGTCCGCCACGGCACTGCCATTGGCCAGACGCAGTTGCAAACCTTCGGCGCGATCCGGCCAAGCCCGTACCAGGGCAATCCGCAGCAACGCGCCTGCGTGATCCGCCGCCGCGCGTTCAGTCATCAGGCTGGTCGGCGGCATCGCAGAAATCGTCCACCATTCGGTCGGCCAGCCCCTGGAAAGCGAGCGTCATCGCCCCGCCAATCAGCTTGCTGGCGACCTCGAACTCGAGCGACAAGCTCACCTTGCAGGCGTCCTCGGCCAGAGTATGGAAGGTCCAGGACCCGCCGAACTCACTGAAGGGCCCGTCTTCGAGCGCCAGCACGATCCGGGTCGGCGGCGTGAGTGAATTGCGCGTGGTGAAGGTCATCCGCATGCCGGCGGCGCGTACGTCGAGCCGCGCGATCATGCTGTTCTCGTCCTGCGCAATGACCTCGGAAGCATCGCACCAGGTGAACCGGCGCGGATACGCGGCCACGTCGTTGACCAGGTCGAACATGCGCCGCGCCGAGTGCCGCACCAGCGCGTGACGATGAATACCGGGCATGTTTCCTCGCCTGTGGGCCGCCCTCCGGCCGCCGGATCGGCGACAATGGACGGAAGGAAGCCAACTCCAAGATGAAAGACAACAATAGCAAAGGCGACGCCAAGTCCAGCCAGGGCAAGACCATTGCGCTGAACAAGGCCGCGCGCCACGACTACCAGCTCGAGGACCGGTTCGAAGCCGGGCTAGCGCTGCAAGGCTGGGAGCTGAAGGCGATCCGTGCAGGCCGGCTCGGCATCGGCGAGAGCTATGCCCTGGTCAAGGGTGGCGAGCTGTTCCTGTTCGGCGCGCAAATCACGCCGCTGATCTCGGCCTCCAGCCATGTGATCGCCGACGACCGGCGCACGCGCAAGCTGCTGATGCACCGGCGCGAGATCGACAAGCTGATCGGCCGGATCGAACGCGAGGGCTACACGCTGGTGCCCACCGCCATGTATTGGCGCGGCAACAAGGTCAAGCTGGAACTGGCGCTGGCCAAAGGCAAGAAAGAGCACGACAAGCGCGCCACCGCCAAGGAACGCGATTGGCAGCGCGACAAGCAACGCGTCATGCGCTCGCACAACCGCAACGCCTGAGCCTTTTTATCCTGGGGGAGCGGCTTCCGCCGCTATTGCTTTGGCGGCGTAAACTGTAATCGCGGCTTAAGCCGCTCCCACAACTGCTTGAGCCTCGCGTCGTGCGGCCCCATACTGTGCCTGTCGGAAGAGTTTGTTCCACCGGCTGCCGGGGGTGTCCTGGCTTCGACGGGGGCTGCAAAATCGACTGGCGCATGCCGAGGGGGCGACTTTCCTCGTTAATCCAGTAGCAAAATTTAGTTGCCAACGACGACAACTACGCTCTCGCCGCTTAAGGCGTAAGCCCCGAACCCACTTGTGCCCGTGCTCGTGGATGTAGGGTCATTATCACGGAACAGCTTTTGGCGGCGACCCGCCAACCAAAAGTGAACTTAGCGGGTGTGTCAGACGGTGTGCCTCGCACGTTGTGTTGCCGGCTGACGAGAACGAACAACGAGCTAAGCATGTAGTGCCGGAGATGGAGCGCTTTCGGACGGGGGTTCAACTCCCCCCACCTCCACCATAGTGCGGAAAAACGACGGGGCCTCGCGGCCCCGTCGTCGTTTGCACACTACTGTGCCGTGCCCCATCCCCCGGATGTCGCTGCTGCAGTGGCGCGGACTGCTGCAGGAGCCGTAACGCGGCAGTCCTGCGGCCTCAATCCCCCCGGGACTACGGGACCGGTGATCAGTTCCCCGGGTAGGTCGGCGAGCACGCACCATCGGAGGACACCTTCGCGCAGCTATCGCGGCCGGTGTCACGGCTATTTACCAGCGCCTGGTAATTCGCGGCGAAATCGGCATCCGAAAGGCAGGATCGATAGTTCTGCAGGATCTTCAAGCCCTCGGCACCTAGAAAATAGGCGTATTGGTAGCTGGCACGGACTCCCCAGTCCGAATTTACCGGGTACTGGGTGGTGAAATCACCCATCTGCTCGTTGAACCCGGTGAAACTGCATTCGTAGTCGGCGAACGCCGAGGACGGCAGCGACAGCGTAGCCGCGAGGGTCAGGCAGGCGAGGACGGTAGATTTTTTCGTCATGGCAGTGCTCCTTGGTGGTGGGTGGATCAACGAACTCCTCGCATGGCCACGCGTCGCCTCATTCGCAGGCGAACTCCTGGAGCTGGCCGATGGGGTAGATGCGGCCGCTACAGGCAGCCGCGCGCAAGCCTTTGTGGGCGCGCTCGCCATAGCGGGTGGCCTCGCCGAACTCCAGCGTACGGATCGATCCCTTGTTGGCCTCGCAGTCCAACCCGACCGTGCAGTACGCGACATGGATGGGGTACGAGCATGCGTTGTAGAGCCGGCCATACTCGAACTGCGCCGGATTGCTGGCCTGCCAGTCGGCCCGCAGACAGTTCGATGCATCATGCTTGGCATTGTTTGGCGGCGACGATGCTTCGGTCCGCTTTGCGTCGCGCCAGCGCTGCAGCGGTGCATCCACATCTTCCTGTGTCAGGGTGATCTCGGCTTCCGACATTCCGCCCTCCGTTGATGACTCAATCGCCCCGGTCTGTCCGACCTGCATAGATGGACCAACCTGGGGCGAGCGATTGCGCAGTCCCAGCGGCCCGGCAGGCTTGGGTGCCGAGGACGGGGACAGGCATTCGTCCAGCGCCTTTTTCACTTCCGCGACCCTGGGCTTGGCGCCAGCCACGTCGTTGCCGTAGGTATGCATGATGTCGGCCAGCCCGGCTTCGTAGTTGCAATAGCAGTCCACAGGGCTGATCGGACATTCGCCGGCCCGGGTCGGCTGCGCCTCGACAAAGAGCGCAAGGGAAAGCAAAACGAATGATCCAGGTTTCATCGCACTCCTCCCAAGGATAGGAAATGCAGGGCACTTTTCGTCCCGAGACCTAAACGCACGAGCGGCCAGCCGTGACCGCCAGGTCATCCTGGGCCTTCTGCAGTGCCGAACGCGCCGGCAGGACAACCAGCATCGCCGCGGCCAGCGCGGCCGCGATTCGTCAAATCATGAACATGACGCCCCGCCTTCCCTGTCGTTGATGCGCGCCATCCGAACATGCCGGCCGGGGGCGAATCTTTCCCGACTTCTGAATTGTCCTGAAACATTCTGAATCGGGCGTTTGACAGGGCTGCCCGGACCGGCTCTATTAGGCGCGGGCGACCCCGGGGGGCGGTCGGTCGCCAAGGGGAAGCACCATCGATTCGGGCGAAACGAGCGGCGGCCACACTGCGCCCACCGGAGCCGGCTGGCGCATCGGACAGGCTCTGTTCGAGGATGCCAGCGGGCGCCTGCAGGCCATGGGCGAATCGCACCTGCTCGACCACGGCAGCGCGGGCGTCCTGCGCTGCCTGGCGCGCGCGCGTGGCGCCATCGTGCTCAAGGAAGAGTTACTTGCCGCCGGCTGGCCCGGGCGTGTCGTCTCGGAAAATTCGCTCAATAAGTCAATCAGCCGCATTCGCCACCTGCTGGGGGATGCCGACGGCGAACTCCTGTGCACATCGCATGGCCATGGCTACCGGCTGGCGCTTTCGGACATCGTCGAGCGCCTGCCGATTCCGGCCACGGCCACGGGCACGGACCCGGCCATCGCGCACGCGCAGGTCCCTGCCGGCCCGAGCCCCACAACCAGGACACGGCTGCGCCGTCTGGTATGGGCGGGCATCGGCAGCACCGCGCTGGCGGCTCTGGTCGCCATCGCCCTCATCTTTTCCGGTACGTTGCGCCCGGACGCCGCCACAGCCCACCTGGCTGTCGCCACCATGGCGTCACCCGCACGCCCCGCCGCAAATCCGGACGGCGTGGTGCTCCCGTCCATTGCGGTCCTGCCGTTCGCTGACTTGAGCGAGGCGCACGACCAGGGCTATTTCTCCGACGGACTGGCCGAGGAAATCCTCGACCGCCTGGCCAAGGTTCCGCAATTGCACGTCGCCAGCCGCACGTCTGCCTTTGTCTTTCGCGGCGTACCCAGCAGTGTCGCGGAGATCGGCCAGAAGCTCGGCGTGTCCAGCGTGCTCGAAGGCAGCGTGCGCAAGTCGGGAGATCGGGTACGCATCACCGTGCAGTTGATCCAGGTGAGCGATGGATTCCACCTGTGGTCGGAAACCTACGACAGGACACTGACCGAAGTCTTCGCCGTCCAGGACGACATCTCGCGCTCGGTGGTGGACGCACTGCAATTGCACCTGCCGCCTGGCCAGTTGATCGCGATGAACCGCCGCAGCACATCCAGCGCCGCGGCGTTCAACCAGTACCTGCTGGCACGGCAATTGCGCCAGGGGGGAAACCCCGACGGGGATCGCCGTGCCATTGCCGCCTACCAGCGCGCGATCACGCTGGATCCAAATTTCTCCACCGCCCTGGCAGAACTTGGCATGCTGCTCGGTGGCGATGCCCTGTGGGCGGACTCGCCCGGCGAAGTTACCGCAGGCAAGACGCGTTCACTCGAACTGCTGAGTCGGGCGATTGTGCTCGAACCCGGGAACACCGCTTACCTTACGACCCGTGCCGACGTGCTCAGCTCGACCATGCACGACTGGGCTGGTGCGCAACGCGACTTGGCCACTGCCTCGCGCCTGCTCGGCGTGCCGGATGTGCGCCTGCTGATCCAGCAATCGCGGCTTCAAGCGATGCTCGGCAACGTGGGCCAGGCGATCACCATCGACCGCCGCGCGGTTGCACTGGATCCGTCTGCAGTCACGCCCCTGGGCATGCTCGGCTACCACCTTGCCGTCGCCGGCCAGTACGACGAGGCACGCGAGATCCTGCTGCGTGCATTGCGTTTGGCTCCTGCCGACGACCACAACACCTACTACCTGGGCCTGACCGAACTGCT
>JBBRZU010000105.1:0-9204 GCA_038236425.1 Lysobacterales bacterium
CACAGGCTTGTACGCGCCCAGACCAGGGCGCGCCCGTGCAGCGCATCCTCGGATTTCAGCACCAGCCAGGTCGCGCCGAGCAGGCAATAGCCGGCGACAAGGCACAGGCCGATAAACGCGGCGAACGCCAGGTGCCCGGCGGACTCACCGAATCCAAGCAGGTAGAGTCCGAGCATGAAGCCCTGTGAAAAAGCCGCAAGCAGCGATCCTGCGTAGAAGGCATGGTTCCATGCCGCGCGATGGCGATCCCGCGCCTTGACCCGGAAATCGAACGCCACACCGCGCAGGATGAGGCCAATGAGCATTGCGGTCACCGGCAGGTAGAGCTTGCCAAGGATGATGCCGTGCGCTGCCGGAAACGCGACCAGCAGCAGGCCCACGCCGAGTACCAGCCAGGTTTCGTTGGCGTCCCAGAATGGGCCGATGGCAGCGACCATGCGATCGCGATCGGCGGGATCGGCGCGGCGCGAGAGGATGCCCACGCCCAGGTCGTATCCGTCCAGCACGACATAGATCAGCATGGCCAGCGCCATCAGGCCGACGAAAATCAGCGGCAACCAGTCATTCATCGCTGCGCCCTCATCCCGGCAACGCCGTGCCGCTGTCGTTGCCCACCGATCGTTCAAGCTGCGCCCGCTTGCCGGCCATGTAGAACAGCACGCTCACGTAGGACACCAGCAGCACGACATACAGGGCGAGGTACAGGCCCAGGGACATGGCGATGCGCGGCGCGGCAACCTGCGACGCCGCGTCCCGGGTCAGCAGCAGGCCGGTCACCAGCCATGGCTGCCTGCCAACCTCGGTGGTGATCCAGCCGGCCAGCGTGGCGATCCAGCCGGAAAAACTCATGGCCACCAGCAGTCGCAGCGCGCCCGGCGTGGGCTCGCGGTTTCCGCGCATGCGCCAGGCGGCATACCAGGCCGTCGCCAGCATCAGCAGGCCCACGCCAACCATGATCCGGAACGACCAGAACACCGGAAACACTGGCGGGTGCCGACCCTCGAATTCATTGAGGCCGCGGATCTCGCCATCCAGGGAGTGGGTGAGGATGAGGCTGGCGATGCCGGGCACGGCGACGACGTAGTCGTTGCGCCGCTCGCTTTCATTGGGTACCGCAAACAGCAGCAGCGGGGCATTGCGCTCGGTGTGCCAGACGCCTTCGATCGCCGCGATCTTGGCCGGCTGGTGTTCGAGCGTATTGAGGCCGTGCTGGTCGCCGATGACGATCTGCAGCGGGATCAGGATGGCCGCTACCCGCACCGCGCAGCGCAGGGCCGCGAGTACGGCTGGCGCTCGATCGCCGCGCAACCACTGCCATGCCGACACGCCGGCCACCAGGAAGCTCGCCGTCAGTCCGGAGGCAACCAGCATGTGCACGAGGCGATAGGGGAAGGACGGGTTGAAGATCACTGCCCACCAGTCAAGCGCATGCGCCTGGCCGTTGATCATTGCGAATCCCGCGGGCGTCTGCATCCAGGAATTCAACGCCAGGATCCAGAATGCGGAAAACGTTGTACCGGCGGCGACCAGGAAGGTGGCGATGGTGTGGGTGCGATCAGACACCCGCTTGCGGCCGAACAGCATCACGCCCAGGAAGGTCGCTTCCAGGAAGAATGCGGTCAGCACCTCGTAAGCAAGCAAGGGCCCGGCGATGTTGCCGACGGTATTCATGTAGCCCGGCCAATTGGTGCCGAACTGGAAGCTCATGGTGACGCCGCTGACCACGCCCAGGGCAAAACTCAGCGCGAACACCTTGACCCAGAAGGCGTAGGCACGCATCCACTTTGGGTCACCGGTCGCGGTTCCGCGCAGCTTGAAGAACAACAGGAACCAGCCCAACGCGATGGTGATCGTCGGGAACAGGATGTGAAAGGCAATATTGGTACCGAACTGGATCCGCGCGATCAGCAGGGCGTCCATGGGCATCAGCGCGGCTGCGCTGCCTCCGTCTCGGGAAGCAGCTGGTCCGGGAACGGCTTGCTGCCGCTGACGATCAGCTGGATGTCGGCCATCGGGATGTCGTAGGCGCCGCTGATGTTGTTGGGATGGTTGCGCATGTCTTCGAGAACGGCCCCACGCACCAGGGCAATATCATGGTCGTCCAGTGTCTTGCCGGTTTCGTAATTGATCAGGTGCGGACGACCATCCGGGCCACGAAACGTTCGCACCGGCTGCGACGCGGGTGCCTCGCTGATCGCGCGCTCCTGCACCGCGGTGATCTCGGCCGACGGCGCGTCGGCGCCGGCAGGCGCCTGGGCCGGGTGCCAGCGGGTGCCAAGGAAGAAGGCGATCGCAGCCAGCGCGACGAGCAGAAAGATGGAACCAGCTTTGGACATGACGTCGAGGATAATGGCCGTATCGGGATGACGCCTGGGTGACGGCTTGAAGACTGGTGGAGCGGAAGGGGATCGAACCCTCGACCTCTGCATTGCGAACGCAGCGCTCTCCCAGCTGAGCTACCGCCCCACGTGGTGCGAAGGATAACCCGGCCGCGGGGCGGACGCCAAACTCCTTGGCGACGCGGCGACGCGGCGACGCGGCGACCCGGAGTCAGGGCAGCAGCGGTGCCAGCACCGGTTCGAGCAGGCTGCGCCGCCAGCCAGCCAGTGCGTCCGGCCAGCCGCGCCCGTCCACCAGTGACTCGAGCTGCCGGCGGGCGCACAACAGGCCCTCGGGGATCTGCAGGGTTGCCGCCAGCGCGGCGACCGCATCCTGAAGTTGCCGCAGACGCTGCTTGTCCACCGGCTCGGGCGCACGCTGCAGCGGGACGTCGAGTTCGTCCGCCTCAAAGGGAGCCTGCAGGAGGTCCCAAAGTTCGCGCCGGGCGCGCCGGGGTGACTTGGGTTGCGCATCGAGCAGGCCGCTGAAGCGATCGAAGCCGTCGATCGGCCGGCGACTGATCACGACGGCAACATCATTGTCGAGCACCCAACCGCGCGGCCGGTCGCTGCTGCGTGCCTCGGCTTCGCGCCAACGCAGCAGCCGGCGCAGCCGGCGCTGCGCATCGGCATCAAGGGTATTGGCGTTGCGGATTGCAAGATGCGGATTCGGGTCTTCGGCATCATCGCGGGCATTCCTGACCGCACGCGCCGTGTCGGAGTCCAGCCATTCCAGGCGACCCAGCGACGCCAGGCGATCGCGCAGTGCCGCATGCATGGCGCGCAGATGCAGGACGTCGTCGGCTGCGTAGAGCAGTTGGGATTCGCTGAGGGGGCGACGCAGCCAGTCCGAGCGCGTCTCGCCCTTTTCCAGGGTTTCGCCACACAGTTGCTCGACCAGTTTCTGGTAGCTCAGGCCGGCGCCCATGCCGCACATCGCTGCGGCAACCTGGGTGTCGAACAACGGCGACGGCACGACACCACAGCCGCGCGAGAGCGCCTGCAGGTCCTCGCTGGCGCTGTGCATCAGCTTGGTCACCGAGGCATCTTCGAGCAGGATGGCCAGCCGCTCGGGGATTCCCGGCACCAGCGGATCGACCAGCAGGATGTCGCCGGGCACGGCAAGTTGCACCAGCGCCAGTTTCGGATAGTAGGTGCGCTCGCGCAGGAACTCGGTGTCGAGCGCCACGTCGGCAGTGCCGGCCCACGCTGACAAGTGCGCATCGAGCGCCTCGGGTGTCGCGATCCAGTGCATACGCGGTTTGATTGCCCAAAGAGGGCAGGGTAGCCTAAGCGCGTTCGCCCGTGCCCGATTCGGGCCAAGGTCTGGATCCATGGCTCGCTTGCGACTTGCACTGTTGGGCATCGGCGTTGCCTTGTGCGCCAGCGCATGCCGGCCTTCGGGCCAGCCGGCGGGGCCGGGCGCTGTCGCTGCGCCGTCCGTGCAGGCGGCAGGGACGGGGTCTGCGTCGACTTCCGCGACGGTCGATGACGACACGTCGCCACAGGTTCCCCCGACCTGGCAGTCGCGCCTGCCATCGATCACGCCGGCGCAGGCGGCGGCAACGCGCAGACAGGCCGACAGCGCGCTCGCGCGCGGCCAGCTCGAACAGGGAAATGGTCCGGGTCCCGGCGCGCTCGAGCTGTACCTGGCGGTACTTGCCGTGGTTCCCGATGACGCGGCCGCGGCTGCCGGCGTACGCGCCACCCTGGAAACACTGATCGAACGTGGCCGGTTGGCGATGCGCTCGGGCGCGCTGCCGGTTGCGGCCCGCATCAATGCAATCGTGACCGCCGTATTGCCGGCGCACCCGGACCTGGTGGCGTATCGCGCGCGGCTGGATGCTGCCCGGCGCGCGCAAGCGGAAATCGCCGAGGCCAATCGGGCCGGAAAGCGCGGCCGCCTGGTGCACGAAAGAGACAGCGTGGCCAGCCACCTCGCGCTGGCTCAGCAAGCAGACCCGGAATACCTGCCGGTCGCCGCGACCCGCGAGCGCTGGAGCGCATCGGTGTTGAAAAATGCCTGGGCCGACGCCGAGCGCGAAGACTTCACGGCTGCCGACGCCGCGCTGATGGATTCGGCGAAGCTGGCGCCGGGCGATGACGCGGCGCGGGTCATGGGGTTGCGGGTGATCGAATTGCGGCAGGCGCGCACCGAAGCAGTGCTCGCCGAAGGCAACGCCGCTGTCGATGCACTGGAGCTTGATCGCGCCGACACCGTCCTCGACCACGCGGCGCGAATTGCTGCGCAGCCGTCGCGGGTGGACGCGTTACGCGAGCGCATCCACCTGGCGAGGCATTACGGCCCGTTCCTGCCGCGCCAGGTTTTCAGCGAGAGGATGAAGATCGGTGGGGTCGCGCCGGAGATGGTGGTGGTTCCGTACGGTGTCTTCGACATGGGTTCGCAGGAAGACGATGTACAGGCGCAAGCCAGCGAACTGCCGTCGCACGAGGTCACCTTCGTGCGCGGCTTCGCCATTGGTCGCAGCGAGGTCACGGTGGGCGAGTTCGGCCGGTTCATTGCCGACAGCAGGTACCGCACCTATGCGACGCGGCTCGGGCATTCGACGGTCTTTGACGAACGCGGTGGCGTGTTCAGCGAGCACAACGGCGTTGATTGGCGGCGCGACCACGTCGGTCGCGTTGCGTCCCAGGCCTTGCCCGTGGTGCACGTTGCATTCGAGGACGCACAGGCCTACGCACGCTGGCTGTCCGAACAGACTGGCGAAGCCTACCGCCTGCCCAGCGAGGCGGAATTCGAATACGCGCTGCGCGCTGGAAAGAAGACGACGTATGCCTGGGGCGACGAGCCGCCAACCCGCGTGGTCGGCAACCTGCCAGGCGACGGCGACTTGTCGCGATCCGGCCGGCGCTGGGGCAATGCCATCAAGGGCTACCGGGACGCATTCTGGGGGCCGGCGCCGGTGCGCAATTTCGGCAAAGAAGGATTCGGTACCTATGACATGGTCGGCAATGTCTCGGAGTGGACCCGGGACTGCTGGCACGAGAGCTACCAGCGCGCGCCATCCGACGGCAGCGCATGGGTCAATCCAGGCTGCCCACAGCGGGTCATCCGCGGTGCATCCTGGGCCAGTTCGCTGGATCGGGCGCGCTCGGCGGCACGACTGGCGGCCGATCCGATTACCACGACCGCACAGCTCGGCTTCCGGGTCGTGCGCGAGCTTTGAATCCGAGGGCTGGACCTGCATGGCAATGATCGGCGGCAATGACGGAAGGCGATCCGGCGGCGGCATTCGCTGGTGGGTGCTGCTGCTGTTTGCCGGCTACGCGGCCTTCAGCTGGTTCGGCAGCGCAAAGACCGACCCGTACACGGGCGACAAGGCGCACTACGGCGCCACGGTGGATGAAGAGACCCAGTTGGGGCTCCAGGCTTACCGCGAGGTACTCAGCCAGGAACGCCCGGTGGATGCATCGGACGCGCGCGCTCGCTCGGTGGATGCAGTTGCGCGTCGGCTGGTGGCCCGCGCCAGCGAAGTGGAAGCCGACCTTGCTGCCGAGCACAAGGAGGCTTCACCTGGACTTGCGAAAACCTTTGACTGGAGTGTCGCCGTACTTGATTCGGCGCAGGCCAATGCCTTCTGCCTGCCGGGCGGCAAGATGGCCGTGTACACCGGATTGTTGCCGGTTACCCGCAATGACGATGCCATGGCGGTGGTGCTCGGGCACGAGATCGCGCATGCATTGCTGCGCCATGGGTCGCAGCGCATGGCGCAGCAGAAACTCGTGCAGGCGGGGCAACTGGCTGCGGGTGTCGCGGTCGGCAACATGGATCGGCAGCAACAGCAGGTGGTGATGGCGGTATTCGGCGCCGGTGCCCAATATGGGCTGTTGCTTCCCTACGACCGCAAGCACGAAACGCAAGCCGATGAAGTCGGGTTGATGCTCGCAGCTGCAGCCTGCTACGACCCACGCGAAGCAATACCGCTATGGCAGCGGATGTCGGAGCTCAACGGCGGCCAGCGACCGCCGGAATTCGCATCCACGCATCCTGATCCGGCAAACCGCATCCAGCACCTGCAGTCGCTGATGCCGCGGGCGATGGGCTACTACGCGAAGTATTGCGGCGGGCAGTCACCTGCCACGCGCTGAGCGGTTTGCGTCCCCACCGATTCACGTCAAGGTGCCGCGCGTCAGCGACGCAGGGTGCGCCTGCGCAGTCGCGGGGCCGGCTTGGCGGGAGCATCATCGACGGCCTCGTCCTTCGCCGAATCGGATTTTTCGGCTGAGGCCGCCAACCCGCTCTTGATGCCCTGCTGGACGCCTTTCCAGATGTCCATATTCGCGTCGGCCAACTGGTTGAGCAATTGCCATGGAGTCTGGACGACCAGGCTGCCGAACGCACCACGCAGTTGCTGCTGTTGTTCGCTGAAGACCTGGATGCTGCGCTCCAGGTAGCTGCCGATGATGCCCTGCAGAGAATCGCCGTAAAAGCGGATTACGGTGGTGAGCAGTTGGGTCGAGAAGATCGGTTGCCCGATATCTTCGTGCTCGGCCAGGATCTGCAGCAACACCGAGCGGGTCAGGTCCTTGCCGGAGCGCGCGTCACGCACTTCGAACGCCTCGCCTTCGATGATCAACTGTCGGACGTCTTCCAGTGTGACGTAGCTGGAAAGCTCGGTGTCGTAGAGCCTTCGGTTCGGGTATTTCTTGATGATGCGCGACTCAGACATGAGCAACCCCGAAAAGTGACGCAAGGACCACAAGATTTCTGTGCTGCATATTTCCCGAGCATCGCCGGTCCGCGCCCAGCATGCAAGGAACCGGGGGGTGTGGAACGTGAACTTGCTCGCGGAATTCGAGGTCCAAACGCCTACTGCGTGGGCAGGACGCGGTCCTGTGACGGGATTCGAAGTGGCTCGAACTCCGCCAGCGCGCGGGCCAGTGCGCGCCCAGAATGCGCGGTGCCGTCCATGCCCCCGGGATGCTGGCCGAGGGCCGCCCAGGCGCGCCGGAGCGAAGGCAGCGGATCGGCTGGATCGACCGGCGCGGCATCCTCGGACTTGCTCAGCTTTCGCCCGTCGCGAAGCCGCAGCAGTGGAAGGTGCGCATACGACGGAGTCGGCAGGCCGAGCCGTCGCTGGAGCCAGGCCTGCCGTGGCGTGGAGTCGAGAAGGTCGGCCCCGCGCACGATGTCGGTGATGCCCTGGGCCCCATCGTCTACGACAACTGCCAACTGGTAGGCCCACGGGCCGTCGGCCCGGCGCAGGACCACGTCGCCGACCTCGGCCGCCAGGTCCTGGCTGATGTCACCCCGGATGCGATCGATCACGCTGATTCGCTGTGCCGGCATGCGCAGTCGCCAGCCTGGCATGGTTCCCGAAGGCGACGCCACGCAAGCGCGGTGGATTCCGCCGGTTGCCTCCAGATCGGCGCGGCTGCATCGACAGGGATAGGCGTCCTCGGATGCAACCAGGCGTTCCAGCGCATCGGCATAGGCATCGCCGCGCGTGGATTGCCACAGGACCGGCCGGTCCGAGGTCATGCCGAAGCGCGCCAGGGCCTCGAGGTGCTGCGCCGCCATGCCCGGAATCTCCCGCGGTGGGTCGAGGTCCTCGATCCGGACCAGCCATTCGCCACCTGCCTGCCGAGCGAGCAGCCAGCTCCCCAGCGCGGCCAGCAGCGACCCGGCGTGCAGGGGCCCGCTGGGGGACGGCGCGAATCGGCCCCGGTAGCCGGTTCCGGTCAGGGTTGCGTCTTGAAAATCACTGGTCACGCCAACATGGTATCCACATGCCGGCGGTTCGGCGGATGGAGTCGACATGTTCAAGCGGGTTGCGTTGTTCCTGGCCACCAATATTGCAGTCATGGTGCTGCTGTCGGTGGTGATGTTCATCCTGCAGTCGGTGTTCGGGATTCGCCTGGGCAACAACGGCGCCCTGCTGCTGATGGCGGGCCTGTTCGGCTTTGGCGGCGCGCTGATTTCGCTGGCACTGTCCAAGTGGACGGCCAAGCGGATGACCGGCATGGCCTTGCTCGATCCGGCCAATCCCGGCGGTGAAACCCAGCGCTGGCTCGTTGACCTGGTGCGCAGGCAAGCGACCACGGCCGGAATCGGCATGCCCGAGGTCGGCATCTACGACGCGCCCGAGATCAATGCCTTCGCCACCGGCGCCAATCGGAACAATGCATTGGTGGCGGTTTCCACCGGTCTGTTGCGGGCGATGAACCGTGACGAAGCCGAAGCCGTGATCGGGCACGAGATCACCCACGTGGCCAATGGCGACATGGTGACCCTGACCCTGATCCAGGGCGTGGTGAACACGTTCGTGATCTACCTGTCACGGGTGGTTGGCCGGGTCATTGACACCGCCATTTCCGGTGGGCGTTCGGACAGCGGCCCGGGCATCGCCTATTTCCTGATCGTGATGGTGTTGCAGGTGGTGTTCGGCCTGTTGGCATCGATCATCGTCATGGCGTTCAGCCGCTGGCGCGAGTTCCGCGCCGATGCCGGCGGCGCCCGCCTGGCCGGGCGCGGCAAGATGATCGCCGCGCTGGAAAAGCTGGGAATGGCGCACGGCGAAAGCACGCTGCCCAAGGCGATCGCCGCATTCGGCATTTCCGGCTCGATCGCGCACGGCCTGCAGGGCCTGTTCCGCAGCCACCCGCCGCTGGAGCAGCGCATTCAGCGGCTGCGTGACGCGGGCACGGTGGCCTGATGGGGGAGCGGCTAATGTGGGTGCGGCTTTATCCGCGCGTGTAACAAGAAAAACCCGCGAAAGCCGCGCCCCCAAAAGCCCCTCACACAAAATCCGCACACCCACAAGCCCCGCCCACCCGTCCCCCCCCCACGGAGGTCAATCTGGCC
>JBBRZU010000106.1:0-9191 GCA_038236425.1 Lysobacterales bacterium
CGCCTTGGCGACGGGGCGGACTGATCGGTGACGCGCGCCATCCTGACCGACATCGAAGGCACGACCAGTTCGATCTGTTTCGTGAAAGACGTGCTGTTTCCGTACGCGCGCCGCGCCCTGCCCGGCTTCGTGCGCGCGCATCACGGCGAGCCCGAGGTGCGCGAATGGCTCGACCGCGCCGCCAGCGACGCCGGCGGCATCTGCGATGACGCGATGACGGTCGAAATGCTGCAGGGCTGGATCGACGAAGACCGCAAGCATCCTGCGCTGAAGGCGTTGCAGGGCATGATCTGGCAGGCGGGCTACGCGGACGGCGAGTTCACCGCGCATGTCTACCCGGACGCAGTGGCGGCCCTGGGTCGCTGGCATGGCGAAGGTCGCAAACTGTATGTGTATTCCTCTGGCTCGGTACCAGCGCAGAAGCTGCTGTTCGGGCATAGCGATGCAGGCGACCTGCGCGGCCTGTTTTCGGGCTGGTTCGATACCGCAGTCGGTGGCAAACGCAACGTCGAAAGCTATCGCGCGATCGCCGTTGCGCTCGACTTGCCAGCCGGCGACGTGCTGTTCCTGTCCGATGTCGTCGAGGAGCTCGATGCCGCGCGCGACGCCGGCATGCAGACGGTGCTGCTTGATCGCCGCGAGGATTATCCGATCGCGCGCCAGGGTGCGGCCTGCCATGGTCACAGCCGAGTCGAAAGTTTCACAGACATCCAGCCATGAACCCTTCCGTGCGTGACGCCCTGCGCCTGTTCGGCCAGGGTCTGTCGCTGACCTTCTGGCGACTACCGCGCAGTCGGCCGGTGTTCGCCGGTTTCGGTCTGTTCCTTGCTGCCTGCGCGCTGTCGCTGGCCTTGTACTTCGTCGAGGACCATGCCCTGACCGAAGCGCCTGCGAGCCTGTATGGCAGCAGCTTCCACGCCCATGCCAGCTATTTCCTGTTGCTGCTGGTGGCGTCGTGGATCGCTGTGCGCATCCTGCGCAGGCCGGCGTTGTGGCTGCCACTGGCGACGCTTGCTGTGCTGGTGGGGGTCGCCTGGGATGCGATCGCACTGTGGGTGTTCGGTATCTGGCTGCCGACCGATGACAGCGTGCGCCGCGGTGCATGGCACATCCTGCTCGCACTGTTCGGCTGGTTTGCGTTGTACCGCTGTACGACTTTCCTCTCGCAGGCCACGCCGCCGCCGCGCAGGCTGGCCGCCGGCATCGTGTTCGCGCTGGTCCTTGCCTGGCCCTGGTACTGGCAACAGGAAGCCTGGTTCTGGTATCCGCCCGACGCCGGTGACGAAGCGCAGGACGCGGCAGACACGACCGCTGACCAGCCCGCGCCCGCGCCAGCAGCAGCGGCAGCCAAGTCCCTGCTCGCCCCGGGCGTGGATGCCGAGGGGTTGATGAGCACCCAGGCCGAGCGCGTGCGCACCGCGGTTGACGCCATGCGCGCGCAGACACCGGGCAAGATCGACCTGTTCACGATCGGCTTCGCCGGTGATGGCGAGGAGCGCGTGTTCCGCAATGAAGTCGAGTACTTCGACCGCCTGATGACGGGCCGCTTCGGCGCCGGGCAGCGCGTGCTGCCGCTGGTCAACTCACCCGACACCCTGGATGCCTTCCCGCTGGCAACACTGAGCAACCTGCGCGCTGCCCTGGCCGGCGTCGGCGCGCGGATGGATCGCCAGGAAGACGTGCTGGTGCTGTTCCTGACCAGCCACGGCAGCCAGGATCATCTGCTGTACGTGAACCTCGACCCGCTTCCGCTCCGGCAGATCGGGCCGGCGGACCTGCGCGCGGCACTCGACGACGCGCACATCGGCTGGCGGGTGATCGTGGTCTCGGCCTGCTATTCGGGCGGCTTCGTCGATGCGCTGCGCGATGAGCACACGCTGGTGATTACTGCAGCGCGCGAAGACCGCGCCTCGTTCGGTTGCGGCAACGATTCGAAGATCACCTGGTTCGGCAAGGCCTTCCTGGCCGACGCGCTGAACCAGACCACGGATTTCGAGCAGGGCTTCCAACTGGCAAGCCGGCAGATCCGCGAGTGGGAGTTGCGCGATGGCGAAACGCCATCGGTGCCGCAGATGGCGACCGGCTGGGCGATCCGTCGGCACCTGGCAGACTGGCGCAAGTCGCTGCATGACGCGCCGCCCGTGCCGTTCACGCCCGCGCCGTTCACGCCCGCGCCCTAGCCCTGAAATATCCAGTCGCCTCCGAGTCCGGCGACGCGCATGCGTCGATCAGGGTTGCGCGTCTTCCAGCCGATAGGTGGTGGATGCCGTCGCCAGCCCGAAGTCGTCGATCTGCGATCGCACGTCGACACGATGTTCGCCCAGCGCAAGATCGGTCGGCACCGCTGCGCGCCAAAGATGCGTGGACATGCCGGCTTCGGTCGCCCGGTCATAGCCGCGCAGCGTCGCCGCGTCGTCATCGCGCATGTTCTCGGCGACCAGCGCCGGGTCCGGAAAATTCCAGCGGGCCATCGGCTTCCATGCGCCGTCATCCACGCGGAACTCCACGGTGGTGTCGGGCCCGCCCATCCAGACGTTCGCGTACACCCCGAAACCCGGATAGGCGCCGCGACGGATCACGCCCGGTGAATGCAGGCCGATCTGCGCATCTTCCGGCGCGCGGGCGGCGTACCAGCGCACGGCAACGCTGGCATCGGCTGACACGCGCATCCGCGCGTAGCCATTGGGCGTGCCATCGCTCATGGTGGACGCCGGGATGCCGTCGGTATCCTTGACCCCGGTCCAGTAAGCGCCGCAGGCGGTCCCGACGTTGTACTCATGCAACGGCGTGGCGCCGACCCAGCCGTCGGATGCATCGTGATAGACGTGCATCTGCGAATGGGTGTGGGCGCTGAGGACGAGAAGGTGCGGGAATGGCGCCAGCATCGCGAACAGGCGCGCCCGGTCTTGGTGCCGGAAGGTTTCCACGCCGCCGACATCGAACAGCGGGATGTGCAGGGCGAGCACCAGCAAGCGCGAACGATCGGCGCCGGACAGATACGCGGCGAGGAACTGGAACTGCTCCTCGCGCAGCCCGCCAACATACGATTTCCCGCCGCCGCGCCGGGTGATTACATCGTCGAGCACGACGAAATTCGCCTGCGCCTCTTCCCATGCGTAAGTGTCGGGTCCGAACGCTGCGTGGAAACCGCCGAGTGCGTGCGCGTCGTCACCCTCGGCGTCAACGTCGTGGTTGCCGGGTGCATGCAGCCAGGGGATGCCGAGCGTCGCGTCGGCCTGCTTGAGCCCGGGATACAACTGCTGCTGGTCGTCCACCAGGTCGCCGAGCGATACCGCCAGCGTGGCGCGCGGATTGGCGCGCAGCGGATCGAGGATGTCGCGCTGGTAGTACTCGAGGTGTTTGGCGATCTTCGGCTGCGGATCGCCAAGCACGAGCACATCGAGCGCCACGCCGCGTGCCAGGCGTTCGCGCCGCAGGGGGAAATCGCGACACGATCCAGGCGTCTCGGCCCAGGTATCCGGCAACCCATCGCCGCGCGTGGCGGCGCGATAGCCGGCGGGTTTGATCAGGAACAAGCGGCGCTCGGCCGCCGGCGTGAACTGGTACCGCCCATGCCGGTCCGTGCTGGCAACCTGCGCACCATCGGACACGTGCACGCCGACAACGGGGGATTCACGCCGATCGCGGCGGCCATTGCCATTGGCATCCACGTACACGACACCCGCGCAGCTTGGCCCTGACGCAATGGGCGCTGCGCTCATGGGCAGGTCGGCGCCGGAATCTGCCAGCGCGATGCCGCACGGTGCACACAAGGAAACGATCAGCAGCAGGCTGGCGCGCATGGAATGCCCTGGTCCGTGAGTCGACGGGCCGATTATCGCGTCAACGGTGGCGCTTGCGCAGGGTATCGGTCAGTTCGGCCAGGCCGAGGCCGCGGGCGCGCAGGAGCACGAGCAGGTGGAACACCAGATCGGCGGACTCCCCCAGCAGGGCGGCATCGTCTTCGACGACGCCCGCAAGCGCCGTCTCCACGCCCTCCTCGCCCACTTTCTGGGCAATCCTGCGAGCGCCGCCATCAAACAGCGTGGTGGTGTAGCTGCCGGCCGGGCGCTGGCGATCGCGCTGGGCAACCAGGGCATCGAGCTCAGCCAGGAAGTTTGCCGGCGCGTCGGGAAAGCAACTGGCGCGGCCGAGATGGCAGGTGGGCCCCTGTGGCACGGCCTGCACAAGCAAGGTATCGGCATCGCAATCAGCTACCACCGACACCAGGTCCAGCCAATGGCCGCTGGATTCGCCCTTGGTCCACAGGCGGCCGCGGCTGCGCGAATGGAAGCTGACGTGGCCGGTGGCGACGCTGACCTCGAGCGCCTCGCGATCCATGTAGCCGAGCATCAGCACGCGACCGGTCGCCGCATCCTGGACGATGGCGGGCAGCACGCCGCCGCCCTTGGCCCAATCCCGGCTGTCGCCGAGCGCCTGCGCCGCCTGTGCGTCCATCGCCGGCTTGCGCGTCTCCGAAGTCGCAGAGCTGGGCCTGTCGGTGCTTGCGTCGGTCGTGCCCGCGCTCGCCGTCTCTGCGCTCGTCGTGTCTGCCTGGCTCATGTCAGCGTACCTTGATGCCCTGCGCGCGCAGGTCGGCCTTGAGCCGGGGAATGGGAAGGATGCCTTCGTGGAAAACGCTCGCGGCCAGCGCGGCATCCACATCGGCTTCGACGAAGGCAGCGGCAAAATGCGCCGATTCGCCGGCGCCGCCCGAGGCCACCAACGGCACGTCGCAGACCGCGCGCGCCGCGCCTAGCTGCTCAAGGTCGTAACCGCGCCGCACGCCGTCCGAGCCCATGCAATTGAGCACGATCTCGCCGGCGCCGAGTTTCTGTACCTGGACGATCCAGTCGAGCGTGCGCAGCGGCAGCGATTGGGTGCGCGACGGGTCGCCGGCGTTGCGGCGCACGTGCCAGACACCATCGGCATCGCGCAGGCTGTCCACGCCGACCACCACGCATTGCACGCCGAAGGCCTCGGCCAATTCGGCCACCAGGGCCGGGCGCTCCAGCGCCGGCGTATTCACCGACACCTTGTCGGCACCGCTGCCAAGCACGCGACGTGCCTGCTCGACCGAACGGATGCCGCCCGCGACGCAGAACGGAATATCAATCAGCCGGGCGATGCGATCCACCCAGGCGACGTCAACATCGCGGCCTTCCGGGCTGGCGCCGATGTCGTAGAACACCAGTTCGTCGGCGCCTTCATCGCGATAGCGCGCGGCCAGGTCCTCGATTGCGCCAACGATGACGTGGTCGCGGAAGCGCACGCCCTTGACCACCTGGCCATCGCGCACATCCAGGCAGGGAATGATGCGGCGGGTCAGCATGCCAGGGCCTCGTCGAGATCAAGCCGGCCTTCGAGCAATGCACGACCGAGGATGGCGACTGCGGCGCCAGCTTCGCGCGCCGCACGCACATCGGCGGCATCGCGCACGCCGCCAGAGGCCTGGATCTGCAACTGCGGCCAGTCGCTCGATAGCTGTCGATAGAGATCGAGGTTGAAGCCGGACAACATGCCGTCGCGCGCGATGTCGGTGCACAGCAGGTGGCGCAGGCCAGCATCGGCGTAGCGCGCAAGCAGCTCGGGCAAGCTGGCGTCGCTGCCGCTGGTCCAGCCCGAGACCTGCAGGCGCCATGCGCCAGCATCGTCCTGGCGCGTATCGAGGGCCAGGGTGATGTGCCCGGCGCCGTGGTCGCTGATCCATTGCGTGACCCGTTCCGGTTCGCGCACGGCCAGGGTTCCGATCACCACCCGTTCGACACCGAGCGAGAGCAGCTCCGCAACCTGGGCTTGATCGCGGATGCCACCGCCGGTCTGCAGGCGCAGGCCAGTGTCGCTGCGCAGGCGCCGCAGCAGTGGCTGCAGGGTGTATCCGCCAGCCTTTGCCGCGTCAAGGTCCACCACGTGCAGCCAGCGGGCGCCACGGGCCTCCCAGGCCTGTGCAAGGGCCACCGGGTCGCCATCGAATACGGTCTGCCTTGCGTAATCGCCCTGCGCCAGGCGCACCACGTGTCCACCGCGCAGGTCGATCGCGGGGACGGCATCGAAGCCTTTTGGCTCGCGCGCTTGCGCCGCTGTCGGCGTCGCGATGCTCATACGGGGACAGCCAGGAAATTTGCCAGCAGCCGCGCACCGGCGGTCGACGAGCGCTCGGGGTGGAACTGCGCACCTGAAACACGGCCACGCGACACCACGGCGGCAAATTGCTGCCCGTGGTCGCAGCTGGCGAGTGTGTTGTCATCGGTTGGCGCCGCATAGCTGTGCACGAAATACACGTTCTCGCCATCCAGCCCCTGCACCAGCGGATGCGCACCGCCTGCCTGCAACTGGTTCCAGCCCATGTGCGGGATGCGCACGCCGGGTGACGGCACCAGCTTGCGCACGCGGCCAGGCAGCAAGCCGAGGCATTCGGTGTCACCCTCTTCCGATCCTTCGTACAACAACTGCATGCCGATGCAGATGCCAAGCAGTGGCTGGGTTGTGGTCGGGATCAGTTTGTCCAGGCCGTTCTCGCGCAACCGCGCCATGGCACTGGCGGCGGCGCCGACGCCGGGCAGCACCAGGTGCGTTGCCTCGGCGATGACGGCGGGATCGCTGCTCACCGGCGCATCCACGCCCAGTCGCGCAAACGCGGCCTGTACCGAGCCCAGGTTGGCGCCACCGGAATCCAGCAGCACGACACGGCGGCTCGCATTGCTCACAGGATGCCCTTGGTGCTCGGCAGTTCGCTGCCTTCGCGCGCGATCGCCAGGCGCAAGGCGCGGGCAACTGCCTTGAAACAGCCCTCGACCATGTGGTGCGTATTTTCGCCACGCACCCACAACTGCAGGTTCATGCCGGCGGCATCACACAGCGAGCGGAAGAAGTGCGGCACCAACTCGGTCGGTAGCCCACCCACCTCGTCGCGCGGGAACTCGCCCTCGAAGGTGAAATAGGCACGACCGGACAGATCGAGCCGCGTACCGGCGCTGGCTTCATCCATCGGCAGGTCGAAGCCATAGCGGCCAATGCCGCGCTTGTCTCCGAGCGCCTTGCGCAAGGCCTCGCCCAGCGCAAGCGCGCTGTCCTCGACGGTGTGGTGCTCGTCGATGTGCAGGTCGCCCGCGCACTGCAGTTCCAGCGCGAAGCCACCATGCTTGCCGAGTTGCTCAAGCATGTGATCGAAGAAGCCATGCCCAGTTGCGACGATCGGATCGGCGCGGCGGTCAAGGTCCACGCGCACGCGGATCCTGGTTTCCTTGGTGATGCGCTCGACCTCGGCGGTGCGCGGTGCGTCGACCAGCGCATGGGCGATGCCGGCCCAGTCGTAGTCACCCGCGCGCAGGCGGAAACCACGCACACCGAGGTTGTCGGCAAACTGCATGTCGGTTTCCCGGTCACCGATCATGGCGCTCGCGGCCAGGTCAATGCTGCGATCGCGCAGGTAGTGCAAGGCCATGCCGATACCTGGTTTGCGGTTGGGGTGGTTGTCGGTCGGCCAGTGCGCATCGATCAGCACTTCGCGGAACACGATGCCCTGCGACGCCAGGATCTCGAGCAGCAGGTTCTGCGGCCCTTCGAAATCGGCAGTCGGGAACGCCGACGAGCCCAATCCGTCCTGGTTGGACACCATCACGAATTCAAAGCCCGCGTCGCGCAGGCGCAGCAGCGCCGGGATGCAGTCCGGGATCATCTTGAACTTTGTGAAGCAGTCGATCTGCTCGTTGGCGGGCTCTTCGATCAGCACGCCGTCGCGGTCGACAAACAGGATCTTGCTCACGGCGTTGCTCCCAGGGCGATGAGCATGGCGTCGTTCTCGGCCGCTGTTCCGATCGATACCCGCAATGCATCGCCCAGGCCGGGCAGCGCGCGCATGTCTCGCACGACCACGCCGGCGGCGAGCAGTGCGGCAAAACTCGCATCGGCATCAACGCAACGCAGCAGCAGGAAGTTGGCCTGTGAAAGATAAATGCGGCGAATTGCCACCAGGCCCTGCAGCGCGGCGGCGACCCGCAGCCGCTCGGCGACGGTGCTCGCGCAGCGACTGCGCGCCAGCGCCACGCCGTCGTCTGACAGGGCCGCCAGCGCCAGCGCCGCGGACGGCGCCGGGATCGGGTAAGGCGCAGACAGGTTGCGCAGCAAGGCCACCAGATCCGGGTGCGCCATCAGGGCGCCAATGCGCGCGCCGGCAAGCGCATGGGCCTTGGACAGCGTCCGCAGCAGGACCAGTCCCGGGAACTCGGCCAACAGCGGCGTGGCGCTGCCGGCATCGGAGTATTCGATGTAGGCCTCGTCGATCACCAGCACGGCCTTGTCGCGCAAGGCGGATGCCAGCGCGCGGATCTCGTCGACGCTGAGCGCCTGTGCAGTCGGGTTGGCTGGCGTGCACAGGAAGACGATGCGCACGCCGTTGCGCTCCACTGCATCCAGCAGGGCCGCGGTGTCGAGCAGCCAGCCGGCATCGGTGTCGCGCAGCGGCACTTCCACCAGCGGCGCACCCTGCAGGCGTGCGCTGACCGCGTACATACCGAACGTGGGCGGCGCGATCGCGACGGCATCCTGGCCAGCGCGGCAGAATGCGCGCACCAGCAGGTCAATGCCCTCGTCGCTGCCGCGGGTCACCATCAGGGCATCCGGCGCCACGCCATACAGATCGGCCAAGCGTTCGCGCAGCGCTTGTGGCTGTGGCTCCGGATAGCGATTAAGCTTGCCGCTGGCATCGGCCGGCGACGGCAGCGGTGATTCGTTGGCATTGAGCCAGATCGCACCATTGGCCTGGGTTCGCCGCGCGGACGCGTAGCCACCGAAGCCGCGCAGGTCGGGACGTACCAGGTCAAGCACGGCCATGGGGCGTCTCCAGGCGCAGCGCCACGGCGCGCGCATGCGCTTCGAGCCCCTCTGCGCGCGCCAGCACGATGGCGCATGGCCCGATCGCCTGCAGTCCCACCCGATCGACCGATTGCACGCTGATCGCAGTCTGGAAGCTGGATACGCTCAGCCCGCTCCAGGCGCGCGCGGCGCCATCGGTCGGCAGGACGTGGTTGGTGCCCGAGCAGTAGTCGCCCAGCGCTTCGGCCGCGTCGTCGCCAAGGAACACCGACCCGGCGCGGCGAATCTGCAGCAGCAGGGATTGCGGATCGGCCACGGCCAGGATCAGGTGCTCGGGTGCATAGGCATTGCTGACCTCGACCGCGGTGGCGATATCC
>JBBRZU010000107.1:0-9189 GCA_038236425.1 Lysobacterales bacterium
AGCAACGCCCGCGGCACGCGCGCAGTCCAGCAGCAGCTTGCTGCCATCCACATTGGTGCGGGTCTGGGCGGCATTGTCCGGCGCCCAGGTATTGGTATCGGCGGCCGAATGGAACACTGCCTGCACGCCGTCCAGCGCGCGCGCCAGGCTGTCCGGGTCATTGAGCTCGCCGCGCACAGGCTGCGCACCCAGCGCGGCCAGGATCCGGTCGGAATCCTCGCGCCGGGACAAGGCGCGCACTTGCGCCCCGGAGGCAATCAGCTCGCGCGCCAGATGCTGGCCGAGGAAGCCGGCTCCGCCTGTGAGCAATACGGTGGACATGCGCCAATCCAGAGTGTGTCTCCAGCAGCATAGCTGGAGCCCCGTCCTGAACGGGAGAGGTGGGCCAATCCGGCGCCGAGAAACTTTTTTTTAACTTCTTTGTCCGATCTGTGGAGTCCGCCACGTTACTAAGAACATGCGTGATAAACACTCCATAACCTGCTGTATCCAATAAAGAAAGATGAACGAGATCCTGCTATTCAGCGCATTGTTCATATTGATCGGCCTGCTGGCCGGCGTGCGCCGCGTTTCGAGCCAGCGGGTCCAGACCTTGCGCCGCTTCGGGCGCTACCGCCGCATCCTTGGCCCGGGCTGGCATTGGGTGGTCCCTGTGCTCGACCGGCCCGGCACCGGCGTGGACCTGATCGGCCACCACCTGCGGGTGGAGGGCCAGGACAGGGCCCATGCGGATCTGCATTTCCAGATCGTCGAACCGGAGAAGGCGGGCGAAGCCCTCGACCAGGTCGATGACTGGGTTGCCGGCCAGGTGCGCGAGGCACTGGACCAGGTCGGCCCGTCGCCGGAAAACTTCAAAAGCGAGCTCAACCGTCGCGTCGGCCGACTCGGCCTGCGGGTGATCCGTTGCTCGTTGCACGCCGGCTGATCCGAGCGGGCACGATCACCGTCCAGGTGCAGCCTCGAGCGCGCCGGCAAGAATGACCAGGGGCCGTTGAGCCGCGGCCCGCACGGGCCGCGGCCTCATCGTGGACAATGGTGGGCACATGAATCCGCTCGCCCATCTGCGCCCCGAGCTTGCCGCCGGGCTGGACGCCCTTGCGCTGTCAGCCGAGCTGGCGACGCCGCTACTTGACTACCTGGCCCTGCTCGACCGCTGGAACCAGGCCTACAACCTCACTGCCGTGCGCGATCCGCGCGAGATGCTGACCAGGCACCTGCTCGACTCGCTGGCGATGACGCCCTTCGTGGACGCCAGCCCGCTCGCCGATCTGGGCACCGGTCCCGGCCTGCCGGGCATTCCGCTGGCACTCGCCCGACCTGGCCTGGCGGTGGCGCTGGTGGAGAGCAATGGCAAAAAGGCACGCTTCCTGCGCGAAGCCGTGCGCACCCTCGGACTGTCGAATGTGCGCGTGCTCGCGGTGCGGGCCGAGGCCGTGGATGAGCATGGCGCCTTCGCCCTGATCACCGCGCGGGCGCTGGACCGCCTCGCCGGCATCCTCGCCGTCGGTGGGCACCTGCTCGCCCCGGGCGGGCGGCTGCTGGCCATGAAGGGCCAGCGGCCAGACGATGAAATCGCCGAACTGCCCGCACAGTGGGAGGTCTGCGGCATGCACCGGCTCACGGTTCCGGGCCTGGATGCCGAGCGGCACCTGGTGGAAATCCGCCGACGCGCTCCTGAACCGGCATAATCGTCGGCCGCGTTGTTTTCTGCCCGCCCACGATCGGACCCATCCCGGATGCCTGCACCCCGGATCATCGCAATCGCCAACCAGAAAGGCGGCGTCGGCAAGACGACCACCGCCGTGAACCTGGCCGCCGCACTGGTGCAGTCGCAGCGCCGGGTGTTGCTGGTGGACATCGATCCGCAAGGCAACGCGACCATGGGCTCGGGCGTGGAGAAGCGCGGCCTGGAGCGCGCGATCACCGAGGTGCTGTTGCGCGAGTGCACCGCAGCCGAGGCCATCGTGACCACTGCGGAAGGCTACGACCTGCTGCCCGGCAACATCGACTTGACCGCCGCCGAGATCCAGCTGATGGACCTGCCGGCGCGCGAGGCGCGGCTGAAGGAAGCGCTCGCAACGGTTGCTGATCGTTACCAGTACATCCTGATCGACTGCCCGCCGTCGCTGTCCCTGCTCACGCTCAATGCGCTGGCTGCGGCCGATGGCGTGCTGGTGCCGATGCAGTGCGAGTACTACGCGCTGGAAGGCCTGAGCGCGCTGATCGACACCATCGAGGCGCTCAAGCAGAAGTTGAACCCGCAGCTGCAGATCTTCGGCGTGGTGCGTACGATGTTCGATGTGCGCAACAACCTGGCCAACGCTGTTTCCGGCGAACTGACGCGGCATTTCGGCGACATCGTGTTCCGCACGATCATCCCGCGCAACGTGCGCCTGGCCGAGGCGCCCAGCCATGGCCAGAGCATCGTCGGTTACGACAAGGGCTCGCGCGGCGGCATTGCCTACCTGGGCCTGGCCGGCGAGATCGTGCGACGCGAAACCCAGGCCGCCAAGCCCGCAACAACGATCGGCAAGGAGACTGGCTGACATGGCAACCCGCAAGACCGGCCTCGGCCGTGGTCTGGAGGCATTGCTCGGCAACGCCGGACGCTCGCCC
This sequence comes from Lysobacterales bacterium, assembly GCA_038236425.1. Classification (GTDB taxonomy): domain Bacteria; phylum Pseudomonadota; class Gammaproteobacteria; order Xanthomonadales; family Xanthomonadaceae; genus Arenimonas. Next base: position 2,617 of record JBBRZU010000107.1, read on the forward strand.
AGCCCTACCCAGGCGACCGAGGCGGAGATCGCCGGCAATGGCTTGCGCCATATTCCAGTCGGCCAATTGCAGTCGGGCAAATACCAGCCGCGCACGACCATCGATCCCGTGGCACTCACCGAATTAGCCGATTCCATCCGTGTCCAGGGCGTGATCCAGCCGATCGTCGCGCGGGAAATCGCACCGGGGAAATTCGAGATCATCGCCGGCGAACGGCGTTGGCGCGCCGCCCGCGAAGCCGGGCTGACCGAGGTGCCGGTGGTGCTGCGCGACGCGGACGACCGCGCCGTGATCGCCATGGCGCTGATCGAGAACATCCAGCGCGAAGACCTCAACCCGCTCGAGGAGGCCGTTGCACTGAGCCGCTTGATCGACGAATTCTCGCTGACCCACCAGCAGGCCGCGGAAGCCGTGGGCCGCTCGCGCGCTGCGGTTTCCAACCTGTTGCGCCTGCTCGAACTGCCCGAGCCGATCCGCGCACTGCTCGAGGCGCGCCAGCTGGAGATGGGCCACGCGCGCGCGCTGCTCACGCTCGCGCCCGCGGCAGCAATTGGACTGGCGAAAGAAGCGGCCGAGGCCGGGCTGTCGGTGCGCGAAGTCGAACGTCGTGCGCAGCAACTGGCGCAGGGCAAGCTGACCAATGGCAAGCGCGAGCCCAAGCAAGTGCGCAAGGCCGACGCCGACATCGCCGCGCTCGAGCGCGAACTGTCCGAATCGCTCAGCGCCAAGGTCGCGGTGCAGCATGGTCGCGGCGGCCGCGGCAAGCTGGTGATCCAATACCACGGGCTCGACGCCCTAGAGGGCATCCTCGAGAAACTGCGCGGGCCGCGCGCGTGAACGCGGTGCCGGGGGATCACATGGCGGAATCGGTGGTCCCGGCGTTGTCGGTGGTGGTGCCGGTATTCAACGAGCGCGACAACGTCGCGCCCCTGGTGGGCGAGATCGTCGCCGCCCTGCGCGGCCGCATCCCGTTTGAAATCGTCTACGTTGACGATCGTTCAAAAGACGATTCCTTCGATGTGCTGCGCAGCCTGATGGCGACCACGCCGGAGCTGCGCGTGCTGCGCCACCAACAGCAGAGCGGCCAGAGCACCGCGATCCGCACCGGCGTGAAGGCCGCGCGCGGCGCCTGGATCGCGACGCTCGATGGTGACGGACAGAATGATCCTGCCGATATCCCGAAGCTGCTCGATGCGCGCGCCGTCGCCGATCCTGCGCTGAAATTGTTTGCCGGCTGGCGGGTGAACCGACGCGACAGCGGCAGCAAGCGCTGGGCCTCGAAGATCGCCAACGCGATCCGCTCGCGCCTGTTGAAGGACGAAACCCCGGACACCGGCTGCGGCATCAAGCTGTTCGAGCGCGCGCTGTTCCTGGACCTGCCCTACTTCGACCACATGCATCGCTACCTGCCGGCCCTGGTCCGGCGCGCGGGCTTTGCCAGCGTCAGTGTGCCGGTGAACCACCGCGAGCGCTCGACCGGTGTGTCCAAGTACAACAACCTCAATCGCGCCTGGGTCGGCTTGGCTGACTTGCGCGGCGTGGGCTGGCTGATCAAGCGCAGCAAGGTCACCGGCGCGGAGGAAGTCGTCCCGGGCGGAGCAGGCTCAAGCCCCGGTGAGACACACGCGCCATGAACGACCAGATCGCCTGGCTCAGCGTCCTGGGCCTGCATGTCACCCTGTGGAAACTGATCGGCTACACCGGGGCGCTGATGTTCGGCGGCCGCTGGGTGGTCCAGTTCATCGCCTCCCGACGCGCCGGCAAGCCGGTGATTCCGCGGGTGTTCTGGTACATGAGCGTGGTCGGCAGCCTGATGACCCTGAGCTATTTCCTGTTCTCGTCCAAGCAGGACTCGGTGGGCGTGCTGCAGAACCTGTTCCCGGCCTTCACCGCCCTGTACAGCCTGTCGCTGGACATCAAGCACCGCGGCTGGCACCGCGACAGAGCCAGTCACTAAGACAGGCCGGGGGGAAACCCGGGTCAGAGTCGACTTTTGGCCGTAGCACCCAGGCCAACCTCCAGAGCTGCCTGGGCCAAAAGTCGACTCTGACCCGGGTTTTCGGCTAAACTCTCCGGCTCGCTGCGGACTGCCGTCCCGCCTGGGTCCACGGAAACGCGATTCCGCCCCCGATCCCGCAGCGCTGGTTGTTCCTTTTCCGTATCGCGTGCCATCGGCCGAAAGCCGAACCGGCGGGGCCGATTTCGCCCGGGCCATGGGTGATGCCAACGACAGTCGAGGTCCATATGAGCCGTATTTGCCAAGTGACCGGCAAGAGCGTGCAGAGCGGTAACAACGTCTCGCACGCCAACAATGCCACCCGCCGCAAGTTCCACCCCAACATCCACGAGCGTCGCTTCTGGGTTGCCAGCGAAAACCGCTGGATCAAGATGCGCGTTTCGTCCCACGGCCTGCGCACGATCGACAAGCGTGGCATCGACTCCGTCCTCGCCGAGCTGCGTGCTCGCGGCGAAAAGTTCTAAGGAACCGACATGTCTTCCAAGCGCGACAAGATCCGCCTCATTTCGACCGCCGGCACCGGTCATTTCTACACCACCGACAAGAACAAGAAGACCACGCCGGGCAAGATGGAATTTCTCAAGTACGATCCCGTCGTGCGCAAGCACGTGGCGTACAAGGAAGCCAAGATCAAATAATGTGGGAGCGGCTTAAGCCGCGACTTCAGCAGTAAAAAAGCCCCGCTCAATGCGGGGCTTTTTCATTTCCAGGCGATTCCCGGTCGCTGGTAAGTGGTTCGTAAAACCGCCGAAACGTGCAGCGCGCGCCCATCCGTCCGTGTTGAAATAGCCCTCCTTCGCCGCGCCTGGAACTGCCGTGAACTCTCGCTACCTGATGTCCGCCACCGCCGTCCTGCTGGCTCTGCTTGGGCTGGCCTGCAGTTTTGCTCCGCAGGAACTGCTCGGGCTGATCAATGCCCCGGCGTTGCCGGCCCTGGCCCTGGTTATCCAGGCGCTGGGCGCGGCCTGGCTCGGCTTTGCAATGCTCGACTGGCAGGCGCGCGGCGCGCCCTTCGGCGGCATCTATGGCCGGCCGGTGGCGCTCGGGAATTTCCTGCACTTCGTCATGCTTGCCGCGGCCATTGGCAAGGTCGCGCTGTCGGCGCCGGCTTCGGGGTTGCTCGCGGCGGCCGCGGTCTCGGCGCTGTTCGCGCTGGCGTTCGGTGCGCTGGTGTTCGGTCCGGCGCCGCGCGCCGGCTAGAGTTGCGCCGGCTGGCGTTGTTCCGGCTGGCGTTGCGCCGGCCGCTGCAACAACCCGCACCAAGCCCGGCGCGTCAGCGCACCAGGCGCTCGTCCACCAGCGCTGCAACCACTGCCGGATCGGCGAGCGTGGAAATGTCGCCCAGTTCGTGTGGCTTGTTCTCGGCAATCTTGCGCAGGATGCGGCGCATGATTTTTCCGGAGCGCGTCTTGGGCAGGCCAAGCGCCCATTGCAGCCAGTCCGGCGAGGCAATCGGGCCGATCTCGGTGCGCACCTGCGCGATGAGTTCCTTGCGCAGCGCATCCGAAGGCGCGATGCCCGACTTGAGCGTGACAAACGCGTAGATGCCCTGGCCCTTGATGTCATGCGGCGCGCCAACCACGGCCGCCTCGGCGACCGCGTGGTGCGACACCAGCGCGCTCTCCACCTCAGCGGTACCCATGCGATGGCCCGACACGTTGATCACGTCATCCACGCGGCCGGTGATCCAGTAATCGCCATCATCGTCGCGGCGGCAACCATCGCCGGTGAAATACGTCCCCGGATAGGCCTTGAAGTAGGTGTCGATGAAGCGCGGATGGTCGCCGTACACGGTGCGCATCTGGCCCGGCCAGGAATCCAGCAGCACCAGGTTGCCCTCGGCCGCGCCTTCGAGCCGCACGCCATTGGCATCCATCAACGCCGGGCGGATGCCAAAGAACGGGCGCATCGCCGAGCCGGGCTTTTCGACATGCGCACCAGGCAAGGGCGTGATCGCAATGCCGCCGGTTTCGGTCTGCCACCAGGTATCCACAATCGGGCAGCGGCTGTCGCCGATCACGCGCCAATACCACTCCCATGCCTCGGGATTGATCGGCTCGCCGACCGTGCCGAGCAGACGCAGCGATTTTCGCGATGTCTTCTGGACCGGCATGTCGCCCTCGCGCATCAGTGCGCGGATGGCGGTGGGCGCGGTGTAGAAGATCGTCACCTGGTGCTTGTCCACCACCTGCCAGAAGCGGCTGGCGTCGGGATGATTCGGCACGCCTTCGAACATCAGCACCGTCGCGCCGTTGGCAAGCGGGCCATACACGGTGTAACTGTGCCCGGTGATCCAGCCGACGTCGGCGGTGCACCAGTAGATATCGTCCTCGCGCAGGTCGAACACGCATTCGTGCGTGTAGCTGGCATAGACCATGTAGCCGCCGGTGCTGTGCAACACGCCCTTGGGTTGCCCGGTGCTGCCCGAGGTGTAGAGCAGGAACAGCGGATCCTCGGCGCCCATCGCGGCCGGCGCGAAATCATCCGGCTGGCCCTCGGTCACCGCTTCGATCCAGCGATCGCGCGGCATCTGCATGGATATCGCGCCACCGGTGTGGCGGACCACCAGCACCGTTTCGACCGAATCGGTACCGGACCGCGACAGTGCTGCATCGACGTTGGCTTTCAGCGGGATGGTCTTGCCGCCGCGCAGGCCTTCGTCAGCGGTGATCACCAGCTTGCTGCCGCTGTCGGCGATGCGCCCGGCGATCGAGTCGGGCGAGAAGCCGCCAAATACCACCGAGTGCGGCGCGCCGATGCGGGCGCAGGCGAGCATCGCCACTGCGGCGGCAGGAATCATCGGCAGGTAGATTGTGACGCGGTCGCCGCGGCGGATGCCCAGGTTGTGCAGCGCGTTGGCCAGCCGGCACACGCGCGCATGCAACTCGCGGTAGCTGATGTGTTGCGCCGGTTTCGACGGGCCGTCGGGTTCGAAGATGATCGCGGTCTTGTCGCCGCGCGTATCGAGGTGGCGATCCAGGCAGTTGGCGCTGGCATTGAGTTCGCCGTCGGCGAACCAGCGGATGCGGAAATCGGCCAGATCAAAGCTGACATCGCGCACTTGCGTATACGGCGTGATCCAGTCGATCCGCTTGCCGATCCGGCCCCAGAACGCCGCGGGATCGGCGATGGAGGCGGCGTACTCGCGATCGTAGGCTGCACCATCGATGCGGGCACCGGCTGCGAACGCGGCGGAGACTTTGTGCAGGTGCACTGGCGACGTCATGCCACCAGTATCCGCCATTTCCTGCAAGTGAGCATTGTGGGAGCAGCTTCAGCTGCGATGCGCGGTACAGCAGATCGCGGCTAAAGCCGCTCCCACAAAAGCCGCTCCCACAAGTCAGGCGCGCGCAGGCACGAGGGCGTAGCCTTTCAGGCGCAGCGAAAATTCCTGCAGCGCCTCGATGCCCGAGGCTTCCGCCTCACGACACCAGGCCTTGAGCGCATCCATGCGCGCCTCGGCCTCGGCGCTCCTGATCTCGTAGATGGCCAGCAGACGGCGACGGAACTCCATCAACTGCACCAGCTGCGGGCGGGCGGCGATATAGCCCTGCATGCGCTCGCGGCGGGCGTCATCGAGCCAGCGGCCATCGCTGCGCAGCGCGCGACGCAGCCCGCGCGGCAGGCGCAACGCGCGTGCTTCCGATTTCACCTGCGACTTGAGCTGCGGCTTGAGCACGGTGGAGAAATAATCGGTGGCCACGTGCCAGCGGTGGGTCATCATCGCCTTGAGCGTTTCGGTGTCGGGCACGGCGATGTTCGGGCGCACGTCCAGCGCCGGTGCCACCCGCAGCACCTTGGCCAGGTGCAGCTTCTGCAGCGTCCACAGCACCGCCCAGCCGATGTCGAACTCGAACTTGCGCAGCGCAAACTTGGCCGAGCTCGGGAACGCATGGTGGTTGTTGTGCAGCTCTTCACCGCCGATCAGCAGGCCCCATGGGGTGAGGTTGGTGGCGGTATCTGCGGTATCGAAGTTGCGGTAACCCCACCAGTGGCCGAGGCCATTGATCACGCCCGCCGCGCTGAACGGCATCAGCGCCATCTGCAGCGCCCACATCGCCAGGCCCGGCAGGCCGAACAGGGTCACGTTGACCACGAACAGGATGGAGATGCCAAGGTTGCGCCGGCCGGCATACAGGTGCCGCTCGACCCAATCGTCGGGCGTGCCCTTGCCGTACTTCTCGAGCAGCTCCGGATCCTTGGCGGCTTCCTGGTACAGCTCCACGCCCTGCCAGAGCACCTTGTTGATGCCGGCGAAGCGCGGGCTGTGCGGATCCTCGGCGGTTTCGCAGCGGGCGTGGTGCTTGCGGTGGATGGCCACCCATTCCTTGGTGACCATTGCCGTGGTGAACCAGTTCCAGAAGCGCAGGAAGTGGCTGACCACCGGATGCAGGTCCACGCCACGATGGGTGGCACTGCGGTGCAGATACAGGGTGGTGCTCATCATGGTCAGCTGCGCGGCGACCGCGAACACCAGCGCCATCTGCCAGTAGCTGGCCTGGCTGATTCCAGCCAGTGCCCAATCGACGAATCCAGGGTACATCGTGACTCCAGCG
>JBBRZU010000108.1:0-9189 GCA_038236425.1 Lysobacterales bacterium
GATGATCATCGAGCTGTCGGTGGCATTCTTGCCGGTGGTATAGGCGAACTGCTGCACCGGTTGGATCGAGTGCTCGAGCAGGATCTGCTTCCACTGCTGCATGCGTGTGGAGGTGAAGTCGCCGTAGATGCGTTTGACGCTGGCCAGTCCGTATTTGGCCACTTCCGCCAGCAGGCCCTCGATGACCGAAGCCTGCGCGTTGTCTGCATCAATCAGGACCGCCAGCCGGCGCTGGTCGTCATCCTGGCTGCCCGGGCCGCCGGTCGCACGCCCGCTGTTGCTGCCGTTGCCAGCGTTGTTTCCATTGCCTGCCATGGCTGTGTCCTCCGATAGGTGCTGAATCGCCAACAGAGTGCCAGAATCCACCCATGTTCGCGCTGGCACTGGTGTTGATCATGGCGGTGGGCTTTGCTGCCCACCGGGCCTCGCTGTGCACGGTACGCGCGGTGGCCGAGGTGCTCGACCATGGCAGCGCGCACATGCTCGCCAGTTTCCTGAAGGCCGCCGCATGGACGGCGCTGGTCAGCGGCCTGCTGGTGTTCGCCATGCAGGGCAGCCTGTATCCGGCCACCCAACGCGCACCGTATTGGCTGGCCCTGGCCGGTGGGCTGCTGTTCGGCGTGGGCGCCGGCGTCAATGGCAGCTGTGCGCTGTCAACGATGCAGCGGCTCGCCGATGGCGAAGTGACGATGCTGGCCACGCTGCTGGCCTTCATCGGCGGACTTCTTGCATGGTTGTCGTGGATCGAGCCGCTGTCTGGCCATTTGACGCGCGCATTGCCGTTCCGACTTGCGCCGGGCATGCCGTGGGCGCCGGTGTTGCTCGCGGTGTTATCGGTGTGGGGTGTGTGGGAAGCGGTGCAGGTGTGGCGAATCGAGCACGGCGACTCGCACGGGCCGCCGCAGTCCGCGCCGCCGTCCATGCCGCCGCTGTTTGCACCGCCGCCGCAGGCACCGCCGCCGCAGGCACCGCCGCCGCAGGCACCGCCGCCGGATCCAACAGCGCGCAACGTACATCCGGTCCTGCGCGATCGCTGGTCGTTGCCCGCCGCCGCGCTGGTGATGGGCGTCGCCGGTGGGCTGCTTTACACCTTGCAGGGTGGCTGGACCTATACCAACTTCCTGCGCGGCGAGGCGACTGCCTGGCTCGGGCAGGGGATGTCGCCGGGCGCACTGCGCGTGCTGTTCCCGGTCGCGCTGCTCGTCGGCATGGGGCTGTCGTCGTGGCAACGGCGCTCGTTCGCGCTGCGCCTGCCGCCGATGCCGGTGCTGATGCGCAGCCTGGCCGGCGGCCTGCTGATGGGCCTGGGCGCGGCCATCCTGCCCGGCGGCAACGACACCCTGGTGCTGATCGCGATTCCAACCCTGGCGCCCAGCGCGCTGGGCGTCTATGCCGCAGTACTCGCTGGCGCCACGCTCACGCTGCTGCTCCTGCGCGGTGGCCGGCGCGTCGGAGTAAATTAGCCACTGGCATGAATGCGACCCACCGCGGGTCGGCACACAGGACGTCCCATGGCGCGTGACCCGCGATACGACCCGCTGTTCGAGCCGATCCGCATCGGCCCGGTGACCGCGAAGAACCGCTTCTTCCAGGTACCGCATTGCAACGGCATGGGCCACGCGATGCCGCAAGCGCATGCGGCCATGCGCGAAGTGAAGGCGGAGGGTGGCTGGGCGGTGGTGTCCACCGAGGAATGCGAAATCCACCCGAGTGGCGACGTGTCGCCGTACGTGGAAGCGCGTCTGTGGGACGACCACGACATCCCGGCGCTGCAGCTGATGTGCGAGAAGGTGCATGCGCACGGCGCGCTGGCCGCGATCGAACTGACCCACAACGGCCCGACTGCCTCGAACCTGTACTCGCGCGAAGTATTACTTGCGCCGTCGCACCAGCCGAGCAAGTACGGCTATCCGAACCAGGCGCGGGCGATGACGCTGCAGGACATCGCCGACTACCGACGCTGGCATCGGGCCGCGGCGGTACGCGCCAAGCGCGCCGGCTTCGATATCATCTACGTGTACGCGGCGCACGACCTGAGCCTGGCGATGCATTTCCTGCAGCGCCGGCGCAACCAGCGCAGCGATGCTTACGGCGGCTCGCTGGACAATCGCGTGCGCCTGCTGCGTGAATTGCTCGAGGATACCAGGGACGCGGTCGGCGACAGCTGCGCGGTGGCGCTGCGTTTCGCCACCGAGGAGTTGCTCGGCGCCGGCGGCGTCGAGCGAGCCGAGGCGCAGGACATCGTTTCGGCAGTGGCCGAACTGCCGGACCTGTGGGATGTCAACGTGGCGGCCTGGTACAACGACTCGATGCCATCGCGCTTCGCCCGCGAAGGCGCGCAGGAACCGTTCGTGGATTTCGTCAAGCGCAGCACGACCAAGCCGGTGGTTGGCGTCGGTCGCTTTACTTCGCCGGATACGATGGTGTCGCAGCTGCGCCGCGGCGTGCTCGACATCATCGGCGCGGCGCGGCCATCGATTGCCGATCCGTTCCTGCCCAGGAAGATCGAGGAGGGTCGCGGCGACGAGATCCGCGAATGTATCGGCTGCAATATCTGCGTCACCGGCGACATGACCATCACCCCGATCCGCTGCACCCAGAACCCGACCATGGGCGAGGAGTGGCGCAAGGGCTGGCATCCCGAGCGGATTGCGCCGAAGGCATCGGACGCGCGCGTGCTGGTAGTTGGTGGCGGGCCGGCGGGACTGGAGGCGGCGCGCGCACTCGGGCAGCGCGGCTATGAGGTGCACCTGGCCGAAGCGCGCAAGGAACTTGGCGGCCGGGTCTCGCGCGAAGCGCGCCTGCCGGGCCTGTCGGAATGGGCGCGGGTGCGCGACTGGCGGCTGCAGCAGATCGCCAGGCTGTCGAATGTGGCGGTGTATCCGGACAACCTGCTGGGCGCCGATGACGTGCTCGAGTTCGGCGCCGACCACGTCGTGCTTGCAACCGGTTCGCACTGGCGCCGCGATGGCTATGGCCGCAGCAATTTCTTCCCCGATGCGGCACTCGCTGCGAACCCGGCGGTGTTCACGCCAGACGACGTGATGGATGGCCGCTTTGCCGCCACCGCCGCGGACGGACCGGTCGTGCTGTTTGATGACGACGGCTTCTACCTGGCCAGCGTGCTTGCCGAAAAGTTGCGTGCCGATGGCCGCGAGGTGCTCTACCTCACCGCCGACGACATGATCGCGTCCTGGAGCACCAACACGCTCGACTACCGGCACATCCAGCATCGCCTGCATGACGTGGGCGTGGAGCAACTGGTGCAGTACAACCTGGTCGGCTACGCGGATGGAACACTGAGCGTGGAGCACACCTGGTCGGGGAAATTGCGCGAACTCGAATGCGCCGCGCTGGTATTGCTCACCGCGCGCCTGCCCAACGAAGCCTTGCTGTTGGCACTGCGCGGGCGCGAGCAGGAATGGAGCGATGCCGGCCTGCGCAGCGTGCGTGCGATTGGCGATGCCGATGCGCCCGGCCTGATTGCGCACGCGGTGTACGCAGGCCATCGCTATGCGCGCGAACTCGATGCGCCGGTCGACCGGGATGCGGTGCCGTTCCGGCGCCACTTCCACACCGGGACCAGCTGAGCCGGGACCAGCTGAGCCGGGCCCGCTTGCCCTAGTGCTGCTTGTTCTCCGAATCGCGGCGCTCGTCGCGCGCGGAATCCTTGTCCGGCGCGACCTTGGATGCATCGCCCGGCTGCGCCTCCGGCGAGGGTGCACAATCGGCCTCCACGCCTTCGGCAAAGCGGCCCTTGGCATCGCGATGCTTCATGCGCGTATGGGCGTCGGCCGGCAGATGCGGGTATTCGCCTGTGACCTTATTGTTGGGATTCATGCTGCAACCTCCGTGGCCATCGTGGCCATCGCGCACTGTTGCCGACATGGTGGTGGGCGGGCGATGAATTGCCGCTGAGTTGCCGTACGCGATACTGGTCCGCGCACAATGGCGACAGCCCTGGTCAGCCCGCAGTGGATGGCGACAGACGCGCTGCCAGTCCGCTCCAGCGCTGCGCCCGGCGCGCGACGGCTTCGCGAAGCGCCGGTTCGCTGGCCCACAACAGCACCTCCTGCCGGCAGCGAGTCAGCCCGGTGTACAACAGCTCGCGCGACAGCACGCGTGCGCCGCGTTCGGGCAGGGCCAGGAAGACGCGATCGAACTCCGAGCCCTGCGACTTGTGCACGGTGAGTGCAAAGGCCGGCTCGTGTGCGGGCAGTGCTGCGGGCAACCAGGCGCGTGGGCCACCATCGCCGTCGAACCACACGCGCAGTTCGCCGTTCTCGTCGGGCCAGGCGATGCCGATGTCGCCGTTGAACAGCTGCTGGCGATAGCTGTTTTCGGTGACCAGTACCAGCCGACCCTTGAATTGCCCCAGCCCGCCGTGCACCGGATCCAGTGCCTGGCCGACGATCGCATTCAGGGCCTGGCTGCCGGCGGCGCCTTCGCGGGTTGCGCACAGGATGCGATAGGCGCGCGCAGCACGCAGGGCGCTGGCGACATCCGGTTGCTCGACCAGTGCACGAAACTGCGGCACGGCTTGCTCGCGCACCGCCTCATGCAGGGCGCGATCACCGGCGGCATGCCAGCGCACGCCGCGGTAGCCATCGTGCGCAAGTCCGGCGATCACGGCGTCGGCGTCGCCGATGCGCACCGCCGCGGCCAGCGCGGGCACGTCAATGTCGGCCGACTGGCGATGCGAGGTTTCCAGGTTGGTCCGCTGCGCGGCCAGCGGCGCTCCCGGTTGCTCGCTGGCATCGCACAGCGCGGCCAGCACATCGCCGGTTTCCACCGACGGCAACTGGTCGCGATCACCCACCAGCACCAGGGTTGCGCCGGGCGGCGTCGCTTCCGCGAGCCGGGTCATCAGCGGCAGGTCGATCATCGATGCTTCGTCCACCACCACCAGGTCGGCATGCAGTGGATTGTCGCGGTTGTGACGGAACAGGCCATTGCGTTGCCAGCCCAGCAGGCGGTGCAAGGTACTCGCATCGGTTGGCAGCCGCGCCGCCGTGTCGCCATCCAGGCGGCCATCGGCCACCTGCGCAAGCAGCGACTCGCGCACTGATTCAGACAAGCGCGAGGCGGCCTTGCCGGTCGGCGCGGCCAGCAGGATGCGCGGCGCCGCATTGCCACTGCGTGCGGCAAATGCCACCAGCAGTTGCGCGACTTGCGTGGTCTTGCCGGTACCGGGGCCGCCGGTGATCAGTTGCAGCCGATCGGGCAGGCGAGCGAGCAAGGCCCGGGCGAGCCGGCATTCATAGTCCCAGTAGCGGCGCAGCGCGATCGCATCGCCTTCGAGCACGAGCACGCGATCTGTTGCGCTCGCAGCGGGATCTGTTTCCGGACGATGCACCCAAGGCGAGGCGGCGAGCACCGCCAGCCAATCATCCAGCAGGGGCAGCGCCGGCAGCTCGCGCTCGGCATCGATCTCCGCGAACAGTTCGCCCAGGCGTGAGAGCGGCACCCGGCCATGGCCATGGGCCAGCGCGCGACTAGCCAGTGCGGCGGCGGCTTGCACCAGGTCGGGCGTGTCTTCGCGTGCATGGCGCATGCTCAAGGCCAACGCGTGGTCCACGTTGCGCAACCAGCCGCCGGACCACAGGGCCGCCAGCAAACTCATGCTGCCGACCTGCGGCGCAGCAGCGCATCGAGTGCCAGCACCAAGGCGGGCGACAAGGTTGCCGCGTGCACGCCCGGCCGCGCCGGATCATTGCGATCCAGGCCGCGGCTGAAGACATAGCGAACGCCACCCAGATGGCGCGCGATGTCGTAGTCGGCGCCCATGCGGAATTGCAACCAGCGATGCAAGGCCAGGCTGTACAGCACGTATTGCAGGTCGTACTCGGCATCGCGCACCGCGCGCTGCAGGCTGGCGTGGTCGTAACCGGGCAGCTGGTTGGATTTGTAGTCCAGCACGTAGAAGCGCCCGTCAGCCTCGTAGACCAGGTCGATGAAGCCGGTGAGCAGGCCTTCGATGCGTTGGCGCAGGCCAAAGCCGTGCCGCGCCTGCACCAGCCCGTGCGCATGCAGGGTGGCGAGCAGTGCGTCCACGGTGACTGGCGCCAGCGCCAGGTGGAATTCCATTTCCGCGATGCGCCGCGCCGCCGGCAGCAAAGCCAGCCGGGTGCCTTCCGGCATCGGCGCGTTCAGGGTTTCGCCAATCAATCCGGATAGCTGCGTGACGCCTTCGCTGCGATCAGCCTCGGTATCGAAGCCGTGGTAGGCAAGCGCCTCGACCACGACGTCGAGCTGTCCGGTCGGCGGGACCGGGCCGCGCCAGTCCAGCCACGTTGCAAAGTCCACTTGCTCGAGCGCGCGGTGCAAGGCATTGCCGAAACGCGGGCCGGCGTAGCGCGTGAATTCCAGCATGGTCACCGCGTCGCGTTCGTCATCGGCGGGTTGCGCCTCGGCAAGGCCTTCCTCGCGTGCGAGTTGCGAAAAACTGTACACCCACCAGTCGCGGTCGTACTGACGCAGCGGCACCCGCGCCGGTGGCGTGGCGACCGCATCCACGAAGCGCAGGCGCGGCAATGCATCGATGGCTTCGATCGCCACCGCTGGCGCAATCGCGATGGCGTCCGGCGCCAGCGCCTGCCATTCACGCAGCCGCGCCTGCACGGCGTCGTCGTCGAGCTTTGCCACCTCGACCATCGCCTCGTCGGCGCTGCCGTCATCGGCCGCGCTGTCATTGGCGTTGCCGTCATCAGCAGGCGCCGCGCCCTGCGGACGATGCAGCAACCAGCCGAGCGCGGTCCGGTGTGCATCCTTCACCGCACCCCAGCCAATCCAGGTGGCCAGGCGTGCGCGGGTCAGTCCGACGTAGAGCAGCCGGATATGCTCGGCGCGTTTTTCACGCGCGTCCTGCTTCAACGCCGGATCGCCATCGGCCGGATAGACGGTGGCGACGCGCTCCAGGCCGATGTGGTGGTTCGCCAGGCGCGGCTTGCGAGGCCGATCCGGGGTTCCCGTGGTCGCGGCGTAGGGCAGGAACACCAGTTCCAGGGTCAGGCCCTTGCTGACATGCATGGTCATGATGCGCACGCGCGCCGAGTCCGACTCCAGCCGCAGCAGGTCTTCATCGGCGACGTCCTCGGCCTGCGCGATACGCGTCTCCAGATCGGCCAGCAGGCCCGCGAGCCCCGGTGCGCGATCCACGCCCGATTGCAGTGCCTCGGCCAATTGCAGGTAGTTGGAAACGCGACGCTCGCCATCGGGCCAGGCGAGCAGACGCGCGGCCTGCGCTTCGCACAACTCGCCCACCAGGGCCATGGGCCCATGACGGCGTACCCGCTCCTGCCAATGCTCGAGCTTGTCCTGCCAGTCGCGATGACTGGGCAGGTCGGTGTCGAAGGCGGCGATCTGCACGGCATCGAGGCCGAACAATGGCGTGGCCAGCGCCGCGCGCAGGCGACCGTCATCGGCGGGAGCAAGCAGCGCCTCGAACAGCCAGCACAGGTGCGTGGCCTCGTCGGTCTGGTACAGGCTCAGGCGCCCGGCCGACACACTGGGAATGCCGCGCGCCGACAAGACACGCTGGATGGTTTCGCCATCGCGGTGGCGCGGGACCAGCACGCTGATGTCGCCGGGTGCGACAGCGCGCGTGATGCCATGACGATCGGTGAGCACAGCGCGGCCGGCCTGCGCGGCCGAGAGCAGTGAATGGATCGCCGCGACGCAGGCTGCGGTGGCGGCTTCGCGCGAACGTTCAATGCCGGTGTCGAGCGGATCCTCCTGCACCGGCAGCACCACCAGCGCCGGCGCGTCGGCGCCATCAATGCGCAGTGCGTCGTCGTTGCAGGCGCCGCCGGGCTCGACCGGCTCGAAGGCGATGCCTGGCTGGTCGAACGCGCCGGGTCCGCGCAGCGTGAACAGTGCTTCGGTGGCGGCCAGCGCGCGTGGGCGTGAGCGGAAATTGCGCCGCAGGGCGTGGGTCGCATCGGCCTCGGATTGCGCCTGCAGGTAGGTGGCGACATCGCCGCCGCGGAACCGGTAGATGGCCTGCTTCGGGTCGCCGATCAGGAACAGCGCACGCGGCGTGGCGCCGTCGCCTACGACATCGGCATTTGCATCGGCGGGCTGCCCGAACAACCGCCGGAAGATGTCCCACTGGCGCGGATCGGTGTCCTGGAACTCATCCACCAAGGCGATCGTGTATTGCCGTTGCAGGGCGGCGGCGAACTTGCCACCGACGTCGCGCGCCAGGCAGGCGTGCACGCCGCGGATCATGTCGTCGAAGCCAATCAGCCCGCGCGATTGTTTCAGTGCAGCGCAGCGCGTGATGGCGAAGTCGCGCGCCGCATGGATCATCGCGATCCGCGCGGCCTGCTGCGATTGCTCGTCCGCCTCGGCAGCCACGACCCATGCTTCGATCGCATCGAACAGTGGCGACTGCGGCGTGCTCTTGTTCTTGTTGGTGCGCTTGGCCAGCTTGCTGCTCGAGAACGTGTCCAGCTTGTCGTCGGACGGATTTTCGTCAGCGGGCGAGGGCCAATGCTGCAGCGCGTGCCAGGTCCGGTCGATGCTGGACGGCTTGACCGATCCGGCATTCAAGGCCTTGTCGGCGCAGGCAGCCAGCAGCTGCGCGTGCGCTTCGTCGCCGAATTTGGCAAACGCAGCGGCAAGCGCAATCCGCGCCGCGCGCAGGGCATCGCCGGCTTGCACAGAGGCTGCGCCGGGCGGTTCGGGTGGCGGCAGCAGTCCATCCAGCGCCATCACGTCTCGCAGGAAGCCGGCCAGCGCCGTCGGCGAGGACCACAGCGACAACAGGGTCTGCGCATCGGGCTGCGCGCGTGAGCGTTCGCGCCAGAACTCCAGCGCCACCTCGTGCCGCAGCCCGGATTCGTCGAGCAGCACATCGTAGGCAGACAACGGTTGGCCGGCTTCCAGCGCGTGGTCGCGCAGGGCGCGCTGGCAGAAGCCGTGGATGGTATGGATCGGTGCGAGATCCATCTGCTCGGCGGCGCGGCGCAGGCGCGCAAGCAGTGCCGGCACGCCCTCGCGTGCGCTGGCGCCGGCGAGCAGGCGCTTGGCCAGCGCGATGTGTGCATGGTCGGCGGGATCGGCCTGCAAGGCCGCGATCGGATCATCACGCTGCAGCAGCGTCAGCGCGTCGAGCAGGCGGCCGCGCAGTTGCTCGCGCAGCTCCTTGGTTGCCGCCTCGGTGAAGGTGACCGCCAGCAGGCGCGA
>JBBRZU010000109.1:0-9140 GCA_038236425.1 Lysobacterales bacterium
CGGCGGCGGGTCTTGTTGTTGGCGTGCGAGACGTTGTTGCCGGTCTGCACGCGCTTGCCTGAAACTTGGCATACGCGGGACATTACGCACCTCGATTTGATTATTTGTCGCCCTTGGCCAGGGAGATGGCGGCCCCGCCGGGAAACCGGCACGCGATGTGGGTGTCTGGGTTCGCTGCTCGGAACCGGCCGGAATCGCGCTTCCGGGCCGATCCGGGCCAAAGCCGGATGCAGCGAGCCGGGCATTATGCCGCGCCCAAGTCCACTACGCCACCCTCGCTGGATGCCGCGCCGCCGCGCGCCATGGAACCGAGCATGCGGGCGTGCTGGTTGATGGGAGTCCAGAGACCGGTCCAAGCCGGTCCGGCATCAATGCGTCGCCCGATCCCGATGCCAGCCGCGGTGCCTGATATCCAGATACAGGCTGTAGCCGGCAGTGAAGGCCGGGAACAGGTTCTGGAGAATGCCGACCGAGTCGTTCTTGCCGAACACGAAGTACGCCAGCGTCATCAGGCTGCCGATGATGCTCATGTACCAGAACACCCGCGGCACCACTGGCTTGCCATGGCGGCGCGAGGCGATGATCTGCACGAACCAGCGTCCGCTGAACATGAGCGCGCCTGCCCAGCCGATCGCTTTCCACGGGCTGGCATGCAGGCCGGTCCAGGCCAGCCAGGGGATCGGGCTGTTCATGAAATCCGCGGCGGTGTTGTGGAGCGTCGGGCTCATTGGAGTTCCTCCACGGCCGTGACCTTGCCGCGCCGGATCAGCCAGGCGACACCGCGCAGGTCGGCGATGCCGACGAGGGCGCGGTTGAAGTTGTTGTACTTGGACACGCCGGTGGAACGTGCGCGGTGGTTGACCGGCACGCTCAGCGTTTTCCAGCCGGCTCGCTGCATCAGTGCCGGCAGGTAGCGGTGCATGTGGTTGAAGTAAGGCAGGTCGAGGAACGCTTCGCGCTCGAACAGTTTGATGCCGCACCCAGTGTCGGGCGTGGCGTCGTGCAGCATGCGCGAGCGGATGGCATTGGCCAGTGTCGATGCCCAGCGCTTGCTGCCGGAATCCTGGCGCTGCACGCGCCAGCCGGCGAACAACTTGACGTGGTCGGCAGCGCGCGCACGCTCGGCCAGCAGCTTGGGAATGTCGGCCGGATCATTCTGGCCGTCGCCATCCAGCGTCGCGATCCATTCGCCGCGCGCGGCCTTGACGCCGTTGCGGACGGCGGTGCTCTGCCCGCTCTGGCTGACATGGCGGATCACGCGCAATTCCGGCACGCGGGACTTGAGTTGTTGCAACTTTTCCAGGGTGCCATCACGCGAGTTGTCGTCGACATAGACGATCTCGAACGGGACCACGGTGCGCAACGCGGCCACGATCTCGTCGACCAGTGGTTCGACGTTGTCCTGTTCGTTGAATACCGGTACGACGACCGACAGTTGCGGCGCATTCATGCGTCGTCTCCAAAATAATCCAGCGCGTCGGACGCGCCGGCGACGATACAGGCATTGGAGCCAATGACCCCGGCCGCGCAAGTGACGAGGATGGTCATGTCATGGGGAAAGTTTAGACTGCACGAGTTGAAAGCACCGTCCGCAGGTGGCGCCTAGGCCTTGCCGCGCAGTCGTTCGAGTACGCCATCCAGCGAGTCCAGGTCGCTGTAGTGGATCACCAGGCGTCCCCGCCCGCCGCGGCCATGCAACACGTTGACGGTGGCGCCGAGCGACTCGGACAGCTCATGCTCCAGCGCGACGATGTCCGCCTGCGGTTTGGGTTTCGGCGTTTGGGTTTTGACTGGCAGCTTGCCGGTCGCCAGCTGTTGCACACGATGCTCGACGTCCCGCACGGACCAGCCACCATCGACCGCTTGTCGCGCCAGCGCGATTGCGGCTTGCGGCGCCAGGGTCAGCAACGCCCGAGCGCTGCCCATTTCCAATGCTCCGGTTTCCACCAGCACGCGGATCTCGTTGGGCAATTCCAGCAGCCGCAACAAATTGGACACCGCGGCGCGCGAGCGCCCGACCGTATCGGCTGCCTGCGCATGCGTCAGGTCGAACTCGTCGATCAGGCGTTGCAGCGCGGCGGCTTCCTCGAGCGGATTGAG
This sequence comes from Lysobacterales bacterium, assembly GCA_038236425.1. Lineage (GTDB taxonomy): Bacteria > Pseudomonadota > Gammaproteobacteria > Xanthomonadales > Xanthomonadaceae > Arenimonas. The sequence goes on from JBBRZU010000109.1 coordinate 2,101, forward strand.
GTCTTCGCGCTGGATGTTCTCGATCAGCGCCATCGCGACCACGGTGCGGTCGTCGACTTCGCGGATGACCGCCGGGATTTCGCTCAGGCCCGCCAGTTGCGACGCGCGCCAGCGGCGCTCGCCGGCGATGATCTCGAAGCGGCGACCGCCAAGGTCGCGCACGACGATCGGTTGGATCACGCCCTGCGCCTTGATCGATTCCGCCAGCTCGGCGAGCTTGCCCTGGTCCATGGTCTTGCGCGGCTGGTATTTCCCAGGCGACAGCCCATCGACCGGCAGGTGACGCAATGTATCGCCCGCCGTGACCTCCAGCGCCGGCGCTGCCGCGGCGCCCTTTGGGCCCAGCAGCGCCTCCAGGCCGCGTCCAAGGCCGCGCTTCCTGGCTGGTGCAGTTTTGGCGGCGGTCATGCCGTGGTCTCCGTGGGGATGTGTGGTCTGGCTGACGCTTGTTCGCGTTCGCGCTGGCGGCGCAGGACTTCACCGGCAAGCCCGAGATAGGCGACGCCACCACGCGAGGCGCGGTCGTAACCGACGATGCTTTGACCGTGGCTCGGCGCTTCGGCAAGGCGCACGTTGCGCGGCACGATCGTGCGGAACACCTTGTCGCCGAAATGGGTGATGAGTTCGGCCGACACCGCATTGGCGAGGTTGTTGCGCACGTCGAACATGGTGCGCAGCACGCCTTCGACCTCAAGTCCCGGATTGAGTTTTCCTTTCAGCGCATCGATGGTCTGCAGCAGGGACGTCAGGCCTTCAAGTGCGTAGTACTCGCATTGCATCGGCACCAGCACGCTGTCGGCAGCAGTGAGTGCGTTGAGCGTCAGCAGCGACAGCGCCGGCGGGCAGTCGATCAGGATGAAGTCGTATTTCTCGCGCAGCGGATCCAGCGCACGCTTGAGGCGTTGCTCTCGCCTTTCCGCGTCCATCAGCTCGATCTCGGCCGCGGTCAATTCGCTGTTCCCGGGCAGCAGGTCGAAGCCTTCGGGCGTGGTGACGATGGCGACGTCGGCCGACAGTTCCTCCATCAATACGTCGCAGCTGGACGCGGCCAGCTCACGTTTATCGATGCCGCTGCCCATCGTGGCGTTGCCCTGCGCATCCAGGTCGACCAGCAGCACGCGCTTGGGCGTGCGCGCCAGCGCCGCGGCCAGGTTGACGGCAGTCGTGGTCTTGCCGACGCCACCTTTCTGGTTGGCGACCGCGATTATCCGGGCCATGGGGCTTGATGTGCCTCGTTGCGAAGGAATCCGGCCAGGACCGGACCTGCGATTATGCATCGCGGGAGAAGGCTCGTCCGCCGTGACCTGCATCCTCGCCCGCGCCGCGCGCGACGCGACAAGCGCGGCATCCTGCGATCAAGCGTGGGACACAACCAGCAGGTGCCGCTCCGCCAGCAGTCCCGGCACCATCAGAGGATGCACGCCTTGCACCCGCCACCCGTCGGGCAGCGCTGCGATTTCCTCATCAGGAATCGAGCCCTTCATCGCCAGCAGGCGGCCGCCAGGCTTGAGCAGATGACCGCCCAGTTCGACGATCAGCGGCAGCGTCGCCAATGCACGGGCCACGATGGCGTCGTATTGGGCCGGCTCATCCAGTGCTTCGATCCGCGATTCGGCAACGCGCGCATTGGGAAGCGGCAGCGTGCGGACGGCTTCGCGCAGGAAGCGCGCTTTCTTGCCGTTGGACTCGACGAGCGTGACCTGCAAATCAGGATTGGCCATCGCCAACGGGATGCCCGGCAAGCCGGCGCCAGTGCCCAGGTCCGCCAGCGTGCCGCCAGCAACAAAGGGCACCATCGCCAGCGAATCCAGCAGGTGCTTGACCACCATCTCGCCCGGATCGCGGATGGCGGTCAGGTTGTAGGTACGGTTCCAGCGGCCTAGCAAGGCCAGATAGGCGAGCAGTGGTGTGGCCAGCGCAGGGTCCAGCGCGAGCGCGTCCAATCCGGCATCCAGGTCGCTGCGCAACGTGTCGGGGAAGTCGGGCATGGCGATCAGTATGGGGGCGGCACTTGACTCTCTGGTGTGTCGCGCCAGGCAATCGCGGCGCGATAGCCTGCGTGCGGCATGAATTCCCGTACGGTCCAATCGTCCGGTTGCCCCAGTTGACGGTCGCATGCGATCAGCTGCAGGACGCCGCAGACCTCGCCAAATTCCAGTCTGTCCAGCCCGAAGGCCAGCCCGCGACCATGCGCCTTCAGCACCGATTCCTTGGCGCACCACAGCCGCAGGAAGGCCGCTTCGCGGGTCTCGACCGGCAGCGCGGCGAGCCAGTGGGCTTCATTGCCCGCAAAAAAACGACGCGCCAGCGCGAGGGCCTGCGGCCGGGGCTTGGTGCGCTCCAGGTCGGCGCCGATTTGCACGCCTTCACCCATTGCGATCAGCAAGCCCTGGCCGCTATGGCTCCAGCTGACGTCCCACCCGTGTTGCGAAGCGCCCAGTCGGGGCCGGCCCAGCGCGTCGCGCACCAGCGCCACCGCGGCCGGCTCGCAGCCCAGCACGTCGGCAAGCCAGAGACGGGCCAGCGGTTCTGCCGGCTGGCCGTGCGCGTAGTCCCGCCAGGTGCATTGGATGGTGGATGGCAGCGATGGAGACAACGGCAACATGTGGTTGGGGGTCATCTGGCTCGGGCGTCAGCCGCAGCGTAAAGTATCGGCGGGGAAGGTCCGGGCGACCGGGAATCATCGCGCATCTATGTCTGCAGTCATCCAGTCAGGTCCGGCGGCGTCACCGCTGGCCATTGGCCACCCGCTTCGTACCGTCGCGTTCGACGGCGGCCGACCGATCGCGCTCACGCAGTTCCTGGCGCAGGTGCGAGGGTTGGCGGCGGCACTGCCGTCGGGCCGCCATGCGATCAACCTGTGCGAAGACCGCTATCGATTCCTGGTTGCGTTTTGTGCGGTCGCGGTTCGCGGCCAGACCACGTTGCTGCCGCCATCGCGCGCGCCTGCGGTGATTGCCGATGAGCTGCGCCGCCACGCCGACAGCTATTGCCTGGGCGATGGCGATTTGCACGACCCGCCACCACGCTACTGGCGGCTGCCCGACACGCTGCCACAGCGTGATGGACCGCCACTGCGCCTGGACGACGATGCCCTGGTCGCGATCGGGTTCACCTCCGGCAGCACCGGCCAGCCGCAGCCCAATCCCAAGACCTGGGGCAGCTTTGGCACCAGTACCGCGCAGAACCTCGCCGCGCTGCACGACTTGTGGCCCGCATCGTCCATCCCGCACGTGGTTGCCACCGTTCCGCCCCAGCACATGTACGGCATGGAGTTGTCTGTGCTGCTGCCCTTGCTGGGAGGCGTTGCGATCCATTCGGCGCGGCCGTTTTTCCCCGAGGACATCGCCGCCGCACTGCGCACGATCGATGCGCCGCGGCTGCTGGTGACAACGCCGGTGCATCTGCGCGCGCTGGTGGAATCGAGCGTGTCGCTGCCGCCGATGTGCGGGATCGTGTCGGCAACCGCGCCATTGCCGGCATCGGTGGCGCTATCCGCGGAATCACGATTTGGCTGCGAGGTCCGTGAATTGTTCGGCTCGACCGAAACCTGCGTCATCGCGCGCCGACGCACCGCACGCGACGACGCCTGGACGCCACTGCCGGGCGTGCGGTTGCAACCACAACCCGACGGGAGCCTCGTGCATGCCGCGCACCTGCCAGCACCGGTGGCACTGGCCGACCTGATCGAAGTTGCCGATGACGGACGCTTCCACTTGCGTGGCCGCCAGGCCGACCTGCTCGAAATCGCCGGCAAGCGCGCATCGCTTGGCGACCTCACCCGGCAGTTGCAGGCGGTGCCGGGCGTGCTGGATGGCGTGGTGTTCCAGCTCGACACCACCGACGCTGGCGGGGTGCGCCGCATCGCCGCGCTCGTGGTGGCACCGGATATCGACGAAGCCGCGATCCTGCGCCACCTGCGCCGCGGGATCGACCCCGTGTTCCTGCCGCGCCCGCTCAAGCGTGTGGCGGCATTGCCCCGTAACGACACCGGCAAGCTGCCGCGCAGCGCGCTGTTGGGATTGCTGCAGGGCGACGTGCAATCCAGTGTCTGATGCGCTATCAGTGAGCCGACCGGGATCGACCCCCGGCCGGTCGCAAGGGTGTCTCGCAGACACTGCCATCACGTCCGCGAATACAGACTGACTCTGCCCCCACGCAGGGGAGCTACTGCAAATCCCTTAAAGCTAAGGAGTGGTGCATGAACTTCATTATCTGGTTAATTGTGGGCGGTATTATTGGCTGGCTTGCCAGCATGATCATGAAGACCGATGGGCAGCAGGGCATCTTCCTGAACGTCATCGTGGGTATCGTCGGTTCGTTCCTTGGAGGCTGGTTGATCGCGCCGCTGCTGGGTACTGGCACCGTCAACTCGGGCGACTTCAGCGTCATGGGCCTTGTGTCCTCGCTGATTGGTGCGGTCATCCTGCTTGCCATCGTCAACCTGTTCCGTCGCGGCCGCGTGCGCTAAACCGCATCCACCGCAATCCTGCAAAGGCCCGGCACCTGCCGGGCCTTTGTTTTTGGCGACGCGCCGCTGGCCATTCCCCCCAACGCCACCGATACTGATCAGATCACGAGCCTGCGGTCGCGAGATGAGCGTTCTGCGCTTCGACAATGTCAGCAAGCACTATCCCGGCGGCCACGTTGCGCTGGCGGATGTGAGTTTCGAAGTGCAGCCGGGCGAAATGTTGTTCGTCACCGGTCATTCCGGGGCCGGCAAGAGCACCCTGTTGAAGTTGATCCACCTTGCCGAACGCCCCAGCCGCGGCGCGGTGCTGTTCGATGATCGCAACCTGTTGAAGGTCCGTCATGGCCGTGTGCCGCTGCACCGTCGTAACGTCGGCGTGGTGTTCCAGGATCATCGGCTGCTGACGGATCGCAGCGTGTTCGAAAACGTCGCACTGCCGCTGATCCTGCGCGGCGAGCGCCGCGGCGACATCGGCAAGCGCGTGCGCAGCGTGCTGGAAAAACTCGGACTAGCCTCGCGCGAACGCGCCCTGCCGACGCAGTTGTCGGCCGGTGAGCAACAACGCGTCGGTATCGCACGCGCCATGGTTGGCGAACCGCCGTTGCTGCTGGCCGACGAGCCCACCGGCAACCTCGACCCTGCCCTGTCGGCGGAGATCATGACCCTGTTCGCGGCGTTGCCCGAGCGTGGCACCAGCGTGCTGATCGCCAGTCACGATCTTGGCCTGGTGCGCCGCATGAAGAAGCGCGTGTTGGTGCTCGACCATGGCCAGCTTGCCGATGACATCGCACCGGAGGACCTGGTCGATGCCTGATCCTTCCATCCGTGCGCCGCGCCCAACATCGCGCGGGCCATTCCACGCCGTGTCGACGTGGCTGGATCATCATCTCTATAGCCTGGTCGCAAGCCTCGGGCGCATTGGGCGCAAGCCGTGGGCGACGGCCCTGACGATCGGCGTCATGGCGATCGCGCTGGCCTTGCCGCTGGGCTTGTGGCTGGTGTTGGCCAACGTGGCGCGTTTCTCGGGCGACGTGCAGCAATCGCGGGAAATCAGCGTTTTCCTCAAGCCCGGCGTTGATCTCGCCCACGCGCAGGTGCTCGCGGGAACATTGCGCGCGCGCAGCGACATCGGTCGGGTGCAACTGCGCACGCCCGACCAGGGCCTGGCGGAGTTGCGCGCCAGCGGGTTGGGCGACGCCATTCTCGCGGCAGGCGTCAATCCGCTGCCAAGCCTGTTGATCGTGACGCCGCGCGGCGACGAATCGCTGTTGGCAGCCTCCTTGCAGCAGCTGCCCGACGCCGATCTCGTCCAGCACGATGCGCAATGGCGGCAGCGGCTCGACGGCTGGCTGCGTTTCGGCACGCGCGTGGTGCTGGTGCTGGCTTGCCTGCTCGGAACAGGTGCGCTGCTGGTGGTCGGCAACACGGTGCGGCTGGACATCCAGTCGCGGCGCGAGGAAATCGGGGTGCTGCAGCACCTGGGCGCGACCGACGGCTTCATCCGTCGCCCATTTATTTACCTGGGTGCCTGGTACGGCTTGGCGGCTGGCGGTGTGGCGCTCGGGCTGCTGACCCTGGCCGCGCTGGCACTACGCGCGCCGCTGGCCGAATTGGCTGGCCGGTATGGGAGCCAGTTCGAACTGGCGGGGTTTGATCCTCCCATCGCCGCCGCAGTGGTGCTGGGCGCGACCCTTCTGGGCTGGCTCGGCGCAGGACTGGTCACCGGACACTACCTGCGGCAGACGCGGCCCGCACCGTTGAAGCCCCGCAAACAAAAAGACGTGATGCTGCCGAGGTCGGCGCGCTGATGGCGGCATCTGACCCCCGCAGCCATGACCTGCGCCACGTCGTCAGTGACGCGCCACGGGTGATGGTGGTCGATGGCTCGAAACTGGTGCGAAGGCTGATCGGCGACGTGCTCCGGCATGAGTTGCCGAATGTCGAGGTCATCGCCTGCGGCAGCCTGGCCGAGGCACGCGAGGCGCTCGCCAACGGCAGCGTGGACCTGGTCACGACGTCGCTGTTGCTGCCCGACGCCGACGGCATGGCGCTCGCGCGCGCGGTGCGCGAGGACGGTGGGCAACGCTACGTGCCGATCATCGTGGTGTCCGGGGATGTGCAGTCGCGGCTGGAAAACCGCAGCTTCAGCGAGGACGTCACCGACTATTTCGACAAGGCGCTCGGCCACAGTGCATTGGCCGCCTTCATCCGCGGGTATGTGCAACCCGAGCCCGTGCCGGGCGCGCGCGTGCTGTACGTCGAGGACAGCCGCGTCGTCGCCGTCGCGACCAAGCGCATCCTGGAGCGCCACGGCATGGTGGTGCGGCACTTCACCGATGTCGAAGGGGCGCTCGAGCACCTGCATGAATGCCACACCAAGGACGATATCGGCGTCGATCTCGTGCTCACCGATGTGTACCTCAAAGGCGTGCTGAGCGGGCGCGAACTGCTGTCGCAGGTGCGCGGCGCGTTCGGCTACAGCAAGCGTCGTTTGCCGGTGCTGGTGATGACGGGCGATGCCAATCGCGACAACCAGAGCAACCTGTTGCGCGAAGGCGCGAACGACCTC
>JBBRZU010000110.1:0-9089 GCA_038236425.1 Lysobacterales bacterium
GAAGCTGTCGCCGAACAGCGCGCGCCAGTTGGAGAAGCACAGGTCCATCGGGTCGCGGCGCATGTGCAGGATCCGCGCCTGCGGCAGCGCCTTGCGGATGAAGCCGGCGAGCATGAAGTTCGGCGGCAGCTTGTCCACGAACCAGGGCCGGCCGGCGGCGCGCCATTGCGTCTGCTGCAGATAGCGGCGGCCTACCTCGACGAAATCGGTCGCCTCCGCGGCGACAAGCAGGCCTTCGTCGAGCAGGCGATGGCCATGCTGGTCGGCGACCCAGCGCCACTGGTGCGAGAAGTCCGCCAACTCGCCTGCAGGCGTGACCTGCGAGTGCCGGCCGAGGATGCGCTCGAGCAGGGTGGTGCCCGAGCGCGGCATGCCGACGATGAAAATCGGCTGTGGCCCATCAAAGCGATGCGCGCCGGGTGCGCAAAAACTCGGTGTCGCGCATTCGATGATGGCGTCGAACAATGCGGCCTCGGCGGTGCTGTCGTGGCGCAGGCGCGCATGCATCAATGCGTTGGCCCGCGCGAGCGCGTCCCAGGCCTCGTCGAAACGCCCGAGGTCCTCGAGTTCCTTGTAGCGCGCAAACTCGAAGCCGGCGTGGTCTTCCGATCCCTGCGCCACTTCGCGCAGCCGCTGGGCGATGAAGTCCAGGTGGTTCTCGCCGGCATTCCAGCGGCGCAGGCGCGCCAATGCCACCGATGCGCGGCCGAAGGTCGGGCCAAGTTTCAGGCAAGCCTCGAGTTCAGCCTCGGCGGCGGCCAGGTGGCCGTTGAATTGCAACTGGATCGCGCGGAAGAAGCGGAAATCGGCGTTGTCGAACCCCAGCGCCTTGGCCCGGTCCATCAGTACCAGGGCTTCGGCATGCTGGCCCAGCCCCTGGTGGATGTGCGCGAGCGCGGCCAATGCCGGCGCCTTGCGCGTGTGTTGCACCGCCGGATGCTGCAGCGTGGCGCGCGCGGCCAGGGTTTCGCCGACCTTGGCCAGGCATTGCGCAACGCGGCAAACCATGTCCGCATCATCGGGCAGGGCGAAGGCGGCGAACTTCGCCTGCTCGGCAGCGCCGCGCACGCGCCCCTGCGCAAGGATCACGCTGGCCAGCAGCAAGCGGGCCGGGACATGCCCGGGTGCGCTGGCCAGCAACTTCTCGAAATCGGCCTGCGCGCGCGCGAATTTGTGCGTGCGGATGTGCTGTTGGCCCTGTTCCCACAGCGCGCGCAACGCGGCGTCGGAAGTCGGCGTGCTCATGCCGGAGCCGCGCTCAGGTCGCCGACAGCTGCTCCACCGCCGCGACTGCGGCAAAGCGGTCGGCAAGGCGGCGCAGCAGGGCAAGGCGGTTGTCGCGCACCGCGGGATCGTCGGCCATCACCATCACGCCATCGAAGAAGGCATCCACGGCCGGACGCAAGGCTGCGAGCCGACGCAGGACGCCGACGTAGTTGCCGTCTGCGAGCAGCGGGGCGGTGTCGGCAAGCGCGGCATTGACGGCAGCGTGCAGTTCGCGCTCCGCCGGCTCGGCCAGCAGGGCGCCGTCCACTTCATCGGGCACCACGCCCTCATGCTTGCGCAGAATGTTGCGGATGCGTTTGTTCGCGGCGGCCAGGGCAGGCGCTTCGGGCAGTTGCGCAAACTCCGCGATGGCGCGCAAGCGGCGATCGAAGTCGGGCAGGGACGTCACGCCAGTGGCACCCAGCGCCGCGACGGCATCGAACTGCGCCGCACCGAAGCCCTGGTCGGCGTAGTAACTGCGCAAGCGCTCGAACACGAAGCCGCCAAGCTCGTCGGCCAGCGCCGCGGCATCACCGCTGCCGACCCGCGCCACCACGGCGTCCATGGCCTGCCGGAGCAGCGGCTGCAGCGGCAACTCCAGCCCACCTTCGATCAGCGTGCGCGCCAATCCCAGCGCATTGCGGCGCAGGGCGAAGGGATCCTTGTTGCCACTGGGCTTGAGGCCGGCGGCGAATCCGCCAGCCAGCGTATCCAGTCGCTCGGCCACGGCGACCGCCTGTCCCAATACCGATACCGCGATGGCATCGCCAGCGACGCGCGGTGTGTAGGCCTGGTCGATGGCGTCAGCGACTGCACCGGGCTCGCCCATGGCGCTGGCGTAATAGCGCCCCATCGTGCCCTGCAATTCCGGAAACTCGCCGACCATGCGCGATTGCAGGTCGGCCTTGGCCAGGCGCGCGGCGCGCGCGGCTTGCTCGGGGTCGTGTCCCAGCGCGGAGGCGATGCTGGCGGCCAGTGCGGCGACGCGCTCGCCCTTGTCGGCATAGCTGCCCAGCTTCTGCTGGTAGGTCACCGAGGCCAGGCCTTCGCGCATGGACTCTAGTCCCTGCTTGAGGTCTTCCTCGTAGAAAAAACGTGCATCGGCAAAACGCGGCCGGATCACCCGCTCGTAGCCCTTGCGGATTTCCGCCGGGTCGCGCGATTCGATATTGGCGATGCCGATGAAACGTTCGGTGAGGCGATGCTGGTGGCTGAGCACGGGGAAAAACTTCTGGTTCGACTCCATGGTCGACACCAGCGCCTCGTGCGGCACCTGCAGGAATTCCGGCTCGAAGCCGCAGGCGATGGCGCGCGGCCATTCGACCAGGCTCGACACTTCCTCGACCAGGGCTTGCGGCACGCGGGCGACGCCATCCATCGCGGTGGCGGCGGTATCAATTTCGCTGCGCACCTTGGCCAGGCGTTCGACCGGATCCACCAGCACGCAGGCGCCGCGCAGTGCATCCACGTAGTCGCCGGGCGCGGCGATCCACACCGGCTTGGGATGGTGGAAGCGATGGCCGCGGCTCATGCGATCGGACTGCAGGCCCAGCACTTCGCCCGGCACCACCTCGCTGCCAAGCAGCATCACCAGCCAATGCACGGGCCGCACGAAGGACATCTCGCGCGCACCCCAGCGCATCGGCTTGGGAATCGGCAGGGACTTCAATGCCTCGCTGACGATCATCGGCAGCAACTCGGCGGTGTGCACGCCCGGGGTTTCGCTGCGGGCGACGAAGCGCTCGCCCTTGGCGTCGGTCGTGCGCGACAGCGCAGCCATGGCCAGGCCATTCTTGCTGGCGAAACCCTGCAGCGCCTGGGTCGGCTGGCCCTGCGCATCCAGACCGATATTGAGATAGGGGCCGAGCACCTCGCGCACCTGCGCAGGCTGCTCGATTGCCACCGCATCGAACTGCACGGCCAGACGGCGCGGCGAATACAGCGCGCGTGCCGTGCCGCGATCAAACTCGATGCCGCGCTTTTCCAGGCCGGCGCACACGCCCTCGAAAAACGCCGCGCCAAGTTCCGGCAGCGCCTTCGGCGGCAATTCTTCGGTGCCCAATTCCACCAGCAGCGCGGCAGTACTCATGCGCGTGCCTCGAGTGCATCCGGCACTGGCGCCTCGAATGGCAGGTAGAACTCGCGCAGCGGGCGCAGGTCCTCGAGCGCTTCGCAACGTGCGTTCAAGGCGGGGTAGGGCGACAGGTCCACGGGCACGGCATCTCGCAGGTAGGTGGTGACGCAGGCCAGGGTGATGTCGGCCTGACCGATGCGCCCGTCCACCCGCCAGTTGTTGCCGGCGATGGCAGCGCAGCGCGCGTCGAGTTCGGCCAGCGCGCCGTGCATCTGTTCCAGGCAGCGCTCGATCCATGGCATGTGCCGCTTGTCCTGCGGCCGGAAAACCTGTTCGTAAACCAGCTGGATGCCCTTGTCGATCGCGCCCGCGGACAAGGCCAGCCACTGCTGGGCAACGCGGCGCCCCTCGCCCGCGGGCGGGAGCAGCGCGTGCTCCGGGCCAGCGAGTGCGTCGAGGTGGTCAAGGATCATCGCCGACTCGATCAGGCATTCGCCGGTCGGCAACACCAGCACCGGCACCCGGCCGAGCGGGTTGAGCGCGCGGATCTGCGCCTGGTCCTTGCCCACCGACAGGTTGCGATGCTCGAAGGCGATGTCCAGCACGCGCAAGCTCACTGCGACGCGGCGCACGAACGGTGAATCGAACATGCCGACCAGGATCAGCGGCTGCAGGCCCGGGATTTCCGGAAGCGTGCCTTGCGCGCTCATGCCCCGGCTCCACTTGCCGCGGATGCGGCATCGGGAATGGCGTGCATTGTTTTGTTGGTGCCACTTGCACCCGCTGCAGCGCTGCCGCGCAGGCCGGGAAAGCCAAGCTTTTCGCGCTGCGCGTAGTACGCCTGCGCCACCGCGCGCGACAGCGTGCGCACACGCAGGATGTAGCGCTGGCGCTCGGTGACCGAGATTGCGCGGCGCGCATCGAGCATGTTGAAGCTGTGCGAGGCCTTGCACACCTGCTCGTAGGCAGGCAGCGGCAGGCCGAGCTCGACCAGCCTGGCCGCCTCGGCTTCGCAGGCATCAAAGCGATGCAACAACTCGGTGACATCCGCGTATTCAAAATTGTAGGTGCTCTGCTCCACCTCATTCTGGTGGTAGACATCGCGATAGGTCACCGTGCCCTGCGGTCCGCTGGTCCAGACGATGTCGAACACGTTGTCCACGTTCTGCAGATACATGCACAGGCGCTCGAGCCCGTAAGTGATCTCGCCCGTGACTGGACGGCACTCGAGCCCGCCGGCCTGCTGGAAATAGGTGAACTGGGTGATCTCCATGCCGTTCAGCCACACTTCCCAGCCCAGGCCCCAGGCGCCAAGCGTCGGCGATTCCCAGTTGTCCTCGACAAAACGCAGGTCATGCACCAGCGGATCGATCCCCAGCGCCTGCAACGACCCCAGGTAGCGCTCGAGGATGTCGTCGGGGTTGGGCTTCATCACCACCTGGTACTGGTAGTAACGCTGCAAGCGGTTCGGGTTGTCGCCATAGCGGCCGTCGGTAGGGCGGCGGCAAGGCTGCACGAAGGCGGCGTTCCACGGCTCCGGGCCGAGTGCGCGCAGGAAGGTGGCCGGGTGGAAGGTGCCGGCGCCAACTTCGAGATCGAGCGGCTGGATCAACACGCAGCCTTGCGAACCCCAGTACTGGTTCAGGCGCTGGATCAATTCCTGGAAGGTCGGGGCGGCGGCAGTTTCCGGCATCGGGGGGGGCGTCTTTTTTCACGGGAGAAACGGTCCGGGCGGTTAGTATAGCGGGCGGGCGGAAGGCGACTGCCGACGCCCCACCACCACGATTGCCGCCCGCCATGCCGGGCCTCCAGGATCAAACCATGCCCAATGCCACCGGCCCCGGTGCCCCCTTCCGCTGGCTCGCCGACGCCTTTGCGCTGTGCGCGCGCGGCTGGCCACAGGTGCTGGGCGGCAGCGGCTTCCTGGTCGCCGTGGCGCTGGCGCCAAGTGCGCTGCAACTGCTGTTGCAGGCGGTGCTGCCTGGCCTGTCGTCGTGGACGCAGATGCTCACCACCATCCTGGGCCTGGTGTTGATGCCGCCGGCGCTGGGTGGTTTCCTGCGCCTGCTGCAGTCCCTCGACCACGGCCGTCCCGCAAGCGCCGCCCAGGTGACGTCGCTGTACTCCGATGCGCCTGTGGCGCAACGATTGATCCTGTGCAACCTGCTGTTTGCCGTGGTCACGGTGCTGGCGATGGTGGTGCTGGTGTATTCGATCGGCGGCCAGCCGCTGCTGGATTACGTTCGCACCCTGTCTGCCATCAAGCCCGGCGCGACCCCTGCCGACCTGCCCGTCCTGCCCGATGGCACCCTGGTGCTGGTCGGCCTGTTGTTGCTGGTTGCGCTGTTCGTCACCACCGCGCAGCAGCTGGCCGCGGCACAAATCGCGCTGGGTGGCCGCACCATTTTGCGTGCCTGTGGCGACGGCACCCGCGCGACGGTCTCGAATGCGTTTGCACTGCTGCTGTTTTATTTGCCGATCATGCTGCTGGGCATGCTTGTGACGATCGCGCTTGCCATCGTCGGCACGATCCTCGCCACGGCACTGGCCGCGATCAATGGGGCGCTCGCCTCGCTTGCGGTTGTGCTGTTCACGCTGGCGGTGCTGGTTCCGCTGTATGCACTGATGCTGGCGTTCTTCTATCGCGCCTGGATTGCGCTGTTTGCCAGCGATGCCGACCGCGCACCGACCGACGGCAGGCCGACCGATGGCGCGCCCCACGAGATCGCTGCCTGATTGATCAGGCTATTGATCAGGCCAGGCGCGCAAACGCCACCAGCACCACCAGCAACGGCGAAAACAGCACCAGTAGCAGCATCGCGAACAAGACCGCACGCGCCCACGGCGGCGTCGCCCCGCGACCGAGCACCTGCGTGCCGGCCACAAGATCGTGCAGGGCGCGATGGTCGCGACGCAGGCCGGCCATCGCGTGGCCAATGTTGAGCGTGAGCCAGCTCAGCCCGCCCGCCGCAAAGCGAAGCGCCGCGCGACGCAGCCCCGGCGGTGCACCGGCCATGTCGGCGACCCGCAGCTTGAGCAGCCGCTTGCCCGGAGTGGCGGCCCATGCGCTGGCCTCGAAGGCGATGAAATAGCAGGCCAGCACGGCGCTGCTGCGCAGCAGCGCACTGAACAGCGCCGCCTGCATGGTGGCGGCTTCGGCTTCCAGCGATTGGCGAAGCACCGGATCGGACATGGCGGCATGGGCAAGGCCGAGCAACGACTGCCGGCCACCCGCGCTGGCGGCCGACAGCACGGATTCCAGCATCCAGGCCTGCAGCGCGTCGAACAGTGCAAGGCCAGCGTGGATGCCCCGTTCCAGCGGGCCGCGCAGCAGCACAGCGAGCAAGGGCGTGAGCAACAGCAGGTCAACGCACCAGGCGGCGGCGCGGCGTTGCAGTCCCGCAGGCTGCTCGCCGGGAGTGCTGGCTTCGATGGGCAATGCGCCAACGGCTGCGATATCGGCAGCAGTTGGCGACGCGCCCTGTGCACCCGCGGCGGGTGCGGCGGGACGGCGCGGCAACGGGCGACCCAGCGCGTCGGTGCTGCGCGCGCGGGGATCAACCGGCGCGGGCATCGGCCTGGGCGCGGCGGTGCAACAGGCGGGCCATCACCACGCCCACTTCGTAGAGCAGGCACATCGGCACCGACAGCATGATCTGTGACAGCCCGTCAGGCGGGGTCAGGATGGCCGCGATGATGAAGATCGCGACGATCACATAACCGCGCCACTCGCTGAGCTGCTTGGCATCCACCCAGCCCAGGATCACCGCGATCACCACCGCCACCGGCACTTCGAAACTGACCCCGCCTGCCAGCAGCATCACCAGCACGAAATCGAGGTAGTGGCTGATGTCGGTCATCATGCGCACGCCCGCTGGCGCGGTGTTGGCCAGATAGGCAAACATCACCGGCAATAGCGCAAAGAAGGTGAATGCGCAGCCGGCGTAAAACAGCACGGTGGCCGCCACCAGGATCGGCCGCGCCAGCCGCTTTTCGCGCTGGTACAGGCCGGGCGCGATGAAAGCCCACAACTGGTACAGCACGAACGGTGCCGACAGGAGTACGGCGACGAAAAATGCCAGCTTCATCGGCACGAAGAAACCCGAAGTGACTTCGATCGCCACCAGCTGGCTGCCCGGTGGCAGGGAGCGCAGCAACGGCTCGGCCAGGCGCGTGTAAAGCGCGTCCGAGAACGGCAACAGGCACAGGAAGATCGCCCCGAGCGCGACCACCGAGCGCAGCAGGCGGCTGCGCAACTCCAGCAGGTGCGAAATCAGCGACTGCTCGCCGCTGGGCGCGTCGGTCGGGGCACCGGGGTTGCTCATCGCGGCTGGGTCGCGCCGCCGCCGGCGCTGTCACCGTTGCCGAGCAATTCGCCCTGGGAGGGCACAAGCCAATCCATCTGCGGACTATCGGCCGGCTGCGGCGCAGAAGGTGGCGGATCGGACGACGCGGGGGACAGCGCAGGCGACGACGCAGGCGACGACGCAGCGGCCACGCCCGGCAGCAGTGCCGCGGAACCATCCGCGGTGACATCGAGCGCAGCATGCGGCTGGGCAGCCGGCGCAGCATGCGGCTGGGCGGCTGGCGCAGCATGCGGCTGGGCGGCTGGTGCTGCTTCAGGCAGCGCATCGGGCGCGACAGCGGGGGTGAGTTCGAGTTCGGCGGCAGCTGCCGGCAGCGCATGCGCGTCAAGCGTGGATGCGCTGGCCGCGATCGCCGCCAGCGGCGCCTGCAGCTGCGCGTCGAGCGCGCGCATCTGCGCGCCGGTTTCGGCCATCGCCTCGGCAAATGGCTCACGGATCTGCTTGACCAGTTCTTCCTGGGCGATCTCGCGCTCGAACTCGGCCTTCACCGAATACCACTGCGCGCGCGCGCGGCGCACCCACAGCCCGGCGAATCGCGCCGCCTTGGGCAGGCGCTCGGGTCCGAGCACCAGCAAGGCGACCACGGCGATGATCAGCAGTTCGCTGAATCCGATGTCAAACATTGCGGCAGCTCCGCCGGCGGCGGACTTAAGGTTTGCGCGTGTCGTCGCGCAGCTCGGCGTCCGGCGCGGCGGGCGGTGGCGGCGGTGTGTCGTCGCCGTTCATGCCTTTCTTGAAGCCGCGCACCGCATCGCCCAGGTCGCTGCCGACGTTCTTGAGCCGCTTGGTGCCGAACACCAGCAACACGATCACTAGGATGATGACCAACTCTCTCCAACCGATACCCATGGCGATCACCTTCAAAAACGATCAGGCGGACAGGATACTCCGCTGTCCGCGGGCGGGCGTTACGTGGCGTGACGTTGCCTTGCTTGGACTTACTTGGCCCGGTCGGGACCCTGGCGGACGGTGCTTTCCTCGAGCTTGTCGCGGAAAGCAACCACGGCATCGGATCCCTCGCCCGCCCGTCCCTCGAAGATGGCGCGGGCAGTGTTGCCGCGGCCATACACCGACTGGTTGGACTTGTTGTCGATCGCCAGCCGGGTGCCATCCAGCGACACGCCGGCAAACAGGCCGCGGGCGCGCGAGTAGCTGAGGATCTCGGCCTTGAGCTGTTCGTCGGTGCTGGCCTGGGCACTGCGGCCGACCGGGCCGGCGGCCACCGAGGCATCGGCGCCCAGGGTGAACTTGCCATTGACGATGGAATCCACGCCGCGGTCGGTGCGGAACACCAGGATCACGTCGGCCGACTGCACGCCGGCCTGGAAGCCGAACGAGCCGCCAGTCAGGGTGATGAAGCTGGGATGCGACCAGGTGCCGTC
>JBBRZU010000111.1:0-8639 GCA_038236425.1 Lysobacterales bacterium
AGCAACAGCAACAGCAACAGCAACAGCAACAGCAACAGCAACAGCAACAGCAACAGCAACAGCAACAGCAACAGCAACAGCAACAGCAACAGCAACAACAGCAACAGCAACAGCAGTGCACCGCAGTGCACGGTGTCGCGGTGCGACGGAGCGTGGCGGTGACGTACGGCGGGGCAGTCGGGTGTGGCGAAGCGGGGTAGCGGAGCGAAGCGCTGCGCGGCGGGGGCTACAGCAGGGTCGGGCCGACGTAGCCGAGCACCTGCATCGACACCGCGACGAAGTGGCAGGCACTTCCGGCGATGACGAAGCCGTGCCAGATCGCATGCGCATGGCGGCGGTGGCTCATGTAGAACGCGGTGCCGAAGGTGTACGCGAGTCCGCCGGCCAGAAGCCAGAGCAGGGTCGCGGTTGGTACGCGGGTCAGGAACGGCTTGATCGCCAGCACCGCCAGCCAGCCCATCGCAAGATAGGCGATGGTGGACGCACCCTTGAAGCGCCCGGTGTGGAACAGCTTCAGGCTGATGCCGATCGCCGCCAATGTCCATGCCGCGCCGAACAGCCACCAGCCGGTGCTGCCTGCCAGCGCGATCAGCGTGAATGGTGTGTAGGTGCCGGCGATCAACAGGAAGATCGCGCAGTGGTCGACCACTTTCATCCGGCGCTTGGTGGCCAGGTGCGGGATCGAGTGGTACAGCGTCGAGGCGGCGTAGACGGAAATCAGGGAGATGCAGAACACGATCGTCGCGGCGAGGGCGCGGCCATCGCCGCGCATCGCCACCATGGTCAGCAGGACCGCGCTGGCGGCGACGCTGACCAGAAAGCCGACGCCGTGGCTGAGCGCGTTCCAGATTTCCTCGCCCCAATCGTGGTGTTCGTGCATCTGACGCTCCGTTGTGCAGAGCGTCATTTGCGCCCGATTCGCATCGAGTCTGCGCTCTAAACCACGTTGGTGCTGGACTGCGAGGTTGCGGCGACCGGGTCATGCAGCGCGGCGACTCTCGCTTCCTCGACACCGGCAAGCGACGCAGGCCAGCTGCGCGGGCGCCACCAGAACGGGCGCACGATGCGTCCGCCAGCCACGGCCCGGCGAGCGAACCAGATGCCAACGGCCAGGCAAAGGACCACCGTCACCAGGGAGCCTTCGGCACCGAACGTGCCGCCGCTCAACAACTCCGTGCCCTGCGGCGTGGACTTGAGCAGGCCATCCACCTCGAATCCCGAGACGCGAATGCCCAGCAGGCCACCCTGGGTGAAGTTCCAGGCAGCATGCAGTCCCATGCAGAACCACAGTGATCGGGTCCAGGCATAGGCCATCCCGAGAAGCACGCCGGCTTCAATTGCGATAAACAGGGAAGTCACCCAGGTGGCGCCCGGATTGCCCAGGTGCGCGGCGCCGAAGAACGCCGAAGAAAGCAGCAGCGCGATCCAGCTTCCCATCCCGTCCTCGACGACGCGGAACAGGATGCCGCGCGAGAAGATTTCCTCGCCGATGCCCGGGACAATGCCCAGGACCAGCAAGGGGCCGAGCAAGTTGGCCGGGATGGTCGCCACTTCGATTTTCAGCACGCCGATCGCGGCCATGACGGCGGCGGTGGTGAGCAGGATCGCGGTGCCGAGCAGCCAGCCCTTGAACGCGTCCGGCAACAGGCGACGCACATTCAACTCGGAGACGCTTCGGCGTTCGATCAGCCGGACCAGGATCCAATAGGCGCCGACGTACGGAATCAGGTTGCGGAACGTGCGCAGGAGCAGATCGCCTGCGCCGAGTTTCAGCGCCGCGGCCGGGCCACTTGGAGGCAACGGCCAGGCATGGCGAACGGCCCAGCCAATGCCGAAGGCCATGGCTGCAAACAACACGATCCGGATGATGGGATTGCGCAGGATGCTCACCCACAGTGGCGGCTTCGCGGGAACTTCATCCGGCACCAGGGCCAATGGCGGCGTGGTTGCATCAGCGTTTTGCATGGGATTTCCCAGGTTTGGAGTGCGATGCCGGAGTACCCGGATCCATGTCGGTGTGTTCGCCGGCGGATGCGTTGTCGTCCTCGGCGTGGAAGTGATGCAGCAGCCGGTGCGCCAGCGGTGCCAGCATCAGGCTGGCGATCGCGAGCACCGCCAGTCCGGAATAAAGCGCATAGAACCCGGCGAACAGTTTGCCAGCCTCGGTCCGGGGCGACCACAGCGGCCCCATGCCCGACAGCAGCATCGACGCGTTGAGAAAGCTGTCGGTCCAGCCGAGGTTTTCAAGCCATCGGTAGCCGGCCATGCCGACGAACAGCGAACCGCCCACCAGCACCATGGCCAGGGCAAAATTGTGCCAGAGCCGGGCGATGAACGCCGGCGTCGACAACATGGCGTGGTTGCGGCGCTCGAAATCGAACAGGGCGCCTGACAGGATGCCGCGGCGGCTCATGGCTTGCCGGCATCCGTGTCGTGCAGGAACTTGATCAGTCCGCTCATGTACACCTGCTGATCGTCGTACTCCGCAAGGTGGCTGCCGTTCGGACAAAGCAGGAAATGTCCGTGCGGGAACTGGGTGGCCATCCACTCCATGTGCTTCGGGTCCATGGTGTCGTGGGTCGCGCCGATCACCAGGGTCGGCACGTTGATGCGCTTGAGGTCCTGGCTGCGGTCCCAGAATTCGAGCGTGCCGCTGGCACCCATTTCGCTCGGCCCCTGCATCGGGATGTAGACCTCCTTGTTGAGCGCGCCAAAACCGCGCACCACGGGGTTCGGCCATTGCGCCTGCGGCATGCGCAGGAAGTGCTCGTTGTAGAAATGGTCGGCCAGCAGCTGTCCGTAACGCGGATTTTCGTAATCCTTGCGCGCTTCCAGCGCCAGGATTTCCTTGAGCACCGCCGGATCCATCGCCGGCATCAGTACGTCATGCGCGTATTTGTTGTACGCGGGAATGGACGACATCATGTTCGAGACGATCAGACCCTTGAGCTTGTCCTGGTGCTTGAGCGCGTACTCGATCGCCAGCAGGCCGCCCCAGCTCTGCCCGTAAAGATAGAAGTTGTCCGGACCCAGGTTCAGCGCCGTGCGGACCTGCTCGACTTCGTCCACGAACCGGTCCAGGTCCCAGAGCGAGGGATCGTGCGGCTGGTCGCTGAACGCCGAGCCGAGCTGGTCGTAGTAGTAGTACTCGATGCCCGCGCCGGGCAGAAAGCTGTCGAAGGCTTCGAAGATTTCGTGGCTGGCGCCGGGGCCGCCATGCAACAGCAGCACCTTGATGGTCGGGTTGTTGCCCACGCGCTTGGTCCAGACGTGGAATTTGCCCTTGGGCGTGCTGATCTCGATCATCCGCACCCCGCCGGACAGGACATCGTCGCGCCCGGTGTTGTCGAAATACGCTGCCGGCGGCCCGCTGGCGGCTTGCGACACGGCCGGTGCGGCGACCGGACCGGGGCCAGCCGGGGCAATAGCCACGGCTGGTGACTGGGGCTGGCAGGCCGCGAGAAACGCGGCCGCTGCGAGTGCAACCAGGTGTCTGGACACGTCGGGCTCCCCCTGATGACGAGGCGCCGAGCATGGCAGAGGCCGGACCGCGGGGGCAATAAAGGGGACCGGCGGCCCGGGTGCCGGGGACGGACGGCGGCCGCCGGCCGACGGTCCGTGGCAGAATATTCGAACTTTCCCGCCCCCTCCGGGTCGGAATCGCAAGCCCCGCCGCAAGGATCCGAATGAACCGTCACCTCGTTCTCGCCACCACGATCGGCCTCAGCCTGGCCGTGGCCGCCGCCTGCGCGCAGTCTGCCGCGCCCACCGGCAAGGCCGCCGCACAGCCCGTCGCCGCCAGCGGTGCCGATGCCCCGATTCGTGCCGCGATCGCCAAGGCCGTGCCCAACACCGCCATCGACAGCATCAAACCCTCCCTGATCCCCGGCTACAAGGAAGTCGCGATCAGCGGCCAGGTCGTCTACGTCAGCAATGACGGCAAGTACCTGCTCCAGGGCTCGATCATCGACCTTGGCACTCGCGAGAACCTGACCCAGGCCAGCGAGGCGGTCATTCGCCGCGGCGTGCTCGACGCGGTTCCGCGCGAGCGCCGGATCGTCTTTTCGCCGGCCAATCCAAAGTATCGGGTCACCGTGTTCACCGACATCGACTGCGGCTACTGCCGGAAGATGCATACGCAGATCGCGGACTACAACAAGGCCGGCATTTCGGTGGAGTACCTGTTTTTCCCGCGCGCTGGCCTGAATTCGGAGTCCTACACCAAGGCCGTGAACGTGTGGTGCGCCACCGACCGCCGCCAGGCCCTGACCGACGCCAAGCTGGACAAGCCGGTGCCGAAGAAGACCTGCGCCAACCCGGTCAGTGCCGACTATGAGCTGGGCCGTCGCGTCGGAGTGGACGGCACGCCCGCCGTGTATGCGCCTGATGGCACCCAGTTGGGCGGCTACCTGCCGCCGGACCAGATGCTCGCGCGCCTGGCCAAACAGTCCGGAAAGCCGGTCGCCGCACAGTAATCGCACCAACTGCAGCCTTTCGAGGGCCCGTCGGCGATGCCGGCGGGCCTTTGGTTTAGAATACGCGCCCGATTCCACGGATTTGACGCGGACATGATCGTCCTCGAGGGCCTGCCGGCCCTGTCGCCGTTCCGCAGCGAGCGCCTGCAGTCGCGCCTTCGCCAGACCGTTCCCGCCCTGCAACTCACCGGCGCCTGGCACGTCTATTTCCTCGATGCCGAGCCTGGCGCGTCGCTCGACCTGGCGGCCATTGCCCGCATTCTCGAGGCCGGACCGGACTGCGCCGCCCTGGCACCGGTCGCACGGTCGCGCTTTGTGACACCTCGCCTGGGCACGTTGTCGCCGTGGGCGAGCAAGGCCACTGAAATCCTGCGCGGCGCCGGCCATGCCGTGGCGCGCGTGGAGCGCGGCCTGCGCATCGACCTGGCGGGCCTGCCCGCGGCAGACGACGCCCGCTGGCAAGTGCTGGCGCGCGACCTGCACGATCCGATGACGCAATCACTGCTGGACAGCACCGATGCCGCCGCCGGTCTGTTCGCCGCGCCGGCGCCGGGGCCGCTCGAACGCATTCCCCTGCAAGACCTCGACGAAGCCAACGCACGCCTGGGCCTGGCGCTGTCACGCGATGAACTCGACTACCTGATCGAGCGCTACGGCGCCCTCGACCGCGTGCCCTCCGACGCCGAGCTGATGATGTTCGCGCAGGCCAACTCCGAGCATTGCCGGCACAAGATCTTCAATGCCGACTGGCGCATCGACGGCGAGCCGAAGGCCTTGTCACTGTTTGCCATGATCCGCAACACCCACGCCGAAGCGCCGCAGCTCACGCTGAGCGCCTACAAGGACAATGCGGCGGTGGTCGAGGGCTTCCCGGGCAGGCGTTTTCGTGCCGACCCCATTTCGCACGAATACCGCGCCGAGCCCGAGGCGCCGAGCGCCTTCTGCATCAAGGTCGAGACGCACAATCATCCCACCGCGATCTCGCCGTTTCCGGGCGCCAGCACCGGCGCTGGCGGTGAAATCCGCGATGAAGGCGCCACCGGGCGTGGCGGCAAGCCAAAGATCGGCCTGACCGGATTTTCCGTGTCGCACCTGCGCATCCCCGGCATGGCGCAGCCCTGGGAAGCGCCGCGCGTGCTCAATCCGCGCATGGCAACCGCGATGGAAATCATGCTCGACGGCCCGCTCGGTGGCGCGGCTTTCAACAATGAATTCGGGCGCCCGGCATTGGCCGGGTATTTCCGCAGCTTCGAGCTGGCGACCAGCGAACCTGGCGTCGTCCGCGCCTACGACAAGCCGATCATGCTGGCCGGTGGCCTGGGCGCGATCGATCGCGGCCAGGTCACGAAATTGCCGCTGCGGCCCGGTGATGCCGTGATCGTGCTGGGCGGGCCGGCGATGCTGATCGGCCTTGGTGGTGGCGCCGCGTCGTCGCTCGCGTCCGGGCAAAGTTCCGAGGCACTCGACTACGCGTCGGTGCAGCGCGACAACCCTGAGATGGAGCGCCGCTGCCAGGAAGTCATCGACACCTGCGTGGCCCTTGGCGATGGCAATCCGATCCGCTTCATGCACGACGTCGGTGCCGGCGGCCTGTCCAATGCGATCCCCGAATTGCTGCATGACTCCGGCGTCGGTGGCCTGATCGACCTGGATGCGATTCCGCGCGTGGATCCGTCGCTGTCGCCGATGCAGTTGTGGTGCAACGAATCCCAGGAACGCTATGTACTCGGCGTTGCCGCGAGTGACCTGGCCCGCTTCGAGGACATCTGCGCACGCGAACGCTGCCCGGTAGCCGTGGTCGGTCGCGCGACTGCCGAGGCGCGCCTGCTGGTGGCGCCTGGTGCTGGTGGCGATACGCCCGGCGCGCCGGTCATCGACATGCCGATGGACCTGCTGTTCGGCAAGACGCCCAGGATCCAGCGCGATGCCGCCACGCCGGCGCCGCAGCGCTGGCCGTGGCTGGATACCTCGACACTGGACTTGCGCGAAGCGGGATTGCGCGTGCTTGCGCATCCGACCGTGGCGGCGAAAAATTTCCTGGTCACCATCGGCGACCGCACTGTCGGCGGGCTTTGCTCGCGCGACCAGATGGTCGGCCCGTGGCAGTTGCCGCTCGCCGACTGTGCAATCAGCCTGACCGATTTCCATGGCGTTGCCGGCGAAGCCATGGCGATCGGCGAGCGCACGCCGCTGGCTTTGCTCGATGCCGCCGCTTCGGCACGCATGGCGGTCGGCGAGGCGATCACCAACCTGGCCGCCGCGCCGGTTGCGTCGCTGTCGGAAGTGAAACTGTCGGCGAACTGGATGGCCGCCGCGTCCCGTCCCGGCGAAGACGCGCTCCTGTATGAAGCGGTACACGCGGTCGGCATGGAGTTGTGTCCGGAACTCGACATCGCCATCCCGGTCGGCAAGGACTCGCTGTCCATGCAGGCGCAATACACCGTTGACGGGGTCACGCAGGCATCGGTATCGCCGGTCTCCTTGATCGTCACCGCGTTTGCCCGCGTCGCCGATGTGCGCACGCAACTTACGCCCGTGCTCGACCGGAACCTCGATACCGAACTGTGGTTGATCGGTCTGGGCGCCGGGCAAAAGCGCCTCGGCGGCAGTGTGTTGGCGCAATGCCACGATGCCTTCGGCGGCGCCTGCCCCGACCTGGACGAGCCGCAGCGCCTGCGCAGCCTGTTCGACCTGGTGCAGGCCGCGCGCGCCAATGAGCTGCTGCTTGCCTACCACGACCGCTCCGACGGCGGTGCCTTCACCGCGTTGTGCGAGATGGCGTTTGCCTCGCGCATGGGCCTGGACCTGAACCTCGATGGCTGGGGCGACAATGCTTTCGCCTCGCTGTTCAACGAAGAACTCGGCGCGATCGTGCAGATTGCCGCGTCCGATCGCGCGGCCTTTGCCGACCTCGTCAATCGCCACGACCTGACCCACTGCGCGCAACGCATCGGCCGTCCGGTGGCAACCGCGACCGTGCGCGTTGCGCAGGATCGCGAAACCCTGGTGGAGTGGCGCTGGCAGGAATTGTTCGATGCCTGGTGGTCGGTGACCCACGCCATGCAGCGGCTGCGCGACAATCCCGAGTGTGCCGACGAGGAGCGCGCGCTTGCCCGCGACTTCGATGCGCCCGGCCTGCGCCCACTGTTGACCTTCAAGGCCACCCCGACGGAACTGCGGACCGACGCGGGCGTGATCGACATCGCGCCCGCTGGCCCGGCGCGACGCGCCGGCATTGCCGGTGCGCGGCCTCGGGTCGCGATCCTGCGCGAACAGGGCGTCAACAGCCAGGCCGAAATGGCCGCGGCCTTCGACAAGGCGGGTTTCACTGCGGTGGATGTGCACATGAGCGACCTGCTGTCTGGTCGTGTGCGTCTCGATGGCTTCCGCGGCCTGGCAGCTTGCGGCGGCTTCAGCTACGGCGACGTGCTCGGCGCCGGGCGTGGCTGGGCCACCTCGATCCTCGAGCACGAGGGGCTGCGCGCGCAGTTCGCGCAATTCTTCACCCGCGACGACAGCTTCAGCCTGGGCGTGTGCAATGGTTGCCAGATGCTTGCGCAATTGAAGGGGCTGATCCCCGGCGCGTCGCACTGGCCGCGCTTCCTGCGCAATCGCAGCGAGCAGTTCGAGGGCCGGCTCAGCCTGGTCGAAGTGGTCGAGTCGCCGTCGCTGTTCTTCGCCGGCATGGCCGGATCGCGGATCCCGATCGTGGTCTCGCATGGCGAAGGCCGCGCGGAATTCGATGCACCTGGCGATATCGACGCCGCTGCCGTCTCGCTGCGCTTCGTGGACGGCAATGGTCATGTCGCCACGCAGTACCCGAGCAATCCAAACGGCTCGCCCCAGGGCATCGCCGGCCTCACCAGCTCGGATGGCCGCAGCACCTTGCTGATGCCGCACCCCGAGCGTGGCCATCGCAGCGTGCAACTGAGCTGGCATCCCGCCGACTGGGGCGAGGACACGCCCTGGATGCAGCTGTTCCGCAACGCGCGTGGCTGGGTCGGCTGATCTCGGCCGCAGGCCAACGGGCGCGACGCACCGGGCCAAACTGCTAAAGTTGGGCAGACCTGCGCCAGAACCAGCCCGGACCCACGCATGATCGCTGTCGCCAGCCCGAACACCACTGCCAATGCCACCGCCGATGCCGACCAGCGCATTGCCGCC
>JBBRZU010000112.1:0-8618 GCA_038236425.1 Lysobacterales bacterium
CCAGGCGCGCGCGTTGTTGCATTGGCAGCAGCGCAACCGGTTTTGCGGTGTCTGTGGCGAGCCCTTGCAGCTGGTGCGCGGCGGTTTTGCGGCGCGGTGCCCGCGTTGCGCGACCGAGCACTACCCGCGCACCGATCCGGCAATCATCGTCGCAGTCAGCGATGGCGATCGCTTGCTGCTCGGCCGCCAGGCGGCCTGGCCGGCGGGCCGCTGGTCAGTACTGGCTGGCTTCCTGGAGCCCGGCGAGTCGCTCGAGCAGACGGTGGCGCGCGAAGTGATGGAAGAAGCTGGCGTGCGCGTTCGTGATTGCCAGTACCTCGCCTCGCAGCCCTGGCCGTTTCCGGCGGCCTTGATGCTTGGCTTCCGCGCCTCGGCCGATCCGCAGCCGGTCACCGTGGGCGCCGAGCTCGAGGATGCACGCTGGTTCAGCGCCGACGAGCTGCGCGCCCTGGTGGCCGAAGGCACGATGAAGCTGTCGCCGCGCCTGTCGATCTCGCGCTGGTTGATCGATGACTGGATGGCGGCGCGCTGATGCGGCAGGCAGCGGGAGGATTGGCACGGGACGGGGCCGCCGGGAACCGGTCTACAATTGCTTCCATGTGCTGTGCCTGTGGATGTCGTAGCTTCGCGGCGGGTCGGCCATGGCGCTGATCCTGATCGCGGTCGTGCTGGCCCTGGTGCTTGGACATGTCGCGCCGGGACTATTGGCGCTGCGTCGCTATGGCTGGTTCGTGGGCTGGTTGCATGCGATCGGCCGCGTGTTCAATGGGCCGGGCGCCTGGGCGGGGCGGGTCGGCCTGCTGGTTGCGGTCGGGCTTCCGGTGGTCGCCGTGGGTGCTGCCCAATGGCTGCTCGATGGCCATGTGTATGGACTACCGCTGTTCCTGCTCACCCTCGTGGTGCTGGTCTACACCTGGGGGCCGCGCGATCTCGACCTGGATGTCGACGCGGTGGTGGAGGCGCGTGACACCGAATCGCGCCGCGCCGCTGCTGCGGCACTGTTCCCGGAAGGCGGTGAGCCGAGCATCGAAGGCCCGGCACTGGTCGAGGCCGTGTTCCGCTGCGCCTTGTGGCGCTGGTTCGGCATCCTGCTCTGGGCCTTGCTGCTCGGGCCGGCAGGCGCGCTGCTGTATCGGCTGGTATCGCTGGCCGCGCAGGGGGAATCGCTCAAGGTGTTGACGCAATCACAGGGCGCCGCGGCGCGCTTGTTCCTGGCCCTGCTGAACTGGCCGGCGGCGCACCTGATGACGCTGGGACTGGCCCTGGCCGCAAACTTCGACGGCGTATTGGCCGCGTGGCGCGACTGGCATGCGCAGGGCGGGCGGGCGCTGGATATCGGATTCCTCGGTGCCGCCGCACGTGCGTCAGTGGTGTGCGAGCTGGCCGAAGAAGACGCCTACGCCATCGACGGCCCGGCGCAAGCGCCGGCCTTGCTGGAACTGCGCGACGCCATGAGCCTGGTCTGGCGCGTGCTGCTGCTGTGGCTGGCGGCGCTGGCCGTCTTCGTCATCGCCGGCTTCGTCAACTAACCCTGAACGGGGCCGGTTCCTTCACCTCGATAAACGGGGCCGGTTCCTTCACACGGTGGGGCAGGCTTGTGCGCGCAGCCGCAGGAGCTCGGACCCGCGGTGTGAAGGAACCGACCCCGTTCTGCGACCCATTCGGCGCGTGAAGGAACCGGCCCCGTTCAGGGGTTGTTGCCGCGCAGGGCGCGGACGCGTGCTTCCAGAAGTTCGGCCGTGGCCTGGTGGCCCGGCATCGCAGGCCCGGCTTCGACTTCGGCGTGCGCGCGCAGGCGGCGCGGCAAACGCAGCCGGCCCAGGCGCGAGTCGCGCCGGCTCCACATGCTGGCCCACATGCCCTTGAGTGCGATCGGCACCACCGGCACTTCGCGCCGCGCGAGGATTTTCTCGACCCCACCCTTGAACGGCGCGATCTCGCCATCGCCGGTCAGCGCACCCTCGGGGAAGATGCACACCAGTTCGCCCTCCGCCAACGCCGCATCCACCGCATCGAACGCAGCCCGCATCAGCAGCGGATCCTCCTTCATGCCGGCGATCGGGATCGCGCGCGCGGCCTTGAAGATCCAGCCGGCGCCCGGGGTGCGGAAGATCTTGTAGTACATGACGAACCGGATCGGCCGCGGAATCGCGCCGCTCAGCACCAACGCGTCCATGTAGCTGACGTGGTTGCACACCAGCAGCGCCGGCCCCTCGTCGGGCACGAATTCCTCCACGCCGACTGAGCGCACGTTGTACATGGCCTTGACGTAGATCCAGGCCAGAAAACGCATCAGGAATTCGGGCACCAGGGTAAAGATGTAGATGCCCACCAGCCCGTTGAGCACCGCGATCACCAGGAAGAACTGCGGGATCGACCAGTGCAGGAGCTT
The DNA here is from genome assembly GCA_038236425.1 of Lysobacterales bacterium. GTDB lineage: Bacteria > Pseudomonadota > Gammaproteobacteria > Xanthomonadales > Xanthomonadaceae > Arenimonas. Next base: position 2,393 of record JBBRZU010000112.1, read on the forward strand.
CTGCGACACGATGCCGAACACCGCCGCCGACACGATGAAGAAGGCATTGAGGATGTTGTTGCCGGCAATCACCCGCGACAGTTCGGCCTTGGGCGTGCGGCTCTGCACCAGGGCAAACAGCGGCACCAGGTAAAAGCCGCCGAATACGCCGATCAGCAGCAGGTCCGCCAGCACGCGATGCGCGCCCGGTGTACGCAGGAACTCCATGATCCCCGACACCGTACCCGGCGCCATGCCGCTGCGCGCGAAGTACAGGTCAATACCGAACGCGGTCACGCCCAGCGCGCCCAGCGGTACCAGGCCGATCTCCACAGTGCGGTGCGACAGCTTCTCGCACAGCAGGGACCCGACGCCGGTGCCCACCGAGAACACGCCCAGCGCCAGCATCATCAGCGCGCTCTTGGCATCCTCGGACACACCGCCCAGGTTCATCTGCGCATACACCGGCAACTGCGCGGTAAGCGCGGTGCCGAAGAACCAGAACCAGCTGATGCCGAGCACCGAGTTCCAGACCGCGCGCTGCTTCATGCACAGCCGGATGATCGGCAGGCTGCTGGTGATCGGGTTGAAGTCCACCTTGATGCCCGGTGCAGTCGGCGGCGCCGCCGGGATGAAACGCGAGGCCGCGTAGCCGACCAGGGCGATGCCGATGATCGCCAGCGAGGCTGGCAGCGGATTGCCGGAAATCATCAGCGCGATGCCCAACATCATGCCGATCAGGATCGACATCGCGGTGCCCGACTCGACCAGACCATTGCCGCCGGTCAGTTCTTCGGGTTTCAGTGCCTGCGGCAGGATCGAATACTTGATCGGGCCAAACACGGTGGAGTGCAGCCCCATCAGGAACAGCACCACCAGCAGCAGCGCGGCGTGGTGCGCATAGAAGCCCCAGGCCGCGATGCACATCACCACGATCTCGAACACCTTCACGGCGCGGATGATTCGCGTCTTCTCGTATTTTTCAGCCAACTGGCCGGCAGTCGCGGAGAAAAAGAAGAATGGCAGGATGAACAATGCCGGCGCCAGGTTGGTATAGATGGACTGGTCGGCCGCCGACAGCCCCATGTGCACGGTGATCAGCGCCAACGTCGCATTGCGGAAGACGTTGTCGTTGAAGGCGCCCAGCAGTTGCGTCAGGAAGAACGGTGCGAAGCGCCGGGTGCCGAGCAGCGAAAACTGGTTGTGCGCCATGCCTAATCCTGTCGTTCGCGCGCGATCGCGCGCCAGCCGATGTCAGTGCGGTGGAATTCGCCGTCCCAGTGGATGGCGTGGACTGCATGGTAAGCCGCCTGCTGCGCGGCGGCGACGCTGTCGCCCAGCGCACAGGCGCACAGCACGCGGCCGCCGGCGGTGAGAACGCGGCCATTGTCGAGTTTGGTGCCGGCATGGAAGACCTTGGCGCCCTCGGGCAGCACGGTGTCCAGCCCGCTGATGGCGTCGCCGGTCTGCGGCGAGCCGGGATAGTTGGCCGCAGCCATCACCACGCCAAGCGACGGGCGCGGATCCCAGTCGGCGCGGGCCTGGTCGAGCGTGTTGTCGATCGCATGGTCGAGCAGATCCACCAAGTCGCTGCGCAGGCGCAGCATCACCGGCTGGGTCTCCGGATCACCAAAGCGCACGTTGAACTCGATCACCTTGGGCGCGCCGTCGGCGTCGATCATCAGCCCGGCGTAAAGGAAGCCGGTGAACGGGATGCCATCGGCGATCATGCCGCGCACGGTCGGCTCGACCACTTCGCGCATGACGCGCGCATGGACTTCGGGCGTGACCACGGGCGCGGGCGAGTAGGCGCCCATGCCGCCAGTATTCGGGCCGGTGTCACCATCGCCAACGCGCTTGTGGTCCTGCGAGGTGGCCATCGGCAGCGCGAACGCGCCGTCCACGATCGAGATGAAGCTGGCTTCCTCGCCATCGAGGAATTCCTCGATCACTACGCGCGAGCCGGCATCACCGAAGACATTGCCGCCGAGCATGTCGCGGATCGCGTCCTCGGCCTCGGCCAGGGTCATCGCCACGATCACGCCCTTGCCGGCGGCCAGACCGTCGGCCTTGATCACGATCGGTGCGCCGACATCGCGCACGTGCTCGAGCGCCAGGCCCATGTCGTCGAAGACCTGGTAGTAGGCGGTCGGGATGCGGTGCCGGGCCAGGAAATCCTTGGCGAAGGCCTTGCTGCCCTCGAGCTGCGCGGCGGCGCGCGTGGGCCCGAAGATGCGCTGGCCGGCGGCGCGGAACACGTCCACCACGCCCTTCACCAACGGGCCTTCGGGACCGACGACGGTCAGCGTGACCTCTTCATCGAGCGCGAGTTGCAGCAGTTGTGCGACATGCGTTGCCGACACATCGACATTGCGGCACTTCGGCTCGCGCGCGGTGCCGGCATTGCCGGGAGCGACCAGCACCTCGGACACGCGCGGCGACTGCGCGAGCTTCCAGGCCAGGGCATGTTCGCGGCCGCCGCCACCGAGCACGAGGATTTTCATGGGCGGGCCGGGTCCGTGTCAGTGCCGGAAGTGGCGACGACCGGTGAACACCATCGCCATGCCGTGTTCGTCGGCGGCAGCGATGACCTCGGCGTCGCGCATCGAGCCGCCCGGCTGGATCACCGCGGCGATGCCGGCGGCGCCTGCGGCATCAATGCCGTCGCGGAACGGGAAGAACGCGTCGCTGGCCATCACTGCGCCGGGCACGGACAGGCCGGCTTCCTCTGCCTTCAACGAGGCAATCTTGGCCGATACCACGCGCGACATCTGCCCGGCGCCGATGCCGACCGTCTGCAGGTCGCGGGCGTAGACGATGGCGTTGGACTTGACCTGCATGGCGACCTTCCAGGCGAACAGGAGGTCGGCCATTTCCTTGTCGGTCGGGACGCGCTTGCTGACTACGCGAAAATCGGCGGCCGTGAGCGTGTCGGTATCGGCGTCCTGCACCAGCAGGCCGCCGGCGATGCGCTTGATTTCCAGGCCCGGTGCCGGCGCGTCGGCCAGCGGTCCAATTTCAAGTACGCGCACGTTCGGCTTCTTCGCGAAGGCAGGCAGCGCGTCGGCATGCACCGCTGGCGCCAGCACCACTTCGACAAACTGCCGCCTGAGGATCTCAGTCGCGGTGACAGCATCCAGCGGCCGGTTGAAGGCGATGATGCCGCCGAAGGCCGAGGTCGGGTCGACCGCGTAGGCGCGGTCATAAGCCTCGCCAATAGTGGCCGCCACGGCCACGCCGCAGGGGTTGGCGTGCTTGACGATCACGCAGGCCGGCGCGTCGAAGGCGCGCACGCATTCCAGCGCGGCATCGGCATCGGCCAGGTTGTTGAAGCTCAATTCCTTGCCCTGCACGAAGCGCGCGGTGGCGACGATGCCACGCGCCGCAGGATCATCGATATACAGTGCGCCGCGCTGGTGCGGGTTCTCGCCGTAGCGAAGCGTGGCGGCCAGCGAGGGATTGAGTGAGAGCTGCGCGGGCCAGGGCGCGGGCGTTGCCGGATCGTCGGCGCGCACCGACAGCCACGTGCTTACCTGGCCGTCGTAGCGGGCGGTGTGCGCGTAGGCGGCAGCGGCGAGCTTGCGCCGTTCGGCCAGGGTGGTGCCGCCTGCTTGCAGCGCAACGAGCAGCGAATCATAGGCGGCGGGATCCACGAGGACGGCGACGCGCTCGTGGTTCTTTGCCGCCGCGCGCAGCATGGCCGGGCCGCCAATGTCGATGTTCTCGACGGCGTCTTCATACGCGCAGTCGGGTTTCGCGACGGTTGCCGCGAACGGATACAGGTTCACCACCAATAGGTCGATCGGCGTGATGCCGTGCTCGGCCATCACCGCATCGTCGATGCCGGCGCGCCCGAGCAGGCCGCCGTGCACCACCGGATGCAGGGTCTTGACCCGGCCGTCCATGATTTCCGGGAAATTGGTGATTTCGGAGACGTCGCGCACCGGAATGCCTGCGTTGCGCAGGGTGCGCGCGGTACCGCCGGTGGACAGCAACTCGATGCCGAGGCCATGCAGGGCACGCGCCAATGGCTCCAGGCCGGTTTTATCGGAAACGGAGAGCAGGGCCCGGCGAACGGGCAAACGGTCTGGCGACATGAGGTACCCCGGGAATCCCGTGGGGGATTATACCGACAGGGCAGGCCGCCGATCGCGGGTTGGCGCCAAGAAACGCCGCGCAGCGCGCGGCAGGCGGGGCGTCAGCTGATGCCGTATTCCTTGAGCTTTTTGCGCAGGGTGGCGCGATTGAGCCCGAGCGTGGCCGCGGCGCGGCTCTGGTTGCCCTGGCAGTGGCGCATCACTTCGATCAGCATCGGCACTTCGATTTCGCGCAGCACGATGTCGTACAGCTCGTGCGAATCGCAATCGCCAAGATCCAGCAGATAGCGGCGCACGGCCTTGGCGACGTAGTCGCGCAACGCAGGTTGCGGATGCGTGATGGGCGCGGGTTCAGCGCGCAGTGCAAGTGATGCGTTCAAAGCGCAGGCTCCGGATTTTCCCCTTCCCGTTGGCGGATCGTGTGGCTTGCGCCATCGCCATCGGGACCGCCTGTTCCGGCGGAGGGTCAGTCTACCCGCGTCGCCTCGCAATCGCCAACGAGATTCGTGCGCCCTGGCCGCAAATTTCGCGACGCATTGCACAGGCCTGCAATCGGCGATTGCTCCAGCCGACCCGCACCCCGCTCCGCGCCCCCGGCCAGCGGCAGTGCGTCGTCGCCATTCGCTGGCGTGCACTGCCTGGTACGACTCGACTACTGGAACCCGAGGTCGAAGCTCACCGCGCGCTTGCCCGGATCCATCAGCGCCAGGCTGACGGCCGCCGACTGGCCGGGTGCGATGTGCCTGTTGGCCGGGTCACCGCCCAGGTATTCGCTCGGCGCAAATTGCCGCAGGCCGAGCGACTCGCCTTCGGGATTGGCCAGTGAGACCTGCAGGTTGGGCCAGGGTTGCGCGAAGGCGGCGTCGTTGCGGAACGTCGCCGATAACAACAGCGCGCCCGGCGCGGACGGATGCGGTCGCATCTCGCGCGAGGTGACGTGGAACGCGGCAGGCTCGTGCCAGTCCGGCACGCTGCAACCGAGCACGCCGCACAGGGCGACGATGCGTGGGCGCCACTGCGCATCAAGTGCCAGGCGCGTGCGATCAGCAACCAGCACCTGCAATACCAGCAGCAGCACCAGCAGCGGAATGAGCGCCCAGGCCCGATATCGGCGCCACACCGGTTCGGCGGGCGCGGCCTTGGGCGCGACGAATTCCGGCGACGGGCTCACGGCGCGCTACCGAGATCATGCAGGCGGCGGATGCCGGTGATGCGCATCCAGTCGTCCTGCTGCGCAACCTGCAACTGCTCGAACCAGGGGGCGTAGCGCGCCAGCAGCGCCTGCTCCTGTCCGGCAAGGATGCCCGAGAGCGCGATGCATCCACCCGGGGCGACCCGCGCGGCGAGTTGCTCGGCCAGTGCGTCCAATGCCACGGCCAGGATGTTCGCCAGCACAATCGGATAGTGGGCTTCGGGCGCGTCTTCGGGTGCGTACACGCTGATCTGGCTGGCCAGGCCATTACGTTCGGCGTTGTCTGCCGTCGCCGCCAATGCCTGCGGATCATTGTCCACGCCGACTGCGCGCGCTGCGCCAAGCTTGAGTGCCGCGAGGGCCAGGATGCCCGAGCCGCAGCCGACGTCGAGCACGGTGGCGCCGTCGAGCGCGCCTTCGGCCGACAGCGAGTCGAGCCACGCCAGGCACAGCGCGGTGGTCTGGTGGGTGCCCGAGCCGAAGGCCAGCCCCGGATCCAGTCGCAGGATTGCGCCGCCTGCGGATTCCGGCGGCGCGTCCATGTTCCAGGGCACGATCCAGGTACGCGTGCCGAAGCGCATCGGCGCGTACTGGTCCATCCACGCGCGCTCCCAATCCTGGTCGGCGACGATGCGGAATTCGGCGCTGCCCAGGTCCAGCCTCGGATCCCAGGCTTCGAGCGCGTGCAGCAGCAGTTCCTGGTGCATGCCTTCATCGAACAGGGCCAGCATCGTCAGCTCCGGCCACAGCGGCAGTTCACCCACGCCGGGCTCGAGGATGGCGCGTTCGTTGTCGGCATCGGCGGCATCGAGCAGCGACACCGACAGCGCGCCGAGGTCTTCCAGCGCGGCCTCGAGCCGCGCCTCGTCGGACGCGCGGCAGCGCAATGACAGTTCAAGCCAGGGCATAACCAACCTGTGGGAGCGACTTCTGTGGGAGCGGCTTCTTGTGGGAGCGG
>JBBRZU010000113.1:0-8436 GCA_038236425.1 Lysobacterales bacterium
TCAGCCGCCATGCTAGCGGCTAGGCTGCCAGTTCCATATCCTTCCGCGACGCTGACTGCTACCGCGCATCGGAAGCGCATGCCGACCATGGTCGATATGCGCCGTTGCCGTCGCTGTCAGACCGCTTCGAAAATTCCCGCGGCGCCCATGCCGGTGCCGATGCACATGGTCACCATGCCGTGCTTGAGCTTGTGCCGGCGCATCGCGTGCACCAGCGTGGCAACACGCACCGCGCCGGTCGCACCAAGTGGATGGCCGAGCGCGATCGCGCCGCCGAGCGGGTTGACCTTGGCCGGATCCAGGCCCAGGTCGCGCATCACGGCCAGCGCCTGCGCGGCAAAGGCTTCGTTAAGCTCGATCCAGTCCATCTGGTCACGACTCAGGCCGGCCTGCTTGAGCGCCTTGGGAATCGCTTCCTTCGGGCCGATGCCCATGATCTCCGGCTTGACGCCAGCGACAGAAAAGCCGACGAAGCGCGCCAGCGGCGTGAGGCCGTAGTCCTTGATCGCCTGGGCGGAGGCCAACAGCACGCCGGCCGCACCATCGGACATCTGCGAACTGTTTCCCGCAGTCACGCTGCCGCCAGCGCGGAACACCGGGCGCAACTTGGCCAGGCCCTCGGCGCTGGTATCGGCGCGTGGACCTTCGTCGTTGCGCAGAATGATCTCGCGCGTTTTCACTTTGCCATCCGCGTCGGGCTGATGGGAGATGATCGAAAACGGTGTGATTTCGTCGGAAAATTCGCCCGAGGCGATTGCGGCGAGCGCGCGCTGGTGCGATGCCAGCGCGAACGCATCCTGGTCCTGGCGCGACACGTTCCACTGTTCGGCAACCTTTTCGGCGGTGATGCCCATGCCGTAGGCGATCGCGATGTGGTCATCGGTAAACACCGAGGGGCTCATCGCCACCTTGTTGCCCATCATGGGCACCATGCTCATCGACTCGACACCGCCGGCCAGCATCAGGTCGGCTTCACCGAGCCGGATCCGGTCCGCAGCCAGCGCCACGGCCTGCAGGCCGGAGGAGCAGAAGCGGTTGACCGTCTGCGCGGCCGTGGTTTCCGGCAGGCCGGCGAGCAATGCGCCGATCCGTGCCACGTTCATTCCCTGCTCGCCCTCGGGCATCGCGCAGCCGACGATGACATCGTCAATCCGCGTCTGGTCGATGCCCGGTGCCTGCCCGACCACCGCGCGCAGGACATGCGCGAGCAGGTCGGCCGGGTGGGCATTGCGCAACGCCCCGCGCGGCGCCTTGCCCACGGGAGTGCGGGTGGCGGCGACGATGTAGGCGTCCTGTGTCTGCTTGCTCATCGATACGCTCCAGTCAATTCCGTAGGGGCTTGCCATTCTTCAGGGTGTAGGCGATGCGCTCTTGCGTCTTGGGCATCAGCGCCAGCGCCACGAAGTGCTCGCGCTCCAGGCGCAGCAACCACTCCTCGTCCACCAGCGAGCCGCGATCAATCTCGCCGCCGCACAACACCGTGGCGATCCGGGTGGACACTTCCATGTCGTGCTCGGAGATGAAACGGCCCTCGAGCATGTTCACCAGCATCATCTTGAAAGTCGCGATGCCCACGTCGCCGGCCACGGGAATCTGGCGGGGCGGCAGGGCAGGGCGCCAGCCGGCTTCGGCCAGGCCACGTGCCTGGGCGCGGGCGACATGCAGCAATTCGTAAGCGTTGAACACCACGACGTCGCTGTCGCGCGCCAGTTTCATTTCCTGCGCTTCGAAAGCAGATGCCGACACCTTGCCCATCGCCACCGTCTCGAAGTACGGGCGCAGGCCGGCAAAGACATCGCCGCCCTGGCCAGCCGCAAGGCCGACGCGGGTCGCGATTTCCTTCAGGCCGCCGCCTGCCGGAAGCAGGCCAACGCCTGCTTCCACCAGGCCCACATAGCTCTCGAGGGCGAAAACGGTGCGCGCTGCGTGCATCTGGAACTCGCAACCGCCGCCCAGCGCCATGCCGCGCACCGCCGCGACCACGGGCACCAGCGCGTACTTGACGCGCATGCTGGTGGCCTGGAAGTTGGCCACCATCGCCGAGAACTCATCAACCTTGCCTGCCGCAAGCGACGCCATCGCGCCGGACAGGTCGGCACCGGCCGAGAACGGTTCGCGGTTCTGCCACAGCACCAGGCCCTGGAAATCCTGCTCGGCGATGTCGATCGCTTGCTGGATGCCGGCAATCACGCCGTCGCTGACGGTGTTCATCTTGGTCTTGAAGCCAAGCACCGCGATGCCATCACCGTCGTGCCACATGCGCACGGCATCGGTTTCGAACACCGTCTCGCCGGGCGGGAAGCGCTCGCCCAGCATCGGATCGGGGAAGCGCTGGCTCTGGTAGACCGGATTGGACGAGCGGGGCACCAGTGCGTTGCGGGCGGGGCTGTAGCTGCCCTCCGCAGCATGCACGCCGTCTTGCGCATCAACCCACGCCGGCAATGGCGCGTCCGACATGGTCTTGCCCGCAGCGATGTCTTCGCGGATCCAGCCGGTGACCTGCTTCCAACCTGCGGCCTGCCAGGTTTCGAACGGACCCAGGTTCCATCCGTAGCCCCAGCGGATTGCCAGGTCCACGTCACGCGCGGTGTCGGCGATGGATTCAAGATGGAACGCGCTGTAATGGAACAGGTCGCGGAATACCGACCACAGGAACTGCGCCTGCGGATTGCTGCTGGCACGCAGGCGGGAGAATTTCTCGGCCGGATCCTTCAGCTTCAGGATTTCGACGATGTCTGAATCCGCCGCGCCCGTCGCCGGGCGGTAATCAGCCGAGGCCAGGTCGAGCACGACGATGTCCTTGCCGCGCTTCTGGAAGATGCCGCCGCCGGTCTTTTGTCCCAGCGCGCCCTTGGCAATCAAGGCCTGCAACCACTCCGGCGCTTTGAAGTAGCGATGCCAGGGGTCCTCGGGGAGCGTGTCCGCCATGGTCTTGATGACATGCGCCATCGTGTCCAGGCCGACCACGTCCGAGGTGCGATAGGTGGCCGATTTCGGCCGCCCGAGCAGGGGGCCGGTCAGTGCATCCACCGCATCGAAGCCCAGGCCGAAGGCAGCGGTGTGGTGCAGGGTGGACAGGATCGAGAACACGCCGATCCGGTTGCCGATGAAGTTCGGAGTGTCCTTGGCGTAGACAACGCCCTTGCCCAGTGTCGTGACCAGGAAGCCTTCCAACCCTTCCAGCACAGAGGCATCGGTGGACGCGCACGGGATCAGCTCGGCCAGATGCATGTAGCGGGGCGGGTTGAAGAAATGGACGCCACAGAAGCGATGATGAAGTGACTCATCAAGAACATCTGCCAAACTATTGATTGACAAGCCAGAAGTGTTGGACGCCAAGATCGTTTTCGGCCCCACGAAGGGCAGGATCTTCGCGTACAGGTCCTTCTTCCAGTCCAGCCGTTCAGCGATCGCCTCGATGATCAGGTCGCAGTCGCGCAGCAGCTCGAGGCTCTCGTCGTAGTTGGCGGGAACAATGGCGGCGGCGCGGTCCTTTGCGGCCAGCGGCGCTGGCGACAGCTTGCCCAGGTTGGCGATCGCCTTGAGGACGATGCCGTTCTTGTCACCTTCCTTCGCGGCCAGGTCGAACAAGACAGTTTCGACCTTGGCATTGACGAGATGGGCGGCGATTTGCGCCCCCATCACGCCGGCGCCGAGGACGGCGACCTTGCGGATTCTCAATTGCGACATCGTGGGCTCCGGAGGGACAGGGAAATGTGCAGGGGACGTCGGCACGCGCAGCGCCGACGACGATTCAGGGGGCGCGCAGGCCCGAGGCGGCAAACCGGATCAGGTGCTCGGCCGCCTTGTCGCCGTGGGCACGCTCGGATACGCCGGCAGGGCGACGGATCAAACCAAAATCCGCCATGGCATAGGTGAGGGCGCCGGCGACGAAATCCAATCGCCAATACAACTCTTCCTTGCCCAGTTGGGGCAGGCAGGGCGCCAGCGCCTTTGCGAATTCGCGCAGCACCTGGCCATAGTTGTCGGACAGGAACTTGCGCAGGCGATCGTTCTTTTCCGCGTACGCGCGCGCCAGCACCCGGACGAAGGCCGAGCCGTGGCGATCCACCGTCAGCGCAAGTGCCGGTTCGATGAAGGCTGCGAGGATGGGCTCGAGCTCACCAGGATGCTCTTCCTGCGCCGTCCGCAACTCGCGGATCCGGCGCTCGCTCATCTCGTCCATCCGTCGCCGGAACACCTCATTGACGAGGTTTTCCTTGGAACCGAAGTGGTAGTTGACGGCGGCGATGTTGACGTCGGCGCGGCTGGTCACCTGGCGCAGGGACGTGCCGGAGAAGCCATGCTGGGCAAACAGCTCCTCGGCGGCGCCGAGAATCCGGTCCTTGGTATTGAAGTGGGTGGTGGCCATCCGTTTGTGCTTCCGCTGCTGGTTTGAAACGCTCGTTTCAAAGGGTAGATTGGAACGCTCGTTGGGTCAAGGCACCGACAGTGCGGCATAGGGGAGGATGCGGACAAATGCCTATACAGCGCCGTCGCGGGGCGGTCGCGCCACCGCGCAATTCCCTGATTCCCAAGCCCTTCTGCTAAACTCAGTGAGTTTTCCCATCCTTTTCCAACCCCCTTACGGAGCACCGTCCCATGGCGCAGGAGCGCACCATTTCAATCATCAAGCCCGATGCCGTCGCCAAGAACGCGATCGGCCAGATCTATGCGCGCTTCGAGGCTGCCGGCCTGACCATCGTTGCGGCGAAGATGAAGCACCTGTCGCGCCGCGAGGCCGAGGGCTTCTACGCCGTGCACCGCGAGCGCCCGTTCTTCGGCGCCCTGGTCGAGTTCATGAGCTCGGGCCCGGTGATGATCCAGGTTCTGGAGGGTGAGGGCGCCGTGGCCAAGAACCGCGACCTGATGGGCGCGACCAACCCGAAGGACGCAGCTGAGGGAACCATCCGCGCCGATTTTGCTCAGAGCATCGACGCCAACGCCGTGCACGGTTCCGACAGCCTTGAGAACGCGGCCGTCGAAACAGCCTACTTCTTCGCCGCCACCGAGTTGTGCCCGCGCTGAGGCGCAGGCAGATCTTGAAAACCGACACGGACCCGATGTGACCGAGGCTTCCACCCGAACCAACCTGCTCAACCTCGATCGCCCGGGGTTGGAACACTTCTTCGCCGACGTCCTCGGCGAGAAGCGCTTCCGCGCGACGCAGGTGATGAAGTGGATGTACCACCGGCACGTCACCGACTTTGCGGAAATGACCGACCTGGGCAAGGAACTTCGGGCCAAGCTCGAGCAGCATGCCGAAGTCGTCCCGCCAAAGGTCCTGTTTGAAAAGCCGTCCGCCGACGGAACCCACAAGTGGCTGCTGGGCATGGATGGCGGCAATGCCATCGAGTGCGTGTTCATCCCCGACAAGGGACGCGGCACGCTGTGCGTGTCCAGCCAAGTGGGCTGCGGGCTGGCCTGCACGTTCTGCTCGACCGGCACCCAGGGCTTCAACCGCAACCTGAGCACGGCCGAGATCATCGGCCAGGTCTGGGTCGCCGCCAAGCACCTGGGCAACGTGCCGCACCACCAGCGCAAGCTGACCAATGTGGTGATGATGGGCATGGGCGAGCCGCTGCTGAACTTCGACAACGTGGTCCGGGCGATGGCGCTGATGCGCGACGACAACGGCTTCGGCCTGGCCAACAAGCGTGTCACCCTGTCCACCGCCGGGCTGGTGCCGATGATCGACAAGCTGTCCGAAGCCAGCGACGTGTCGCTCGCCGTTTCGCTGCACGCAGCGGACGACGCGCTGCGCACCACGCTGGTACCGCTGAACAAGAAATATCCGATCGCAGAATTGATGGATGCCTGCGTGCGCTACGCCGAGCGCAAGCCGCGCACGTCGATCACCTTCGAATACACCATGATGAAGGGCATCAATGATGATCCTTCGCACGCACGCGCACTGGCGCGGCTGATGCGCAAGATGGATGCGCGCCTGCAGCGTGACAATGCGGCCAAGGTCAACCTGATTCCGTTCAACCCCTTCCCGGGTACTGTTTACGAGCGCTCGGACGACGATGTGATCCGCAACTTCCAGACCATCCTGCTCGACTCCAAGGTACTGACGATGGTCCGACGCACGCGCGGCGATGACATCGACGCGGCTTGCGGACAGCTCAAGGGCCAGGTGCTCGACCGCACGCGCAGGCAGGCCGATTTCAACCGGCGGCTGCAGGCGCAGGGCGCTCCCGATGCAGCGGCCTGAGCCACCCTTGCGGCTGGTGATTTCTGCAGGGTTGATGCTCCTGCTATGCGTAGCGTGCTCCGCGACGCCGGCAAGAACCTCGGCCGGGCCGCGCGTCCTGACTTTGGAAGGACGCGCCAACCTGGGCTTGGCGGAAAACTACCTGGCCCAGAAACAGACGGCCCGCGCGCTCGAATATGCGCAAAAGGCGGAAGGCAGCGATCCGAACTCGGCGAATGTCCAATTGATGCTCGCGATGGTCTACCAGGCGGCTGGCGACGAGCGGAAGGCAGAACGCAGCCTGGACAAGGCGATGAAACTCGCCCCGACGGCCGGCGCGGTTCTGAACGTGCACGGGGCCTGGCTGTGCGAACACGGCCATCCTGACCAGGCGGATGCCGAGTTCGTCCGCGCAATGCGCGATCGGAATTACCAGGATCCGATGCAGATTCTGTCGAACGCCGGAAAATGTGCGTTGCAGGCCAAGCGACTGGAGCGCGCCGAAGGCTATTTCCGCCAGGCGCTCGAGTCTGCACCGGAAGACCAGCAACTGCTGTACCTGTTGGCCGAGACAGAGTTTCGCCAGGGCAAGTTGCTCGAAGCGCGCGCCTTCGCGCAGCGCCGCGATGCACTCGGCGCCGATGCAGCCACCCTGGCGTTGTCGTCGCGAATCGAAGAAGCAGCGGGTGATCAAATGGCGGCCGCACGTTATCGCCAACGCCTGCATGAGCAATTTCCGGATTACCTGCCCACCGCGGAGGGGCCAAAGGCACCATGACCGAGGACTCTTACCAGGACACATTGTTCGAAGATCCGATCGGCCTGCGCTTCAGGCACGCGCGGGAAAAGGCACGCTGGAGCATCGAGGCCGCGGCGCAGCAGCTGAAGCTGCCGGTTGCCGTGCTCGATGCAATCGAGAAGGAAGACTGGGGCCGCCTTGGTGCTCCGATTTTTGTACGCAGCTACCTGGGCAGCTACGCCAGGTTGCTCGGTTTGCCGATTTCTATCGCCGATGAAGTGGTCAAGGGCACGCAGCAACCGCAACTGGCCTCGGTGGGCAATGTCCCGCCGCGCCGTCGCCTGGATCGTCGCCTTGGCACCCTCGCGCGGCTTGCCCTCACTGTCGCCGTGATCGCGGCGATTGCAGCGGGCATCTGGTTTCTCCAGGGCCGCCTGCCCGGCGCGACGCAGGCTGATGCGCCGGGCACGCTGGTTGCCTCGGCAACACCGGGTCCGTCAGTGGCGGCGACTGCGCCGGTCGAACCCGCAACGCAGCCCTTGTCGGCCGATTCCACCATCACGGAACCCGCGCCGTTCAATGCAACCGCGGGCGCAGGCGATGCGGCCATCGGGCCTGCGGCGTCGGGCGCTGCGGCGCAGGCTGGCGAAATCCAGCTCCGTTTTCGCGGCGACAGCTGGATCGAAGTGCTCGGGGCCGACGGCGTCGCGCTGGAGCGCGGACTGGTCGGCGCCGGTGCTGAACGGCGCTATGGGCCGGGCCGGGCAATCCGCGTGATGATCGGTGACGCGGCTGCAGTGGATGCCTTTTCCGGCAATTCACCGCTCGACCTCTCGCCCTACCGGACGGCGAAGGTTGCGCGCTTTACGGTATCCTCTGACGGCAGCCTGCACCCGGTAACCAGCGACTGACCCGGAGCCGGCACCCCTTCCACGACAACGACCGGATTCCCGGCCGAAAAAGAACCCACGATGGATCTCGACGAACACGAACAGGGCGAACTCGTCCAGCGCTGGCTGCGCAACAACGGCAGTTCCCTCATCACCGGCATCACGCTGGGCCTGGCGCTGGTTTTCGGCTGGCAGTGGTGGCAGGGCAAGGGTGCACACCACCAGGAAGAGGCGGCGACGCAGTTCCACGCCTACACCCAGGCGCTCGAAGCCAAAGATGTGACCAAGGCCAAGACCTTCGAGTCGCAGCTGGCAGACAAGTACGCCGATACGCCGTATGCGCAGTTGGCCGTGCTGCGGCAGGCCGCGTACCTTCAGTCAGGCAACAAGACGGCAGAAGCGATCCGCTTGCTGAGCTCGGCTGAATCCTCGTTCCAGCGCCCGGAGTTCAAGGAACTGCTGGAACTGCGTCTCGCACGCCTGCAGCTGATTGCAGGCAAGCCCGACCTGGCCCTCAAGCAGATCGATGCGCTTGGCGCCAAGCCCCTGTATCCGGCCATTGCTTCCGAGCTGCGCGGTGATGCGGCTGCCGCACAGGGCAAGCGTGACCA
>JBBRZU010000114.1:0-8073 GCA_038236425.1 Lysobacterales bacterium
CGCGCGTGGCGTGGACGGCCTGCTGGCGTACTTCGCGCGGATCGGCAGCGCCCGCGATGGCTTGCCGTATGACATCGATGGCGTGGTGTACAAGCTCGACCGGCTCGAGCAGCAGGAGCAACTCGGTTTCGTGTCGCGCGCTCCGCGTTGGGCGCTTGCGCACAAATTCCCGGCACAGGAGCAGACCACCACGGTCGAAGCGATCGACGTGCAGGTGGGACGCACGGGTGCGATCACGCCGGTCGCACGGCTGGCGCCGGTCAGCGTCGCGGGCGTGGTGGTGACCAATGCAACCCTGCACAACGCCGACCAGGTCGCCCGCCTGGACGTGCGCGCGGGCGACAGCGTGATCGTGCGCCGCGCCGGTGACGTCATTCCGGAAGTGGTCAGCGTGGTGCTTGATGCGCGCCCCATGGATGCGCAGGGCGCGCCGATCCATCCGCCGTTCGCCATGCCCACTGTTTGTCCTGCCTGTGGTTCGCAGATCGTGCGTGAGGAAGGCGAGGTGGCGGCACGTTGCAGCGGCGAACTGGTCTGTCCGGCGCAACGCGTGCAATCGCTGATCCATTTTGCCTCGCGCCGGGCGATGGACATCGAGGGCCTGGGTGATCGCATCATCGAGGACCTCGTGGACCTGGATTTCGTCCGCACGGTCGCAGACTTCTTCGTTTTGTCGCTCGATGATTTCCTCGAGATGCGCCGCCGCGCCGACCAGCGCGACGGAACCCAGCCCGAGACCGTCCGCCAGGGCAAGGTGGCGACCAGGTGGGCCGAAAACCTGGTGGCCTCGATCGATCGCAGCCGGCAGACCACGCTCGAGCGGCTGCTGTTCGCGCTGGGCATCCGCGAGGTCGGCGAATCCACGGCCAAGACGCTGGCGCGGCAGTTCGGTTCGCTCGACGCAGTCATGGCCGCGGACCAGGCGCGGCTGCGCGAAGTACCGGACATCGGGCCGATCGTCGCCGCGCGCATCGCCACCTTTTTCGCCGAGCCGCACAACCATGGCGTCATCACCGCCCTGCGCAGCGCCGGCCTGCAGTGGCCGGAGGGACCGCCGCAGGCAAACATGGCTGGCCCCCTGGTGGGCAAGACCGTGGTCCTGACCGGCGGGCTGGCCTCGCTCACCCGGGATGAAGCGGCCGCGCGACTGGAGGCGCTGGGCGCCAAGGTGGCCGGCAGCGTCTCCAAGAAGACCTCGCTGGTGGTTGCAGGCGAGGCGGCCGGATCCAAGCTGGAAAAAGCGCGCGAACTGGGCATCGAGGTGTGGGACGAAGCCGCGCTGCTTGCCTTCCTGGCCGGAAACGACTGACCATGCTGGCCATGGCGATGACCTCATGAGCGACTGGCAACCCACTGCAACCCTGCAGGCAATCGATTTGCGCGCGCGGTTGAACGCGATGATCCGGCGCTTCTTCGCCGAGCGCGGTGTGCTCGAGGTGGAAACGCCGATGCTCTCCGCAGCCGCCAACAGCGACCCCAACATCGAGAGTTTCGCGACCCGCTTCAACGGGCCCGCTGGCGCCGGTGCTGCACCGCGTTGGCTGCGCACGTCGCCGGAATACCCGTTGAAGCGCCTGCTCGCAGCCGGCGTCGGCAGTTGCTATGAGCTGGGCCGCGTTTTCCGCGACGGCGAGCATGGCCGCCTGCACAATCCCGAGTTCACGATGCTCGAGTGGTACCGGCTGGGCTGGACACACCATCAGTTGATGGATGAATGCGCCGAACTGGTCCGCGAGGCCATGCGCATGGTCGGCCGTGGCGTGTCCGTGCGCGAGGCCAGTTACCGGCAGGTCTACCAGGAACAGCTCGGCATCGATCCACTGACCGCCAACGAAGGTGAGTTGCGTGCGCCGCTGGCGCTGTTCGGCATCGATGACGAGGGCCTGACGCGTGACGATTGGCTGGATCTGCTGATGACCCACCTGATCCAGCCTGCCTTCCCCGACCACCGCGTCCTGATGGTCTATGACTTCCCGAAGAGCCAGGCTGCAATGGCGCGCGTGCGCCAGGGCGATGTGCCGGTGGCGGAACGCTTCGAGGTCTACCTGGGGCAGGTCGAACTGGCCAACGGCTATCGCGAGTTGAGTGATGCCGGCGAACAGCGTGAACGCTTCGATCGTGACCAGAGCCGCCGGCAGAAGCGCGGTACGGCGCGCGCGCCGCTGGACGGGCACCTGCTCGATGCCCTGCAGGGCCTGCCGGATTGTTCGGGGGTCGCCTTGGGTGTGGACCGCTTGCTGATGGCGATGCTTGGCAGCGACAAACTTGCGGACGCGATCAGCTTCCCGTTCGATCGCGCCTGACGCAGCTCGATTCCGGGTGGCGCGGCGGTTTTTCCTGCGCGCAGGCCGCGCTCAGGCTCAGGCTCCGGCTCCGGCATCCGTGGCGGACTCTCCGGCAACTGCAACCCGATTGCGCCCCTGCCCCTTCGCCGCATACAGCGCCTGGTCGGCCTGTGCGAGCAGCGACTCGGGGGTTTCACCGTGTTGCGGATACAGCGCTACGCCGATCGAACTGGTGAGCGCCGGCAATACGTGGCCTTCGTGCATGAGGTTGAGCCGGGCGAGGGCCTGCATCAGGTCGCCGGCACGGCGCAGCGCCACGTCGAGTCCCATCTCGGGCAGGATCAGCACGAATTCCTCGCCACCCTGGCGGCAGGCGATATCCTCGCTGCGCGAATTCGATTGCAGGATGCGCGCGAACGCGACCAGCACGGCGTCACCGGCAGCGTGTCCGTAGCGGTCGTTGAAATCCTTGAAGTGGTCCAGGTCGAATGCCATCACCGACACGTGCAGCTTGCGCCGCTTGGCGCGGGCGATTTCCCGAGCCAGCGATTCGCTCAGGTAGCGCCGGTTGAACAGGCCGGTGAGTGGATCGCGCACCGACAGGTCGCGCAGGCTTTGGCGCAGCTTGAGGTTGGCGAGCGCCAGCGCGAGCTGGTCTGCTGCAGCTACTGCGAGTGCGAGCTTCGGCATCGGGCCGGCGCCTGACGCACTGAGGTAGAGCCAGCCCAGCGATTCGCCCTGCGCAACCAGCGGGATGCAGGTGGTATGGACCACGCCAGCCGCTGCGTCCGGTGCGATGACATGCGCGCACGATCCATCAGCCGCGCCATCTGACTGGTGCGGGCGGCGCGACTGCGTGCACAAGCATTCCTCGGCGCTGGCCTGCAGCCGGGTTTCGGCGGCGTGCATGCCCCACAGGTGCGTCGCTTCGGCCAGACCCTCGCCATCCATCAGCGGATAAATGGTACCGGCGCTGTCGGGCAGCATGAGTGACAACATCTGCTGGCTGATCTGCAGGGCTTCGGCCAGGTCAGTGCAGCCAATCAGCAGATTGCCGTAGCGCCCGAGCAGGGCCAGGTCATTGCCGCGCGCCTCCTGCGCCTTGCGCACGGCTCCAGCCTCGGCACGCGCGTGCGCGGCGTCCGCCTCTGCGGCGCCCGCGCGTGCGACGGCCAGCGCCGCTTTGCGCCGCTGCACCCAGGCGAGCACGATCGCGGTGGCCGCCAGGGCGAGGCTTGCGCTTGCGACGATCAGGTTGGGGGGCATGCCGCCACCATAGAGTCTGCGCTGGCGCTAGACAACGTTGCCCGCGTGTCGGTCGCCACAGTTCGGAGCACCGGCGCTACCGAAGCTTGCTGCGCTTTCGTACGCTGCGATCGCCCGGCTTCGGCCGGACGGTCTGCGCCTTGGCAGCAGGTTTTGCCGGCGCGCCTGCTTTGGGCTTGGCCGGTGGGATTGTCTTTGCGCTTGCCGATGCTTTTGCCGGCGCGCGCTTGCCGACTGCGGGCGCGCCGCGCGCGCGGCGTGCTTCGGCGGGCGCTGCGGCTGGCCGGAAGATCGAGGGCGCGGCCACCTCGGCGGCACGCAGTCCCCAGCGCGTGGCCAGGCGCAGCGGCGGCAGGGCAAGCGTGAGTGCTTCCGTGCTCCAGCGCCGCAGGGTCGCCGGGGCCAGGTTCATGGCATCGGCGAGCGGCGCGGGCAGCCAGTCGGCGCCCGCGCGACGCAGCCTGCAGACGCTGTCGGCATAACGGCCGGCCGCCCAGGTTGCCGCGATTGCGCGCGCGGTCGCAGTGACCAGCGGTTCCAGTGGCGTGAAGCGGATCAGCGGACTGCTGAAAGTTTCAGGAACCCAGGCGCGCATCAATCCCTTCAGGCCTTCCTGCGTCGCCAGCGGCGTGAGCACGCTCTGCGTCTGTGCGACCGCCAGGATGCCCTCTATTTCCCAGCCGGCCGGGCGCACGTGGTAGCGCGCATAGATTTCCTTCACCAGCAGGCGTTGGATCCGTTCGGGTGCGTCGCCGCGCGCGGCATTGGTGATCGCGCGCGGCAGCATCGGCTTGAGCAATGGCAGTCGGTCGAGCGCGACCTGCAAGGCCGCTGCGGCGCCGGCCTTGACGCAGGACGCATGCAACAGTGGCTCGATGCCTGACTCGGCCCGCAGGGGCGCCGGTGCGGCTGGGGTGGTTCCGGCAGCGCGGGCGCGGGACATGGCCCAAGCATACCCGCCCTCGCTGCTGCCGTCGTGAGGGCAGGGAGGTCCGCGATACAATCGGTTCATGGAACAGACCATCAGCAACAGCGACGGGCAGGCAATCGATTTCGATCGCTACGACCACGTGCGCCCGATCCGCTGGCAGGGCGACCAACTCGAATTGCTCGACCAGCGCAAGCTGCCCTTTACCGTGGAATATCTGGTCTGTGCCGACTGCGCCGCCGTGGCGGCGGCGATCACCGACCTGGTGGTACGTGGAGCACCGGCGATCGGCATCGCGGCGGCCTACGGCGTGGTGCTCGCTGCCCGCGGCGTGGATGCAAGCAACGGCGCGGCTGCACTGATCGCAATGCAACCGCAACTGGACGCGCTGGGCAGTTCGCGCCCCACCGCGGTCAATCTGATGTGGGCAATCGCGCGCATGCGCAGCGCAATCGCCAACGCTGGCGCGGACTGGCGCGAAGTCGCCGAGCGCGAAGCCCGCGACATCGAGCGCGAAGACCTGGCCGCCAATCGGCACATGGGCGCACTCGGCGCCGCACTGGTGACGCCTGGCTCCGGTGTGCTCACGCACTGCAATACCGGTTCCCTGGCTACCGCGGGCTTCGGCACCGCGCTCGGAGTGATCCGCGCTGGCATTGCGATGCATCGCATCGCGCGGGTATTTGCCGGCGAAACCCGGCCTTGGCTGCAGGGTGCGCGACTGACGGTGTGGGAACTTCGCGAGGATGGCATCGCCGCCACCCTGATCGCCGATGCAGCCGGCGCGCACCTGATGCAGACCGGTGCCGTGCAGTGGCTGATCGTTGGCGCGGACCGCATCTGCGCCAACGGCGACACTGCCAACAAGATCGGCACCTACCAGCACGCCATCGCCGCGAAGCACCATGGTGTCAAGGTAATGGTGGTGGCTCCGGCCTCCACGGTGGACATGGCCACGCCCAACGGCGCTGCCATCCATATCGAGGAGCGCAATGGTGATGAATTGCTGTCCATTTCGGGGGTTCGAACCGTCGCTGAAGGCATCCAGGCCTTCAACCCGGTGTTCGATGTGACGCCTGCCGCGCTGATCGATGCGCTGGTCACCGAGCGGGGCGTGATCGAGCATCCGGACGCAGCCAGGATGCAGGCCATGTTCGGCCCCGGCGCAATGCGCTAAATCCATGATTTTTCGCGGCAAAAAGGCCGGACCCGGGGCCGGTAATTTGCTACAATCCGATGTCTTGAAAACGACTTGCTCCGGAGCCCTCCGGACGAGCCCGAACAGCATCTGAACGGACCCTGTGAATGGCAGATCTCGCGAAGGAAATCATCCCGGTCAACCTTGAGGACGAGATGCGGCGAAGCTACCTGGATTACGCCATGAGCGTGATCGTGGGACGCGCACTCCCTGATGTGCGCGACGGCCTGAAACCGGTGCACCGACGCGTCCTGTTTGCCATGCATGAGCTTGGCGCGCACTCCAACAAGCCCTACTACAAATCCGCGCGAATCGTCGGTGATGTGATTGGTAAATACCATCCGCACGGCGACCAGTCGGTGTACGACACCCTGGTGCGCATGGCGCAGCCGTTCTCGCTGCGTTACCTGCTGGTGGACGGGCAGGGCAACTTCGGTTCGGTGGATGGCGACTCGGCCGCCGCGATGCGTTACACCGAGGCGCGCATGGCGCGGATCACGCACCAGCTCATGGCCGACATCGACAAGGACACCGTCGATTTCCAGCCCAACTACGACGAGAAGGAACTCGAGCCCACGGTCATGCCGACACGGGTGCCGAACCTGCTCATCAACGGCTCCGCCGGCATCGCGGTCGGCATGGCCACCAATATCCCGCCGCACAACCTCACCGAGGTGGTGCGCGCGGTGATCGCGCTGATCGACGATCCCGACATCAGCATCAGCGACATCATGCAGTACATCCCCGGCCCGGATTTCCCGACCGCGGGCATCATCAATGGTGCCGCCGGCATCCATGCCGCCTACCACACCGGCCGCGGCCGGGTGCGCATGAAGGCGCGGGCCGAGGTCGAGGTCAACGAGGACAACGGTCGCGAGTCGATCATCGTCACCGAGTTGCCCTACCAGGTGAACAAGGCGCGGTTGATCGAGAAAATCGCCGAGCTGGTCAAGGAAAAGAAGCTCGAGGGCATCACCGAGTTGCGCGACGAGTCCGACAAGGACGGTATGCGCATCTACATCGAGATCAAGCGCAACGAGTCGGCCGAGGTGGTGCTCAACAACCTCTACCAGCAGACCCAGATGGAGAGCGTGTTCGGCATCAACATGGTTGCCCTGGTGGATGGCCGACCGCAGCTGCTCAACCTCAAGCAGATGCTCGAGGCCTTCGTGCGCCATCGCCGCGAAGTGGTCACCCGTCGCACCATCTTCGAGCTGCGCAAGGCCCGCGCCCGCGCCCACATCCTCGAGGGCCTCACGGTTGCGTTGGCCAACATCGACGAGATGATCGAGCTGATCAAGACTTCCGAGAGCCCGCAGGTCGCCCGCGACCGCATGCTCGACAAGCGCTGGGATCCGGGGCTGGTCAGCGCGCTGCTGGGCGCCGCCGGTTCGGGCGCCTCGCGTCCGGAAGACCTGGGCGAGGAATTCGGACTGGTCGCCGATGGCTACCGCCTGACCGAGGTCCAGGCCAAGGAAATCCTGGAGATGCGCCTGAACCGCCTGACCGGGCTGGAACAGGAAAAGCTCACCGACGAATACCGCCAGCTGCTCGACACCATCGCTGGCCTGATCCGCATCCTCGAACATCCCGCGGTGTTGCTGGACGTGATCCGCACCGAACTGCACAACCTGGTCGAGGAATTCGGCGACGACCGCCGCACCGAGATCCGTGCCAGCGAGGAAGACCTCGACGTGCTCGACCTGATCGAGTCCGAGGATGTCGTGGTGACGCTCAGTCACGCCGGCTATGCCAAGCGCCAACCGACCACCGCCTATCGCGCGCAGAAGCGCGGTGGCAAGGGTCGCTCTGCCACGGCGGTGAAGGAAGAAGATTTCATCGAGCGTCTGTGGGTGGTCAACACCCATGACACGCTGCTGACCTTCACCAGTGCCGGCCGGGTGTTCTGGCTCAAGGTGTACCAGTTGCCGGACGCGGGCCCGAATTCGCGCGGCCGCCCGATCATCAACTGGATCCCGTTGGAAGAAGGCGAAAAAGTGCAGGCCGTGCTGCCAGTGCGTGAGTACACCGACGATCGCTTCGTGTTCTTTGCCACCCGCAACGGTACCGTCAAGAAGACGCCGTTGTCGGACTACTCGCGCCCGCGCACGGTCGGCATCTGGGCGATCAACCTGGACGAGGGCGATGCCCTGGTGGATGTCCAGCTGACCGATGGCCAGCGCGACGTGATGTTGTTTGCGTCCAATGGCAAAGCCGTGCGTTTCGACGAGTCGGAGGTCCGCTCCATGGGCCGCACCGCCACCGGCGTGCGCGGCATGCGCCTGGCGCCCGGCGAACACGTGTGCAGCATGATCGTGGTCGATGGCGAGGGCGATATCCTTACCGCCAGCGAGAACGGCTTCGGCAAGCGCACCAACCAGGCCTCGTACCCGCGC
>JBBRZU010000115.1:0-7849 GCA_038236425.1 Lysobacterales bacterium
AAGGGAGCCTGCCTCGCGGATGCCTTTGCGTACTCGGCTGCAAGCGAGCCCCGCGCCGATACCGCTGCGAACTTCGCGCTGTTGCTTGAGCACGGCCTGGTGACCGACCTGCATTGCAATCCCGACTCCGGACAACAGGACGCCGCATGAGCAACCTCATCAAGGCAATCGTCGCCTGGCTCGAACGCATTCCGCATGGTTTCATTGCCTTGCTGGCCCGCATCGGTATCGGTGCAACGTTCTGGCTGTCGGGCCAGACCAAGATCGAAGGACTCGTGCTGGATCCGATCGGACGCCACGTGCAGCTGGGCTGGCCGCATATTTCCGAAGGTGCGCTGGAACTGTTCCGTACCGAGTACCGCTTGCCATTCCTGCCTGCGGAATTGGCCGCGCCGATGGCGGCAACGGCCGAGCACATCTTGCCGCTGTTGCTGGTCCTCGGCCTGGGCACGCGATTTGCCGCGCTCGGCTTGCTCGGCATGACCTTGGTGATCGAGGTATTCGTGTATCCCGACGCGTGGCCGACGCATGCCGTATGGGCGGCCTGCCTGCTGTACCTGGCGGCGCGTGGACCAAGCGCGCTGTCGCTCGACCACCTGTTCTGGCGGCGACGGACGTGACACCGGCAAGCTTGGCTTCGCTGCCGCCCTGGCCCACCATGGGAACGATCGTTCCGTTCCCGGGGCCTGGCCGCCGCATGTCGAGTACCGTCGAAGACCACACTGCCGAGCGCGGTCAGCCACGGCCAGGTGCCGATGGCCCGGATGCTTCCGCGTCATGGGCCGACTGGATGGCACGCGCACAGACCGGCGATCGCACGGCCTACCATCGCCTGCTGGTCGCAATCGCGCCTTACCTGCGCGCGATTGCGCGCCGCCACTTGCGCCAGGAGCAGGATGCCGAGGACATGGTCCAGGAAATCCTGATCGTGGTGCACGAGATCCGGCACACCTACGAACCGGGCCGGCCGTTCAAGCCCTGGCTTGGCACGATCGCCACGCGCCGCTGCATCGACGCGCTGCGCCAGCGCACTCGGCGCGCACAACACGAGCAGGCCGGTGACGAGGCCGTCGAACATGTCGCCGATGCCCGCCACACACCCGAACAGTCACTCGAGCAGGCGCAGTTGCGGCGCGCCGTGCACGAGGCCGTCGGGGGACTGCCAGACCGGCAGCGCGAGGCGGTGCAATTGTTGCGCCTGCACGAGCTGTCATTGAACGAAGCGGCCGAGCGCAGCGACCAAAGCGTCGGTTCGCTCAAGGTTGCCTGCCACCGCGCCATCAAGGCCCTGCAGCGAAAGCTCGGCGGCCAGGAGCATGACCATGACTGATACCCGTTCCCTGATCGAACAACTGGCGGGCCACGCCAGGCCGGTCAGGCCAATCGCTTCGCCTGGCACGCGCACGCTGCGTTGGGCGCTGGCAGCTGCACTCATGGTCGCGATGATCGCCGCGAGTTTCGGGTTGCGCCCTGGCCTCTGGCAGGCGATGTCCGAGCCAGCGCAGGCGCTGGAGTGGATCGGTAGCGTGCTCACCGGCCTGTGCGCGGCTTATGCCGCCTTCCAGGTCAGCGTGCCCGGCCGATCGCCGTCATGGGCCTGGCTGCCGGTGCTGCCACTGGGCCTGTGGCTGAGCGGGATCGGCTGGGGTTGCCTGGCCGATTACGCCACGCAAGGCATGGCCGCCTTCGCGCTGGAGACGCACAGTGGCGAATGCGCACGCGCGATCGTCTCAATGAGCCTGCCGCTGACAGTGCTGATGTTGCTGATGGTGCGCCACGCCGGCGTGGTACGTCCTGGCGCGACCGCGATGCTTGCCGCGCTCGCTGCTGCCGCGGTGTCGGCCGCCGGTGTAAGCCTGTTCCACGGCGGCGAGAACAGCCTGATGTTGTTGCTCTGGCACGTCGGTGCGGTGGCCATGGTATCGCTGCTGAGCCTGGTGATGGGGAAGCGGCTGTTTGGCTGGATCGGCTATGCGCCGGGAAGCTTGCGCCTGCATGGCTGAGGCGATCGCCAGGCAATGAAAAAGGCCGGCTTGCGCCGGCCTTTTCCTGTTCACGCGTGACTATTGCACGGGTGTTCGTTGCGGCTTAGTGGCGCGCCTGCATCGCCCACTTGCGATCGCGCATCATGTCATGCTGCTTGGCCACGGTCGGCAGGTAACTGTTGAGCATTTCCTTCACGGCCGTGGGTGCCTTGTCATCCTTGATCACGTCATGGAACGCTTCGAGCAGGCGATCTTCGCTTGCCTCGAGCTCCTTGACGTACAGGTAGTCGCCGTTGTCGGAGGCGATCAGCGGCTTGACGTTGCCATAGAACTGGCGCAACGCACCGCCAAATGTGCCCGTCGCGGCCGGCGTGGCCCCTTCGCTGCGCACTTCCTTGGACATGCTGCCGACCAGGCCGTTCTTGGACTGTGCCATGTCGACGAACAGGGTCTTGAGCTGCGGGTTCTTGATATGGGTTGACGCATCCTGATAAAAGGCCGCGCTGTCGCGCGTCGCCTGGATCAGCTCGTTGATGGTCTCTACCTTTGCCTTGCGGATATCGGCATTCAGGGTTGTCATGGGAATTCTCCTGGCGTATCGCCTCGATGGCATCTGGCTGGGGTGGTAAACCGGCGACGTGTTCGAATGAGTGACTCCAGCAATTTCATGTTGCGCCAGAGGGCCTGAAGCTCCTGTTAAACCGCCGGTTGCGGCATGATGTGGGTACCTTTCACGGGGAATTGCCATGTCTATCTTCCTTGCAGGTTTTCTCGCGGCGGCGACTGCCGCTTCCGCGCCGGCGCAGACCTTGCGCGTGGACATCCAGCACGCCGGCACGGCGAGCGCCGAGGATTTCGCGCTGGACCGCGTGGTGGTGGAGCCGCTGCCCTGGCCGGGCAATCCGGCGCAGCCGATCGACGACAGCAATCGTGGCGTGCAGAAATTCGAAGTGGTCGATCCCGATAGCGGCAAGGTCCTTTACTCGCGCGGCTACAGCACCATCTTCGGCGAATGGCGCAGCACCGACGAGGCGCAGTCGCTGCGCCGCAGTTTCCAGGAATCCCTGCGCTTCCCGATGCCGGCCAAGCCGGTGGACGTGCGCATCCTCGAGCGCAATGCCAGCAATGCCTTTGCGCAGGTGTGGAAGGTGCGCATCGATCCGAACGACCTGGCGGTGGAGCGGGCCGCATGGCCGGCGCCGGCCAAGGTGTTGTCCATCCACCACGGTGGGGATTCGGCGACCAAGGTGGACCTGCTCATCCTCGGTGACGGTTATGCCGCCAATGAACTCGACAAGTTCGAGCGCCAGGCGCGGGCGATGGCCGCGCACCTGTTTACCGTCTCCCCGTTCAAGGAGCGGGCAGGGGACTTCAATGTCTGGGCGCTCACCGTGCCGGTTCCGGTATCCGGGGTCACCCGGCCATCCACGGGCATCCATCGCGCCAGTGCGGTTGGCTTGCGCTACGACATCTTCGGCAGCGAGCGGTATGCGCTGACTTTGGACAACCGCAAGTTCCGCGACCTGGCACAGTACGCGCCATATGAATTCGTCGAGATCCTGTTCAACGGTGAAACCTACGGTGGCGGCGGCATCTTTGGCGAGTTCAGTACCGCGGCGGCCGATAACGACTGGCGCGACTATCTGTTCGTGCATGAGTTCGGGCATCACTTCGCCGGGCTGGCTGATGAGTACTACACGTCAGCGGTGGCCTACGCGTCCGCGCCGGCCGAAAAGGTCGAACCATGGGAGCCCAACGTCACCGCCCTGCACGACCCGGCCAAGCTGAAGTGGAAAGCGCGGGTCACGCCTGTTGCGCCGCTGCCGACACCTTGGCCGAAGGCGGAGTTCGAGGCCTTCGAGCGGGTCAACCAGGCCACGCGCGCGCAATTGCGCAAGGACAAGCGCCCGGAATCGGAAATGACCGCGCTGTTCAAGGCCGAGGCGAAGTTCAGCGACGACCTGTTCGACCGCTCGCCCTACCGCAAGACGGTGGGTGCGTTCGAGGGCGCGAACTATGAGGCGACCGGATATTACCGGTCGCAGATGCAATGCATGATGTTCGATCGCAGCGACGTGTTCTGCCAAGTCTGCCAGGACGCCATCAGCGACATCATCAACCTCTACAGCAAGGCGCCCGCCAACTGAGTTGCGGGCGCGTGCCTGCGGCGCAACTGCATCATGATCGCCGTACTACGGCGTCACGGTGGCGCGGCGCGGCTGTAGAAATCCCGGGGATCGGACGCGATGCTGGCGGCGGAACGTGCGTAGTCCCGGCCCGGCGATCAAGGCTGGTGCTGGCGCAGGACATGCTGTTCGCTCCGTTCGCCGGTGGCTGGGGGCAAAGCAACTATACGCGTACGAAGTCCCATGAAACCTTAACTTGGCGTAGTGTCTGAATCGCTCTCAGGCTCGCGATGGCTGCCGGTTGCCGAACTGGCTTCGCTGTCGGTATTGGCCTCGCGCCAACTCGCCAGCAGTTCCAGCGTGATGGTGAGGATAACTGGCCCGAGGATCAGCCCGGAGGCACCGAACACTACCAGGCCGCCAAGCAGGGAGAGGAAGGCGAGCACGGTGTGCAACTTGAGGCGGTTGCCAACCAGCATCGGGCGCAGCAGGTTGTCGATCGTTCCCACCACCAGCAATCCCCACGCGGTGAGCACGATGGCGGCCACCCACTGTCCTTCCAGCGCCAGGAATACTGCTGCCGGGACCCAGATCAGGAAGGCACCAAGCACGGGGACGATCGCCAACAACGCCATCACCACGCCCCACAGCAGCGGCGCGGGCAGGCCGAGCCACCAGAACATCAGGCCACCAAGCAATCCCTGCACCGCCGATACCGCGAGCGTGCCGTAGACGGTGGCGTGGATTGTGTCGTTCACGCGCGCGAACATGTGGTCCATCTGCGCCGGCGGCAGGGGTGACAGCGCGCGGACCGCACGCAGCGCCTGGGCGCGATCGCGAAGGAAGAAGAACAGCAGGTAGAAGGTCATCAATGCGACGGTCAGCTGGAGTACCGAACCACGCAGTACGGAACCGGCAAGTCTGCTCAGCCAGGCGGTTGCCGTGCGGACCAGGTCGGCGATGTCGATGGCACTGCCGAGCCGGTCGACGATCGCCTGCAGGCGCGGCTGTGCGGCGAAGGCGCGTTGCCACTCGCCGGAGTCGATCTTTGTGGCAATCAGCTGCCCGCCGTGCGCGGCTTCCGCCGCCAGGCGTTGGCCAATCAGCAAGGCCGGGACGACCACGATCAGCGCGATGACCAGGACCGCCAGGCCTGCGGCAAGACTCGGGTGAAAGCGTGATTCCATGCGGCGCTGCATGGGCGCGAACAGCACCGCCAGCGCCAGCGCCCCGGCGATCGCGGGCAGGAATGGCGCGCCCATGCGAATGCAGAGCCACACGCCCAGGCTGGTGGCCACCAGCAGCACCAGGGTGCGCAGGTGCAGGCGCGAGGCCCAGGGATCGGCCGGCGTCGGGGATGGATGGGGAGGAGGAGGGATCGGAGCCATGGGGGATTCTAGTCCGGACTCGCCCACGCACAACGTTCCGTCCGGCAGCAAGCCGGACGGGACATCGGGAATCACACAGGGATCAGGCCGCGTTCTTGAGCGCCAGCTTCTGCGTGCGCATCAGGTCATGGCAATTCTTCACTTCCGGGAGGAAGCGGGCCAGGACAATACGCGCGTGCTCGGAAGTATTCGGGTCGGACTGGGCTTCGGAGAACTGCTTGAGCAGTTTGTCCTCGGAATCCTCGAGCTGGCTGACATAGGTGTAGTTCTTGTCACCCAGGACCGAACGCACTTCGACATACAGCCTGGTGATCTCCGCGCTCCAGGACGTGGTCTTCTCGGGAACCTCGCCATCGGCGCGGATTTCCGTGGACAGGCCCTGCACGATCTCGCCCTTGACCTTGGCGATGCGGGTGAACAGGGTCTTGAGCTCGGGATTGTCCACTTCGCTCGCGGCCAGTTCGTAGAAGCTCTTGCCGTCGCGTATCGCTGTCACGAGATTGTCGAGGATTTCGCTGCTCTGGTTCATGGGGTTCATCCTTCCTTGGGAGTGCCAGTGCGCGCGCGGTGGCAAATGGCCGCGTCCTGCGGCCGGCGTGACTGGTGTTGCGGGTACAACCAACGGGGCCGAGGTCAATCCATGGTCCCGCTGATTGCATGCTTGTTGATAGACGATGCGCTTGGACCCATGAACGCCGGGTAATGCGCGCGTCAGATGCCGTCGCCGTCCGCATCTCCGGGCAGGACGCGCTCGACGCGATGCCATGCGGCACGGGTCGCCGGCATGGCCTGCTCCCAGGACAGGGGCGAGCTACCGCGATTGCGTTCCCACTCGCTGCGCATTTCCGACTGCACCTGGTCAAAGCTCTGCGACTCGTAGCGGCCGCGGCTGTTGTAGCCCAGTTCGTACGCGGGGGCGTAGTCGGTATAGCTGTATTCGCTGCTTGCGTAGGGCTGCGCGTCGTGCGTCTGCTGCCAGTATTCCGCCTCGCCAGTCGGGTTGGCGGATTCGCCGCCGGCCTTGCCGGCAAGGCCCCCGACGATCGCGCCGATCGCGCCGCCGATGATGGTGCCAACCGGGCCGCCGGCCGTACCAACCGCCGCGCCTGCCGCTGCGCCGGCCGTGGCGCCCAGACCCGTCCCGATGGGATGCGCGCCCGGCGCGCCACTGATCGGATCGCGATTCATGTCGTTTCCAGAGCTGCTCATGTCCATTCCTTTGCTGAGTAACGAGTCGGCGTCATTGCCGTTGCTGCCAGATGACTATGCGCGCCGCGGGCCGTCCCTGGCCCAACCTGCGCTAAACCTTCGCCGCGACGGGGCGAGCTGGGTTCAGGGCATCACGCGGGTCCAGCGGAATGGTCCGAAGGTTTCGGCGCCCTGCGGCGCATTCGCGCGCGGATCCACCGTCAGACGCATCCATTCCAGCGGAAACGTGCTTCCGTGTACGACCACGCGGTGGAAGTTCGGCACGTCGTAGGCCGGATGCATATAGTGCAGCGGATCGGATGCGGACAGTGGGTTATCCGACAGATACTCGTGCGAGTCGCCATTGAGCAGCAGCACCGGCTTGCCGAACGCAGTCGTGTGCGCGTCGATCGCCTGCACCAGCGGCTCGTATCCGGCCTGGTGCGCGGCACCTTTTTCCGGGTCCCACATGTCGGCCTGCACGATGATCACCACGGCCTGGATGTCGCGATCACCCTGGGCGAGTGCGAAAGCCTGATCGAGCCAGCGCAGGTCGGCACCGGTGCGCTGTTCCGTCTCGGCAAGCTGCGCGGCGCTGGCCACCGGCGCGCCGTACCAGATGTCCTTGTCGTTGTTCGAACCACCGGGCACGTTCAAGGTCACGAACACCACCCGCGACTGCGCCCAGAGGACGTTTTCGAGGTAGTTGCCGTCAGTGGGATGGCTGGCTGCATCGAAGTAATTCGCCTGCGAGAACACTTCCTTGCTGCGGCTACCGAGCGTGTAGCCCGGGCGCGGGAAAAAGATCGAGCGCACCAGGTCAAGATTGGCGATCGGGTCGCCACCGGCGTAATCCATCGGCTGGTTGTTGCCATCAAGGACATAGTCGATGACATGGGTGACCGGATTCCAGACGCCACCGCCCTCGGCCTTCTTGTGGCAGTCGGACCACTCGTTGTCGCCGGGCGTGTACACCAGCGGATCCTTGAACCCGGTCCACAGGCCAAACACCGTGCGGTTATAGGCTTCGGTGCAGTACTGCTTGCCCGAATGGATGTCGCCGACGTGCACGACCAGGTCCACGGCCGGATCGGCGTTGACCGACGCGATGAAGGCAGGCGTCGCCTCGAGTTCGGAGGTGTCTGCGGGCGTCTTGCCATAG
>JBBRZU010000116.1:0-7824 GCA_038236425.1 Lysobacterales bacterium
GAGCCCTCCAGCGCGCTGAGCATAGCGACGCGCATCATCACCGCATAATTTTCGGTGTCGTCCATGCCAATGCTGCCGGCGCCGCAGAATTTCTGCCGATCGGGCGACTTCTGGTCGCGGCTGTCGCCGGACACCAGCATGGAGGCGTAGTCCTCGGTCCATTCCCAGACCAGGCCGTGCAGATTACGCAGGCCATAGACATTTGCGGCGCCCTGCCCGACCGCGGCCAGCGGCGCACCAGCCGGTCGCGCGTACCAGGACAGGATCTGCTCCCGCCACGCGGGATCCTTGCGCGCGTCGCGACGCGTGCCATCGGCGGCGGCGGCGAATTCCCACTCGCTCCAGGTCGGCAGGCGCGCTGCTTGGGCTTCGCAGTAGGCATCCGCGGCAAACCAACTCACGTTGGTAACCGGTTGCAGCGGCAGGGCGGTCGCGCCAAGCTGCAAGGGCCCGGCCCATTGCTGCAGGTAGCGCGACTCCGCAAACACCGCGGGCGTGCGACCGCGCTGCCAATCCGGATGGGTCTTCACGAAGGCCAGGAAGTCCGCATTGGTCACCGGATTGCGCATCAGCTCGAACGGGGCCAGCTTGACCTTGCCGCCGGTGTCCTCGTATTTCAGCGCCGAACGGAATTCGCCGCCCGGCAAGCGCGCGTATGAGCCGGTGCCCGCCGCGCCGATGGCGAGCGCGGGCACGAGGCAGCAGACGATAGGCAGGCGGCGCACGGCGCTCCAGCGCATCAGTCGATCAGTGCGCGGCCGGCGCGGCCGGTGCCGGAGCAGCACGCGCCTTCGCGACCTCGGCTGCGCTGATCTGTCCGCCCGTGTTGCCCCAGCTGTTGAGCACGAAGGTCAAGATGTTGGCGATGCCATCGTCATTGAGCTGGGTCATCGGCGGCATCACCGAGTCATAGTCCTGGCCATTAACGGTGAGCTTGCCGCTGTGGCCATGCAGGACAATGCCGATTGCGCGCTTCGGATCCGCCGCCAGGTAGTCTGACTTGGCCAACGGCGGGAACACGCCCGGCAGCCCCTTGCCGTCGGGCTGGTGGCAGGTCGAGCAGGTGCCGTTGAACAGTTCGCCGCCGGCCTTCACCTGCTGCTCCTTGGTCAGCGTGCCAGTGGCCGCCGCCGCCGAAGCTGCGCTTACCGATGCAAGGTTGGGCAGGGCGCGGTCGCCGACGTACATCGAGTCCACTTCCTTGCCCGAGTAGATATCCTTCCGCTCCGGCCCTTCGGCCTTGATCATGCCCAGCGCGCCCTTGTTGAAGGCGCGGAAGATCGAGTGGTCGACCAGGATGTAGGTGCCCGGTACCTCGATGTGGAACTGCGCCATCATCGCGCCACCCGACGGGATCAACGTGGTCTGCACGTTTTCCTGTGCCTTGCTGCCGCCTTCGGTCCAGACCTTGTCGAAGATCTCGCCAATCACGTGGAAGCTCGACACCAGGTTGGGGCCGCCGTTACCGACAAACAGTCGCACGGTTTCATTGGTCTTGGCCTTCAGCGCATTGTCGCCGGTCAACGCGCCCTCGGCGCCGTTGAACAGCACGTAGGTCGGCCGCTCGTCGATGGCCTTTTCCATATCGAAGGGCTGGTGGCCTTTCTCGCGGTATTTGCCGGTCGTGTAGAAGTCGCCCTGCATCACGTAGTACTCGCGATCGACCGGCGGCAGGCCTTCCGGCGGCTCGATCAGGATCATGCCGTACATGCCATTGGCCACGTGCATGCCGACCGGCGCAGTCGCGCAGTGATAGATATAGACACCCGCATTGAGCGCCTTGAAGGTGAACTGCGCTTCATGGCCCGGCGCCGCGAAGCTCGATGCCGCGCCACCACCCGGCCCGGTCACGCCATGCAGGTCGATGTTGTGCGGCATCTTGTTGTCGGGGTGGTTCTTGAGGTGGAACTCCACGGTATCGCCCTGGCGCACGCGGATGAAACTGCCCGGCACGGTGCCGCCGAAGGTCCAGAAGGTGTAGGTCACGCCTTCGGAAATTTCCTTTTCGACTTCGCGCACCTCGAGCTCGACGATCACCTTGGCCGGCGCATGGCGGCCGGTGGCCGGTGGCACATTCGGCGGGCTGGTCAGC
The DNA here is from genome assembly GCA_038236425.1 of Lysobacterales bacterium. Classification (GTDB taxonomy): domain Bacteria; phylum Pseudomonadota; class Gammaproteobacteria; order Xanthomonadales; family Xanthomonadaceae; genus Arenimonas. The sequence goes on from JBBRZU010000116.1 coordinate 2,093, forward strand.
ACCGCGTGCACCGGCTCGCCCTGCGGCGGGCCGAAATCGCCATGTTCGGAACCACCAGTCTCGCCGGCAGCCACGGACGAGGTGCCCGGCTGTGGATCGGCATCGGCGGCCTTGCGCCCGCAGCCAGACACGGTGAGCAGAAGCGCGGCAGCGAGAACGGCAGTGGACGGGTACTTCATGGAAAACTCCGAGGATCGAATGATGCCACCATCCGCCTTGCCTGCCCGTTGTGCAATGACCTGGATCAAGTAGCTGCGCCAGCTTGCGTGCGAAGCGCCCAGGCAGCCGCTCAATGCAATGCGTACAGCAGCAGCCCGAGCGGATGATGCGCACGGGCAATGCCAAGCATGCAGGCAAATACGACCAGTGCAGCGCAGTAGGAAACAGCGCGACCACGCTCGGTTCGTGCCCGCTTGAGCGCAAACGAACCCAGCACGATGTACACCAGCAACAGCAACAGCTTGGCGGTCAGCCAGCCATTGGCGAACATCGCCGCGGGCAGGATGGTCAGCAGCATCGCAGCCGCGGTGACCAGCACCGTATCCACGCTATAGCTGAAGTAGCGCAAGGGCGCCGCCATCGGCCAGCGTGCGCCAGCAAGCATGAAGGCGCCGCGGGTGGCAAACAGCAATCCGCTCGCGAGCACGGCGAACACGTGCACCCATTTGATCTGCAGGTAGTAGACGATCATGCTCGGCCCAGACTTCCGGTAAGGCGTACAGTCAGGTCAATCCAGGCCGCGCGCAGCAGCCAGGGAGTATGGCCCAGCAGCGAGCGCCGGCGAGGCCGGCGCTGCCACAACGTCCAATCAGTCGTCCTGTGCCACGGTCCGCGCATGCGCAGGCGTGGCGAGGCCAGCACCGCCCAGCGTTGCATGCTCACCGGTGATCGGCTCCTGCGTGGACACGGCAGCCTGCCCCCGCGGCGCGAGCCAGATTCGCAGCACGAACCAGGCCAATGCGAGCGCGCCGACCGAGAACAACAGGTCACCCGGCATGCGCATCCACACCAGCACATCCACGATCGGCCGCCCCATCGTCTCGGCGCCACGGGCAAACCAGTAGCCATGCTCAAGCGCGGCACGCAGCTGGATCAAGCCCAGCGGCAACAGGGTCAGCAGCCCCATCAACGACAGGCCGATGTTCAGCGTCCAGAAGCTGGTCCGCAGCGTGCTGTCGTTCCAGATTGCCTCGGGCTTGATTCCGCGCAGGCAGAACAACATCAGGCCGATGCCGAGCATGCCGTACACGCCCATCAGCGCCGTATGCCCGTGCAATGCCGTCAGGTTCAGGCCCTGCATGTAGTACAGCGCCAGCGGCGTGTTGATCAGGAAGCCGAACAGCCCCGCGCCCACCAGGTTCCAGAACGACACCGCGATGAAGAACAGGATCGGCCACTTGTAGCGCGCCATCCAGGACGTGGCCTGGCTGTGCGACCAGGTCTCGTAGGCCTCGATGCCGATGAAGGCCAGCGGCACCACTTCCAGCGCCGAGAACGAGGCGCCCAACGCGATCACGGCCGTTGTCGTGCCGGCAAAGTACAAGTGATGGAAGGTTCCAAGGATGCCGCCAGCCATGAACACCATGGTCGCGAACAACACGTTCACCGTCGCCGTGCGCGGGCGCACCAGACCCAGCTTTACGAACAGGAAGCTCATCACCGCCACTGCAAAGACTTCGAAGAAGCCTTCAACCCACAGGTGCACCACCCACCAGCGCCAGTACTCGACCATGGACAGCGAGGTGTGCTCGCCCCACATCAGGCCGGCGCCCCAGAACAGGCCGATGGCGATGGTGGACAGGAACAACAGGCCAACGATCGAAGACATCTCGTCCTTGCGCCGCAGTGCAGGCCACAGCGCGCGCCCCATCAACACCAGCCAGACCATCAGCCCGACGAACAGGAAGGCCTGCCAGAAGCGACCCATGTCCACGTATTCCCAGCCCTGGGTGCCGAACCAGAAATTATTGGCCAAGCCGAGTTTCTGCATGACCGCAAACCACTGCCCGGCAAACGCTCCAACCACGATGATCAGCAGGCAGACGAACAGGAAGTTGACACCGGCGCGCTGGAACTTTGGCTCATGTCCGGAAATGGCCGGCGCGATATACAGGCCCGTTCCGAGCCAGGCAACTGCAATCCACAACACCGCCAACTGGGTATGCCAGCTGCGCGTCAGCGCATAGGGCAGGATGTCGGCCAGCTCGAAGCCATACATATGCTGGCCCTCGACCTGATAGTGCGCGGTGGTGGCGCCGAGCAGGATCTGGGTCAGGAACAACGCAATCACCACCCAGAAGTACTTTGCGGTCGCCTTCATCGAGGGCGTCACCACCAGCTTGCTCAGCGGATCTTCCACCGGTGGTACGAGCGCCGGTTCCTTGCCGTGCCAGACCGCGTAGTGCCAACCCAGCAGGGCAATGCCGGCGATCATGAACAACACGCTGAAGACGGTCCACAGGAACGTATCCGGGCTGGGCGCATTGCCCACCAGCGGTTCATACGGCCAGTTGTTGGTGTAGCTGACGATGCCATCGGGGCGATTGGTGACCGCGGCCCAGGACGTCCAGAAGAAGAATCCGGTCAGTTGCCGGCGATGCTCGTCGGTATCCACCGTGCCGTCGCGCATCGCGTAGGTTTCGCGCAGCGCAGCGGTCGCCGGATCATTGGAAAACAGGCTTTGGTAGTGGCGCGCAACCTGGTCCATCGCGACGGCACGCTCGGTTGGCACCGTAAGCACGCCGGTGTCGGCGTCATAGCCGTTTGCGCGGATGTCCGGCTGCAGTTCCGCCTGCAGCTTCGCGCGGTCGCCCGCACCAAGGCTTGCGTACGGCTGGCCGAATTCGCCTTGCGCGCGTTGCGCCAGCCAGGCCTCGGCCTCGCGATGCAGCCAGTCGGCGCTCCAGTCCGGCGCAACCAGTGCACCGTGGCCCCAGATGGAGCCCAGCTGCTGACCGCCGATGCTTTGCCACACCTGGCGGCCGGTCTCGATGTCGGCGCGCGTGTACAGCAGCGCACCATCGGCGCTCATCACGCGTTCCGGCATTGGCGGCGCCTGGCGGTGGATTTCCCCACCCATCCAAAGCAGCACGGAAAAACCGGCCAATAGAAGGGCACCCAGTCCCATCCACAGCTTTCGGGTTTGGCTCATGCTACGTCTCCAAGTCTTGGTGACGTGCATACTCCGCCGCTGCGCGGCCGGCGACCCTGACATGGATCAAGTGCAGGCTTCGCCCGCCGGCCCAAGCCCGCTGCGCCAGGCGCTCAGTCGCGCAGGACGTTCCGCGCCAGCGCCTCGAGCCGTTCCGGATCGGCGATTTCGAGCGCTCGGCGCTCGACCCGGATCAATCCATCGTCCTGGAAACGCCGCAGTACCCGACTCACCGTTTCTGCGGCAAGGCGAAGGTAGTTGGCCATGTCCGAGCGCGACATGGTCAGGTTGAACTGGCGGGCGGAAAAGCCACGCTCGTGATAGCGACGCGACAGCGACACCAGGAACGCGGCCATGCGCTCATCGGCGGCATAGTCCCCAGCCAACAGCGCGGCCTTGCCGATATCGGCGCTGAGCAGGCGGAACAGTTGCTGCTGCAGGCCAGGCAGCCGGCTGGCAAGCAGCGCCATCTGCGGGAATGAGAAGCGGCACAAGGCCACCGTGTCCAGCGCCACTGCATTGCAGGGATAGCGCGCGTGGTGGATCGCGTTCAGGCCGATCACCTCGCCAGGCAGGAAGAATCCCAGCACCTGCTCGTGGCCGTCGGCATCCACCACATAGGTCTTGACCGTGCCTGCACGTACCGCAGCGATAGCGGTGAACTCCTCGCCTTCGCGAAACAGATGCTGGCCCTCGGAAAACGGTCCCACATGCTCGACCAGCACGTGCAGCTCGCCCAACGAGGCCTTGTCGAGTCCCTGCGAGAGGCAGGCTTCGCTGAAGGCGCAGGTACTGCAGAAGTGCAGCGTGTCGCCGTCGTCGGCGGCCGCTGCGGTGCGGACCCGGATGGGCGACGCAGTCACGCCGCCAGCGTCCGGTTCAGATCGACTTGGAAAACCGGGCAGGAGCGTCCCGCGTCTGGTGCAGATATCGGTCGAAGCATGCCGCGATGATACGCAGCAACAGGCGGCCCCGGGAAGTCGCGGCAATCTCGTCGTCTGACGCTGTCACCAGTCCATCCTCGACCAGCGGCACCAGGCGCTCCAGATCGGCGGCGAAATAGGCCTGGAAATCGATCTGATGGCGCTCCTGCAGGCTGGCGATGTCAATCCGGCCCTGGCACATGAGTTGCTGGATCAGGTCGGCACGCAGCAGGTCGTCGGCATCCAGGCGCAAGCCGCGCCAGACCGGCAGGCGGCCGGCATCGATCACCGCATCCCAGGCTGGCAGGTCGCGCGGATTCTGGCTGTAGGTGTCGCCAATGTGGCTGATTGAACTGACCCCGAAACCCACCAGGTCGGAGTCGGCATGGGTGGTGTAGCCCATGAAATTGCGGTGCAGGCTGCCGTTGCCCTGGGCAATCGACAGTTCGTCGCCGGGCAGCGCGAAGTGGTCCATGCCGATATAGCGGTAGCCGGCCTCGGTGAGCTTGTCGATCGCCAACTGCAGCAACGCCAGCTTGTCCGCGGGCGAAGGCAGCTGCGCCTCGTCAATGCGCTTTTGCGCGCGAAACAGTTGCGGCATATGCGCGTAGCCATAGATCGCCAGGCGATCCGGGCGGGCCTGCAACACCGTGTCCAGTGTGCGCCCGAAGCCGACCGGATTCTGCCCCGGCAAGCCATAGATCAGGTCGATGTTGACCGAACGAAAGCCATGCTTGCGGCAGGCATCCACCACCGCCAGCGTCTCGGCGACCGACTGCACGCGATTGACGGCCTGTTGCACCACCGGGTCGAAATCCTGCACGCCCAGGCTGGCGCGATTGAAGCCCAGGTAGGCCAGCGCCTCGATGCCACCGGCGTCCACGAAGCGCGGATCCAGTTCGATCGAGAAGTCGCGGTCCTTGGAACTGCTGAAATGGAAATGCCGGTTGAAGCTCTCCATCAGCTCGCCAAGCTGGCCCGCACCAAGGAAGTTCGGCGTCCCGCCGCCCAGGTGCAACTGGATCACGTCACGATCGCGGTCGAACAAGGGCGCAACCATCGCCACCTCGCGCACCAGGCGCGCCAGGTAGGCGTCGCCGCGACTGGCATCGCGGGTGATGATCCGGTTGCAGCCGCAATAAAAGCAGGGGCTGAAGCAAAATGGAATGTGCGCATACAGCGACAGGCGGCGCGGGATCGGATCCTCGTTGCCGGCGCGCGCCGCATCGCGGAACCCGGCCTCGCCAAAGCTCTCGCCAAACTGCGGCGCGGTCGGGTACGACGTATAACGCGGGCCGGGCCGGTCATAGCGTCGCAGCAACTCGGCGTCAAACGGCGGCACCGTGTTATCGAAGCCGGCCGATGCCAACGTAGAGGCAGGGGTGGTATTCACGCGGTCCAGACTAGCGAGCCGCTGGCCCGGTTCACTTGACGCGGATCAAGTCGGCCATGGTCAGCGCACATATTCGACCGCCAGCCAGGTCTTGCGCACGTCCGCGCCGACCTCACCGGCGCGAAAGTCGGCCAGCTTGGCCAGCGCGCTCCAGTGCGGGCGGAACGCCCATCCCAGCGACGCATCCGTCTCGGTGCCAAAGCGCAGGTTCCCGCGCGCCGCGCGGAAGTCGTGCCGGACAACGGCCGCCTGGAACTTGCCAAAC
>JBBRZU010000117.1:0-7783 GCA_038236425.1 Lysobacterales bacterium
GCCGTTCCTGCGGGGCGGCGGCATCTTCATTCCCACCAATCGCCGCTACGCGCTGGGCGACGAAGTCTTCCTGCTGCTGTCGCTGCCCGAGGACAAGGATCGCTTGCCGGTTGCCGGCAAGGTGGTCTGGATCACGCCACCCGGCTCGCAGGGCAATCGCGCCGCCGGCATCGGCGTGCAGTTCAGCGATTCGGCCGAGGCCGAGACGGTGAAGATCAAGATCGAGACCATGTTGGCCGGTACCCTGGAATCGGACAAGCCGACCCACACGATGTGACCGGGGGCGCATCGCGCTCCCAGCCCGTGGTGGCGAAGCGTATGACCGCTCAGCGCAGGAACAGCATCCGCAGCACGGTGTAGAAGGCCATTGCCCCGACTGCGAAGAGCAGGGCGATGCGCATGCGACCGATCCGCTGGCTGGCCGGCGCCTTTGGCTGTTCCTTGAATTGCAGCGGCTCGGGAACATACGACGGCGCCGTCGTCTTGGCGTCGTCGAGCAGCCCCAGTTGGTGCAGCATCTCGCGGGCGCGCTTGTAGTCATCCGACTTTACAACCCAGACCGAAGGCTGGATGCCGCCGCTGCTTTCCTGCTTTGCAGGCACGTAGCTGAATTCGCGACGGCTGTATTTCTTGTAGCTGCGACCGTCGCTGAGCTTGTTCTCGATGCCGGCATCGGTGAGCAGGGTGGCCACGCTTTCGACGTTTTCCAGCCGCGGGGAGGAGAAGATCTGGCGCATCAGTGGGCCTGCTCGCCTTCCGGCAGCACGCGGATCAGGCCTTCCTGCGCCACCGATGCCACCAGTATTCCTTCGCGGGTATAGATCAGGCCACGCGCCAGGCCACGGGCATTCTGCGCGGTGGGACTGTCGAGCGAGTACAGCAGCCAGTCATCCACGCGGAACGGCCGGTGGAACCACATCGCATGGTCGAGCGAGGCCATCTGCACGTTCGGCTGGTAATAGCTGATGCCGTGCGGAAAGGTGGTGGTTCCGAGCAGGTAGAAATCCGAGGCATAGGCCAGCAGCGCCTGGTGCAGCTGCGGATCGTCGGACACATGGCCAGTCAGGCGCAGCCACACCTGCTGGTAGGGCGGACGCTTGGGCGGTTTCACTTCGTCGCGCGGATAGATCGGGCGCATTTCGAACGGACCCATGCGCGAGAGCCAGCGCTGCATCTTGGCCGGCAATTTTTCCATCATTTCGGGCGAAGGCGCGATGGTCGGCTCGATGTCCTCGGGCTGGGGCACCTCGGGCATGTGGAACTGGTGCTCGACGCCTGGCTCGAGCTTCTGGAACGATGCTGCAAACACCAGGATCGGCTGGCCGTGCTGGATCGCCGTGACCCGGCGCACCGAAAAGCTGTGCCCGTCGCGGGACCGATCGACGCTGAACACGATCGGCGCATTGATGTCGCCGGCACGCAGGAAGTAGGCATGGATCGAATTGACGTGGCGCCCGTCCTCGACCGTCTGCTGCGCGGCGCTCAGCGACTGGCCGAGCACCTGGCCACCAAATACATACTTGGTGCCGATGTCGCGGCTCTGGCCGCGGAACAGGTTGTCCTCCAGTCGCTCCAGGGTCAGCAGGGCAACCAGTTCATTGACGACGTTCTCGGTCATTGGCGGGGCTTCGATGGCATGCCGACATTGTAGCGTGGCATTGCAGCCGTCCCGGTAGCCCGGGCGCGCACCCGGCTAGGGCGTGGGCAGCCGCTCCAGCCCGCCCTGCGCAAGCACGCGCCGCCATGGGAACAGCGGCCCGGGATCGCGCTTGCGCGGGACGTTGCGCGAGGGATCGTCGGTAGCCGGCACCTGGGTGGTATCCAGGTCCTCGTGCCCGGCGATGAACGCCAACTGCGGAAGTTCGGCGCGCAGCACGCGTAGCAGGGCGATCAGCGCGCCCACCTGCGACTCGGAATATGGCTCGGACATCGCCTGGTGCCCGCTGTCGAGCCAGTGCGGATAGCGGCCGGTGTTGACCAGCTCGATCCCGACCGAGCGCGGGTTGTAGCCGCGGGTATGGTTGGCGATTCGCGTAGGGCGCGCGAACACATGCACTGTGCCGTCGCGATCGATGTAGTAGTGGCCGCTGTTGCCGGTACCCGAGTCGTACAGGACGCGCTCGCCGTAATCACGTGCAACCGCCAGGTCCGGCAACTCGGTGCAATGGATCACCACAAGGTCGATTTGCCCCGCGGGCCGCTCGGCGAGGTGATCTTCGTAGGGCAGGGGCCACACGTGCACGGTGGGCGGCGGCAGGTCGGGCGACATGGGCCGCATGCTAGCATTGCGCGCAGCTTGCGCCTCGCCCGGCTGCGGAGACTTCGCATGGCCATTCCTCCGTCCGACTCACCACTCGGCCAGCTCATGGCCACCTTGCCGCGCCCCGGGCGGGTCGAGTGGATCGGGCTGCGCACGCGTCGCGATGGGCCGATGGATGTGGTGTTGCGCGCCGACGCCGTCGCCGGCAAGGGGCTGGTTGGCGACCGCTACGTCGGTGGCAGCGGCAAGCGCGGCATCACCCTGATCCAGGCCGAACACTTGCCGGTGATTGCCGCGTTGGCGGGCCATGCCAAGGTCGATCCCGCGTTTCTCAGGCGCAACATCGTGGTGTCCGGATTACCGGTGATCGCGTTGAAGGGCCGGCGCTTCCGGCTTGGCGGCCTGCTGCTCGAAGGCACCGACAGCTGCGATCCATGTTCGCGCATGGAAGCGGCGCTGGGTGCCGGTGGATACAACGCGATGCGCGGCCATGGCGGCTTGTGCGCACGTATCGTGGAAGGCGGCGTAGTCGCGATTGGTGATGTCCTGCAACCGCTGGCGCCCGGGCAATGAAGGGTGTCGCGATCATTTCGCACGGCTTGCAGAGCAGTTCGGCGGCGACCAAGGCCACGGCCTTGTCCGAGGTCGGTGAATTGCTCGGCTGGCACTGCATCCGCCCCGATTACCAGGACCTCGACCAGAGTCCGGAGCACCAGCCATTTGGCGACGTGGCGGCGCGAATTGCGCGGCTGGCGGCGCTGGCGCGCGAGCATGCCGGCGCGCCGCTGGTGTTGGCGGGCTCGAGCATGGGTGCGTTTATTTCCGCGCACGTCTCGCTGGCCGTCCCGGTGCTCGGCTTGTATCTGATGGCACCGCCGGCCAGGCTCGAAAACACCGATGTGCAGCTGCAAGCCGCCGCCGTGCCGACCTGGATCCTGCATGGCTGGAACGATGAATTGATTCCGGCCGATGACGTGGTGCGTTGGGCAAAAGCGCGCAATGACCGATTGCTGCTGGTGGACGACGGCCATCGCCTGGCCGACCACGTTGACTTCGCCGCCGCCGACTTCGGCCGCTTCCTGCAGTCCTTGGCATGAAGTTTTTCTTCGCCTGCCCGCGCGGGCTGGAATATCTGCTGGCCGACGAACTGACCGCCTTCGGCGCGACGCGCGCCGCGGCTGCAGTCTCTGGCGTGCAGGCCGAAGGCACCAGGGAGCTAGCCTATCGCGCCGCCATGTTCTCGCGCCTGGCCAGCCGCGTGCTGTGGCCGCTGGCCGAGTTTGAGTGCGAAAACGAGCAGGACCTCTACCATGGCGTGCATTCGATCGACTGGGACGCGCATATCACCCCGGAAGGCACGCTGGCGGTGGACGCGCATGTCTCGGGGCCGGTCCTCACGCATGAGCGCTACGTCGCACAGCGGATCAAGGACGCCATCGTCGACCGCATGCGCGCCGCCCATGGCGTGCGCCCGTCGGTGGACGTCGAAGCGCCGGACCTGCGATTGAATTTCGTCATCCGCAAGGGCAAGGGACTGCTGGCGGTGGATCTCGGCGGCGGCGCGCTGCATCGGCGCGGCTGGCGCGGCTCGCAGGGCGAGGCGCCGTTGAAGGAAAACCTGGCCGCTGCAGTGCTGTTGCGCGGCGCCTGGCCGCAAGTGTTCAGGGACGGCGGCGCGCTGCTGGATCCGATGTGCGGCAGCGGCACGCTGTTGATCGAAGGTGTCCTGATGGCTGCCGACGAAGCGCCCGGCCTGCAGCGTTGGGAAGGCGCTGCACCGAGCCGCTGGCGCGGCTTCGATGGTGCGCTGTGGCGCACCCTGGAGCGCGAGGCGCACGAGCGTGCGGTGATCGGACGCACCGGCCTGAAGCGCGACATCTTCTTCGGGGCTGACAGCGATCCGCGCGCCCTGCAATCGGCACAGGCCAATGCCGATCGCGCCGGCGTGTCCGACTGGCTGCGGCTCGACCGTCGTCCAGTCAGCGCGCTGGTCGCACCAGGCCCTGCACGTGGCTTGGTGGTGTGCAATCCGCCTTACGACCAGCGACTTGCCGCCGATCCTGCGCTGTACCGCGAACTCGGTGATGCATTGCGTCGCGCTGTGCCGGATTGGCGAGCGAGCCTGCTGTGCGGCGACGACGAACTTGCGCGCGCCACCGGCTTGCGTGCCAACAAGACCTACACCGTGTTCAACGGCGCCCTGGAATGCCGATTGATCGCCTGCGATCCGGTGCAGCCCGCGGCGCGGCCGGCAAAGCCGCCAGCGGAGCTTGGCGAAGGCGCCACCATGGTCGCCAACCGCGTGCGCAAGAACATCCGCAAGTTCAAGAACTGGCGCGGCCGCGAAGGCGTGGATTGTTATCGCGTCTACGACGCCGACCTGCCCGAGTACGCCGCCGCGGTTGACGTGTACCAGGAGGCCGAGGGCGAGCGCCGCATCCACCTGCACGTGCAGGAATATGCCGCGCCGGCGGAAATCCCCGAGGCCGATGTCCGTCGGCGTTTCGGTGAATTGCTGCAGGCGCTGCATGCCGTGTTCGATGTGCCGAAGGAACGCGTTGCGGTGAAGACCCGCGTTCGCGGCAAGGGCGGCAGCAAGTACGGCCGCATGGAACAACGCGGTGAATTCTTCCTGGTCAACGAGGGCGCCGCCAAGCTGCAGGTGAACCTGCACGACTATCTCGACACCGGCCTGTTCCTCGACCATCGCCCGATCCGGCGGCGCATCGCCGCCGAATCGCACGGGCGGCGCATGCTCAACCTGTTCTGCTACACCGGTGCGGCGACGGTGCACGCGGCAGTCGCGGGCGCGGTGCAAACCACCAGCGTCGACCTGTCGGCCACCTACCTCGAGTGGGCCTCGCGCAACCTGCAGGCCAACGGCGGCTCCGGCCGCGACCACCGGCTGGTACAGGCCGATGCAATGCGCTGGCTTGAGGCGGACCGCGGCAAGTACGAGCTGATTTTCTGCGACCCGCCCACGTTCTCGAACTCCGCGCGCGCCGAGGACTTCGATACCCAGCGCGACCACGTGCGCCTGCTGCGCGCGGCCATGGCCCGGCTGGCACCGGGCGGCCTGCTGCTGTTTTCGAATAATTTCCGCCGCTTCAAGTTGTCTGACGAGGTGGCGACCTTCGCCGCCGTGCGCGAGATCAGCGCGCAGACCATCGATCCGGATTTCGAGCGTAACCCGCGCATCCATCGCGCCTGGGAATTGCGCGCGCCCTGATTCGCGCGCGAAGTGCGCGCGGCGGCGTCCCGCATGATTCAGTTGGCCTTGCGTTCCGCGCGCACGCGGCGACGTTCGGCACGGTCACGCGCGCGCTTTCCCTCGATCGCCTTGTATTCCTCGCGACTGAGCAGGTCCATGCGCTCGATCCGGCAGGGAATGTCGCGGGTGAGCACTGAATCGAATGCGCTACCGCAGACCCGGCCCCCGATCGGATCGCCGCGGAAGCCGATCACCGGCGCGTAGGCGAGATCGCGGCAGCTCGAACTGAACTCGATCCGGTAGCGATAGCGGCCAGCATCCACCAGGATGTGGTGGTCGTCGATGTAGACCCAGCCGCGAGCGAATCGCGGGTCCAGGCACTCCTGCCCGCGCAGGATCGGGGCGGCTGCCGACATGGCCCCGGCGGAGCGGTCGCTCGGCGCGCGGTCGGTGGCGGCTCCTTCGGTGGCAGCGTGGTCGACTGCGGCATAGCCATCAGCGGTGGCAAAGAGTCCAACTGCGGCGGCAAGTGCAAGGATCTTCATGGGATGCTCCTTTGGCTCCGGTTCATTGTGCTCCCGTCCGGTTTAACGCGGGCACAACCTTCGCACAGGCAGTATGCTCGGGCCATGAAATCCCGTGATGACGCGACTCCAACCCAACCTTCCGGATGGACATTTTTCCGGCAGTGGCTCAAAGACCCGCGACGCGTCGCCGCCATCTCCCCCTCCAGCCGCCAACTGGCGCGGCAGATGATGGGCCAGTTGCCCCGCGGCGCCCGGCGGGTGATCGAGTTGGGTGGCGGCACCGGGGTATTCACCCAGGCATTACTTGAACATGGCATCGCGGCCAGTGAAATGCTTGTGCTGGAACTCAACGAAGAGCTGCACCGGCACCTGGTTGAACAATTTCCCGGCGCCCACGTCATCTGTGGTGATGCCAGCGACCTGGCCAGCATCGCCCGGAGCCAGGGCTTTGCCGACGATGACGCGGCCGACGCGATCATTTCTGGCCTTGGCCTGCTTTCGATGTCGCGCAAGACACAGCAATCCATCCTGCAGGCAGCCTTCGACGCCCTGCGTCCCGAAGGTCGCTTCATCCAGTTCACCTACGGCCCGGCCAATCCGGTCACCCGCGAAGTGATCGACGCGCTGGACCTGAGTGCGCGCCGGGCCAGCTTTACCTGGTGGAACGTGCCGCCGGCGACTGTGTACGTGTATCAACGCCGGGTGTCCCGGAGCATGGCGCCCCGTTCGATGCGCTGAGGGCACACTGAGAGCGCGCTGGGAGCGCCGTCGTCCCGCGCCTGCAACGCTGGGTTGCGTCAGTTCCATTGGCGTTTGCGCGCGCCGGCCACATCTTTGCAGCAGTCCATTGCTTCCAGGAGTCGAGCCATGTCCGACAATCCTTCCGATCTCCAGCCGCAAGCCCATCTCCGTCCGATCGCTCGCCGCCAGCGCGGCATGGCCACGTCGGACGGTGCGGGCGTGAGCCTGACCCGTGTCATCGGCACGCAGCAGTTGCCCGAGCTTGACCCGTTCCTGATGCTGGACGAATTCGGCTCCGACAAGCCGGGCGATTACATCGCCGGCTTCCCGTCGCATCCGCACCGCGGCTTCGAGACGGTTACCTACATGCTCGACGGCCGCATGCGGCACAAGGACAACCACGGCAACGAGGGCCTGATGACACCCGGCTCGGTGCAATGGATGACCGCGGGCCGCGGCATTGTGCATTCGGAGATGCCCGAGCAGGAAGCAGGACTGATGCGCGGTTTCCAACTGTGGGTCAACCTGCCCGCGAAGGACAAGATGTGCGCGCCGCAGTACCAGGAATTCTCGGCCGAACGCATTCCGTACGTGCGCGTGTCCGACGGCGTATCGGCCAAGGTGATTGCTGGACGCATCGGTGATGTCGTTGGCCCGGTATCGCAGCCGGCGACCGACCCAACCTACTTCGACCTTACGCTCGCCGAGGGCCGTGCATTCGCGCACGATCTCCCCGCTGGCCACAATGTGTTTGCCTACGTGTACGAAGGCGAAGTGGCTGTGGATGGAACAGCGGTTGGCCGCGGCGAACTGGTCGTGTTCGGTGCGGGCGACGGGGTGCGTATCGAAGGTCGTGCGCCGACGTCATGGCTGATCCTGGTCGCAGGCAAACCGATCGGTGAGCCGGTGGCCCGCTATGGTCCGTTCGTGATGAATACGCAAGACGAGATCATGCAGGCCGTGCGCGATTTCCAGGCCGGCAAGTTTTGACCAACTGGTGGCGGCAGGCAATGCTGTCGCCATCGATGCCGCCGATCACAGCGC
>JBBRZU010000118.1:0-7591 GCA_038236425.1 Lysobacterales bacterium
CGTTCGGCAGGCGCGCGCCGCTGTTGGCATCCAGGCCGAGACGCGCGTCCTCTTCCAGTCCGTTTGGCGGCGCGGCGAGCCAGCGTCCCTGCAACTCGCTGAGTTGGTCGGCGCGAAACTGCGGTTCCAGCGCCTGGATGCGCTGAAGCAGTGGCGGATGCGTGGCGAACAGGCCAGAGAAACCAATGCCGTCGCCGAACAGCATATGACTGGCTTCTTCGGCGTCGGCGCGGTCGTTGAGTTTCGATCCTTCCGAGAGACCACCAATCTTCTTCAGCGCGCCGGCGAGCCCCTGCGTCTGCCGGGTGAACTGCACCGCGGAAGCGTCAGCAAGGGACTCGCGGGTGCGACTGATACCGGCCTTGATCATGCGGCCGAAGAACAGGCCGATGTAGCCGACCACCAACGCAATCAGCGCCGCGATCAGGATCGCGCTGGCGCCCTTGCTGTTGCGGCCGCGACCGCCGAACTGCAGCACCTTGCGGCCGATGATCGCGAGCATGAGGATGCCGAACAGCAATCCGACCAGGCGGATGTTCAGGCGCATGTCACCGTTGAGCACATGGCTGTATTCGTGCGCGATCACGCCCTGCAGTTCATCGCGGTTGAGCCGGTCGAGCGCGCCGCGGGTGACCGTGATCGCTGCATCCGAGGGCGTGTAGCCGGCCGCGAAGGCGTTGATGCCGGCTTCCTGCTCGAGCACGTAGATCTGCGGCACCGGCACGCCGGAGGCGATCGCGATCTCCTCGATCACGTTGCGCAGCCGGCGCAGGTTGAAGTCGCTGGTGTCCTCGGGCACCAGCACCGCGCCGAGCTGGTTGGCGACAGCGCTGCCGCCGGTGCGCAGGGACGCGGTGCGGAACAGGCTCGCGCAGCCGATCACCGCCAGCGTGGCCAGGGTGGTCAGCACCAGTGCGCCACCCGGACTGGTGCCGCCCTCGCCGCGCGAGAACCCGCCCAAGGCGATCAGCGCGACCAGGTCCACCGCGGCGACGGTGGCGAACACGGCCAGGCCGAACAGGACCAGCAGGCGCCTGCTCTGCCGCCTGGCGCCCGCCTGACGCTCGAAAAAGTTCACCCGAAGCGGGTCAGAAGCTGACCTTGGGCGCCTCGCGCTTGGCCGGCTCGGTGATCTCGAGCAGTGCGGCTGGCGCGAACTGGAACATGCCCGCGACCACGCTCGACGGGAACACTTCGCGGCGGTTGTTGTAGGCCATCACCGAGTCGTTGAACGCCTGACGTGCGAAGGCGACGCGGTTTTCCGTGGAGGTGAGCTCCTCGGACAACTGCATCATGTTCTGGTTCGCCTTCAGGTCCGGATACTGCTCGCTGACTACCATCAGGCGGCCCAGCGCACCGGTGAGGCCCTGGTCGGCGGTGGCGAGCGACTGCATCGCCTGCGCGTCGCCCGGCGATGCCTTGGCGGCGGCGAGGCCGCTGACAGCGGCGGCGCGCGCCTTGATCACCGCTTCGAGCGTCTCGCGCTCGTGCGCCATGTAGCCCTTGGCCACTTCGACCAGGTTGGGAATCAGGTCATAGCGGCGGGTGAGCTGCACGTCGATCTGCGCGAAGCCATTCTTGTACGCGTTGCGCGCGGTGACCAGCCCGTTGTAGATCCCGACGGCCCAGAATGCGGCCAGTGCCAGCAAACCCAGAAGTACGATAACAGCGATCATCGTGTCGCCCTCCTCTCGTCGTTCAGGACCGGCGTGCAAGGTGCACGCTAGAATCGGAGCCTGTTCCCGCAGGAAGCATACGTTGGACATGCCGCATAAGAAAGCCTTCTGCACTCTGCTTTTCGGGCTGTCGCTGCTGCCCTCCCTGCTGTCCGCGCCGAGTTTCGCGGCGCCGCGCCGCAAGCACGCGCCGCCGGTGCCCGTGCTCGCAGCGCCGGCAGCGGTTGTGCCCGCGCCGCTGCCCAACCGCATCCCCGACATCCGTGCATCCGCGCAGCAGGTCGATTTCCTGGCCTCGGCGCTGGTCACGCAGAAACACCTGCCCGGGCTGGCGATCGCCATCGTGCAGGGCGACCACGTGGTGACCATGCACGGCTACGGCCAGACCGGTGCGCCGGGTGGACAGCCGATCGGCACCGACACGGTGTTCCGGCTCGCCTCGCTGTCCAAGGCGTTCGCCGCCACGCTGACCGCGCAGTTGGTGGCCGAAGATGCAATGGACTGGGATCGTCCGATCGTCAACCAGCTGCCGGCGTTCAAGCTGCGCGACTATGCCCGCGCGCGCAGCGTCACCGTCCGCGACATCCTCAGCCACCGGGTTGGCCTGGGCCACAACACCTACGACCGCGACCTGGAAAGCAACCAGCCCTATCCGCTGCTGGCCGAACGCTTGTCCGACGCGCCGATGGCCTGCTCGCCCGGGCAGTGCTACGCCTACCAGAACGTTGCCTTCAGCCTGATCGGCGACCTCGTGTTCGCCGCGACCGGTGACTTCTATTCACACCAGGTCGAGAAGAAGATCTTCCATCCGCTGGGGATGTACAACAGCACCTACGGGCGCGAAGGGCTCGAGGGAAGCACGAGCTGGGCGCGTCCTCACGTGCGCGGCCGTGGCGGCTGGGTGGCGGTGCGTCCGAAGGAAAATTACTACCGCGTGCCGCCGGCGGCCGGCGTCAATTCCAGCATCCACGACATGGCGCAGTGGTTGATCGCCCAGATGGGGCATCGCCCCGACGTGCTCACGGAAAGCATGCTGCAGCAGATCCACACGCCCCTGGTCAGTACGCCGGGCGAAGTGCGCGGTTCCGGCTGGCGGCGCGACCGCCTGCGCCACGCCTGGTATGCGATGGGTTGGCGGGTGTTCGACTACTCCGGGCACACCCTGGTCTTCCATGGCGGTGCGGTGCAGGGCTATCGCGGCCTGATTGCCTTCCTGCCCGATGAGGACGTGGGACTGGTCGTGCTCTGGAACAGCGAAAGTGCCGCGCCATCCGGCCTGCTGCCGAGCCTGATGGACCGGGTGCTTGGCCTGCCGGCGCATGACTGGCTCGGCATCGACGACGAGCCCGAACAGGATTGATGCCAGACAAGAAAAAAGCGCCCGGGGGCGCTTGATTCTTTCGACCCTTTCCATGCCCCTGGAAAGTCTCTCTCCCCGCCTGGGCAACACGGGGAGAGAGTTCGAGATTACAGCTATCGGGGTGACGCCAATTACATCGCCGGAGCGACGGGCGCCATCGGTGCCGGTGCAGCCTTCTTCTTGGCAGCGCGCTTGGCCGGCTTCTTGGCAGCCTTCTTCTTCGGCGCTGCTTTCTTCTTGGCGGCCTTCTTGGCTGCCTTCTTCTTCGGCGCAGCCTTCTTCTTGGCGGTCTTCTTCACTGCCTTCTTGGCAGTTTTCTTGGCGGCCTTCTTGGCAGTCTTCTTGACGGCCTTTTTCTTGGCAGTCTTCTTGACAGCCTTCTTCTTGGCAGCCTTCTTCACAGTCTTCTTGGCGGCCTTCTTGGCAGTCTTCTTGACGGCCTTCTTCTTGGCAGCCTTCTTCACGGTCTTCTTGGCAGCCTTTTTGGCAGTCTTCTTGGCGGCCTTCTTCGGCGCAGCCTTGCGGACGGACTTCTTGGCAGCCTTCTTCTTCGGTGCAGCTTTCTTCGCGGCCTTCTTGGCCGGTTTTCTCGTTGCTTTCTTCGCAGCTTTCTTGGTAGCCATGGTCAACTCCTCGTCAGTTGGCTTTTGGGACGCCCAGTCACAAAGGCACCACCGCGGAAGATCCCGCGGCGTACCGCCCGGGCGCTGGGCGCCTGGACGGATTTTTTGGCGGCGTGGAATCGCCGCTCATGAAAACGCCCGGGCCAAAACCGGCCCGGGCGTGGAAAGGGGATGTGTTGCGGATGTGGCCGATGCGTTTCGCGGGGGAAGCGACTCCTGTGTCCGCCTTGGTGACGACTTCGGCGGGGACCTGTCGGGAGTTGCGAATTGTCGGCTGGTTCGAGATGAGTCGTTCCGCATTCGGGTGTCGATTGGGGCGAACGCTAATCACGTGAAATTACGATGTCAACCATTTTGCAAAAATACTTTCCCGCTCGGTTCCAGTAATGCCGCTCCGGCAACCCCGACTGGCGGCGCGCAAGCGCGTGCTTATTTTCGCAGCGCACGCGCGACGAATTCTCAAATTGCATTATTCCCCGGCGTTGCGTACGTTTTTTGCAAACGCGAAAAGGCGCGCGCATGTTTTCGCATCGCGCCGCATTGCCTGTCGGGAGCTGGCCCGGGTACGTTTTCGGGGTCGCCGCGAGGATGCCGCCAACGGCGCGTCGCGACGCCCGAAAACCCGAAAGTGCGCGGATTTATTTCCCGCCAAGCGCCGCTTCGAGCGCCGTCGCAAACGCCTCGATGTCCTCGGCGCGCTTGGTTTCGGTGGTGCAGACGAGCAACTCGCGCTCGCGTCCGGGGTAGTCGCCGGCAAGCGACACGCCGGCCAGGATGCGTTCACCGGCGAGGCGTTCGATCACTTCGCGCGCCGGCAGCGGCAACTCGAATGCCGCTTCGTGGAAATGCACCTGCGCCGGATGCCGCGCACGCACGCCCGGGATGCGCTCCAGGCGCAAGCGCAAGCTGTCCAGGTTGGCAGCCGACGCGGCAGCGACGCGGCGCAGTCCCTCCGGACCGGTGATCGCCATGTAGATGGTCGCCGCGGTGACCAGCAGTCCCTGGTTGGTGCAGATGTTCGAAGTCGCCTTGGCCCGACGGATATGCTGTTCGCGTGCTTGCAGGGTGAGCGCGTAGCCGGTCTTGCCGTCGACGTCGGTGGTCCGCCCGACGATGCGTCCGGGCATGTTGCGCACGATGTCCTTGCGGCAGGCAATGAAGCCGAAATACGGACCACCCGACGACAGCGGCACGCCAAGTGGCTGGCCGTCGCCGCAGGCGATGTCCGCGCCGCGCGTGCCCCAGCGCCCGGGCGCCTTGAGCAGCGCCAGCGACATCGGGTTGACCACCGCAATTGCCAGCGCGCCACGCGCCTGCGCCCAATCGGTCAGCGCGTCCACTTCCTCCAGCACGCCGAAATAGTTGGGCTGCGGGATCACCAGCGCGGTGAACTCGCCCTGCACCGCATCCAGCGTCGCCTGGTCCAGGTAGCCGTCCGGGCACGGCAAGGTGACGATCTCGATCCCCTGCAGGTCGACGATTGCCGCCAGCGTGCGCCGGTACGCCGGGTGCAGCGACTCGGGCACCAGCACGCGTTGCGCGCCGCCCTTCTTCTGGCTGCGCTCGGCCATCAGCACCGCTTCGGCCACCGAGGTGGCGCCGTCGTAGAGCGAGGCGTTGCTGATGTCCATGCCGGTGAGCCGGGTCATCATCGTCTGGTATTCGTAGATCAACTGCAGCGTGCCCTGGCTGGCTTCGGCCTGGTAGGGCGTGTAGGCGGAGTAGAACTCGCCGCGGCCGACGATCTGCCAGACCGCCGCCGGGATGTGGTGCTCGTAGGCACCGCCGCCGGCGAAGTTCAGCGTCACCGCGTCCTGCGCCGCGCGGATGCGCATCAGACGCATCACTTCCATCTCGTTGGCCGTTTCCGGCACGTGCTCGAGCGACTTGACGATCAGCTGCGGCGGGATCTCGTCGAACAGGTCGTCGATGCTGTTGGCGCCGATGGCCTTGAGCATGGCCTGGACGTCGGATTCGGTATGCGGCAGGAACGGCATGGCGTGATTCTCTGGCTGGGCGGCGGGTCGGGATTGCGGGGGCTGGAAAGCACGCCGGCCGCGCGTGGCGGCCGGAGTGCGTTGATGCAGGTTGTGCCGGTTAGTGGTCGTCGTCCTCGAGCAGCTCGGCGTAATCGTCGGGCGACAACAGCTCGTTGAACTCCTCGGGCTCCGAGGGCTGGACCACCAGGACCCAGCCATCGCCGTAGGCGTCTTCGTTGATCGTCTCGGGCTTGTCGGCCAGCGCGCTGTTGACGGCGACGATCTTGCCGGACACCGGGCTGTACACATCAGATGCGGCCTTCACCGATTCCACCACGGCAACAGCGTTGCCCGCGGTCACGTCATCACCGACAGTCGGAAGTTCGACATACACCAGGTCACCGAGCAGGGCCTGCGCGTGATCGGAGATGCCGATGGTGATCTGGCCGCTGTCCTCGATGCGGGCCCATTCGTGGGACTTCAGGAACTTCAGGTCGCCTGGAATTTCGCTCATGGCTGCACTCGGGTCGTGGACGGGGACGGGGCAAATCGGGTTGGCATCACGGGGTGGTCATAGTTTAGCCGGAAGCGCCGCTGTCGGGCACACCGGAGTCGGGCACGCCGGAGTCGAGCACGCCGGGTTGCGGCTGGCCGTCGCGGACGAACGGGTAGCGCACCACGCGCACCGGCAGCCGCTTGCCGCGAATATCCACTTCCACCGCGCCGGGATCGCCAGCGGGCACGCGCGCCAGCGCAATCGCCTTGCCCAGCGTGGGGGAGAAGGTGCCGGACAGGATTTCGCCGGCGCCGGCGGCGGTGAATACCGCCTGGCCGTGGCGCAGCACGCCCTTGTCGTCGAGCACCAGTCCGATCATCTGCCGCGGTGCACCGGCGGCCTTCTGCGCCTCGAGTGCGGCGCGGCCGGTAAAGTCGCGTCCCTCGTCGAGCGCCACCGTCCAGGCAAGCCCGGCCTCGTAGGGCGACACCGACTCGTCCATGTCCTGGCCGTACAGCGCCATGCCGGCTTCCAGGCGCAACGTATCGCGCGCGCCAAGCCCCGCGGGCTTCACGCCGGCCGCCAGCAGGCGATTCCAGAACTCCACCGCCTGCGACTCCGGCACCATGATCTCGAAGCCATCCTCGCCGGTGTAGCCTGTGCGGGCGACGAACATGCCGTCCGCCTCCACCGCCACGAACTTGCCCAGCTTGCGGGCTGCCGTCGCGGCGGCGGGCGTCAGCAGCGAGAGCACCTTCTCGCGGGCGTTCGGACCCTGCACGGCGACCATCGCCAGGTCGCGACGCTCCTGGATATCAATGCCGAACGGCGCCGCCTGCGCCGTGATCCAGGCCAGGTCCTTGTCGTGGGTGGCGGCGTTGACCACCACCCGGAAGAAGTCCTCACGCATGAAATAGATGATCAGGTCGTCGATCACGCCGCCGCTGGCATCGAGCATGGCCGCGTACAGCGCCTTGCCGGGCTTGGACAACTTGTCCACCGAATTGGCCACCAACATGCGCAGGAACGGCCTGACGTTGGCGCCGTGCATGTCGAGCACGGTCATGTGCGAGACATCGAACATGCCCGCGTCGCGACGCACCTGGTGGTGTTCCTCGATCTGCGACCCGTAATGGATCGGCATGTCCCAGCCGCCGAAGTCGACCATCTTGGCGCCCAGGGCGCGATGGGTGGCGTTATAGACGGTCTGCTGGGTCATGGTGGGCGCCGTGGTCGGTAGCCCATCATTTTACAGCCTATGGCGTCGGCGGGCCGTGATTGGTTGCCGCCGGCCCGCGCTGGTCCGGTTCGACCACCAGAATCATGGAGTCGGCGGCGGTGACGCGGACCCTCGTGCCCGCCGGCAGGTCCGGCCCGGTCACCGTCCACAGCGCGTCGCCCACCTTGATCCGGCCATGGCCATCAACGATGGGGCTGTGCAATTCGTAGCGTCGGCC
>JBBRZU010000119.1:0-7560 GCA_038236425.1 Lysobacterales bacterium
ATGGCCGAGCAGATCGGCACCGTCTCGGCGATTGATGTCGGCGGCGGCCTCGGCGTGCCATATGAACCAGGTGGCCAGGCGCTCGATGTCGCCGCCTTTGCGCATGCCATGGGCGAGATCAAGGCCGCCTGGCCGCAGTACGCCTTGTGGATCGAGCCGGGGCGCTACCTGGTTGCCGAGTCCGGTGTGCTGCTGGCGCGGGTTACCCAGGTGGTGGACAAGCTCGGCCTACGCCGCGTTGGCCTGGATGCCGGCATGAATGCCCTGATGCGCCCAGCGCTGTATGGCGCCTGGCACGAAATCATCAACCTCTCGCGCCTGGACGATACCTTGGGCGGTCCGGCCGATGTGGTTGGTCCGATCTGCGAATCCAGCGACGTGCTGGGCAAGCGTCGCCCGCTGCCCGAAGCGACCGCCGAGGACGATGTAATCCTGATCGCAACCGCCGGAGCCTACGGATTTTCCATGGCCAACCGATACAACCAGCGTGCACTGCCGCGCGAGGAGTTGCTCGATGACTGAGCCGGCCTTCGATCGCGAGCGCATCGCGGCTTTCCGCTTTACTTCGCGCAGCTTCGACCCGGCGACCGGTGAAGCGCGCCTTGGCTATGCCTTTGACGACCTGCCCGAGATGGTGGAGACGATCCGTTTCCCTGGTGCGCCGTTCACCCTTGATGATGCGCGCGCGGCTGCGGTGTCACGTGCGTTGCTACTGCTGCACCTGATCGCGGGCGTGAGCTACTACAAGGCGGCGGTCCCGCCCGACATCGTGATCGAGGGCGCGCCGATCGATGCCGCCACTGCCGATCTGATGCAATTGCTGTACGAGAACGGCCTGGGCGAGTTCGCGTATCGCAATGGCCTGCAGTTGCGCGGGAAGATCGTGTTTCCGCATGCGTCGCAGGCGACCGGTGATTCGCTGGCGTCGCCGGCGTCGGCGTCGGTGTCCTCGGGCGCGAACGCGCTCGCACCCGCGGCCGGATTGCACGACCACGCGCTGGTTGCCATCGGAGGCGGCAAGGATTCGCTGGTCAGCATCGAGGCGCTGCGCCGCGTCGGTGTCGCGCAAACGGTGTCGTGGATCGGCAGCTCGCCATTGATCCGCGCGTGTGCCGAGCGGACCGGCCTGCCGACACTCAACATCACCCGCACACTTGCGCCGGCCCTGTTCGAATACAACAAACGCGGGGCGCTGAACGGGCACATCCCGGTCACCGCAGTGAATTCAGCAATCCTTGCGCTGGCTGCCTTGTTGCAAGGCGGGCATGCGGTGGTCTTTTCCAACGAGCGATCGGCCAGCTACGGCAGCCTCATCCCGGGCACCGGCGAGGTGAACCACCAGTGGTCCAAGGGCTGGGAGTTCGAGCAACGTCTGGCTGCGCACCTTAAGTCCCACGTGGCGGCGGACCTGCAATATTTCTCGCTGCTGCGGCCGCTGTCGGAACTCGCGGTCGCGCGCCAGTTTGCGCGCACCGACCATTACGACGCCTGGTTCTCGAGCTGCAACCGCAACTTCCACATCCTCGGCGAACGGCCGGCGCAGCGCTGGTGTGGCGCTTGCCCGAAGTGCCATTTCGTGTTCCTTGCACTGGCGCCATTCATGCCGAAACCGCGCCTGATGGCCATTTTCGGCCGCAATCTGCTCGACGAGGCCGAGCAGGCGCCGGGTTTTGATGCCTTGCTGGAATACCGCGACCACAAGCCATTCGAGTGCGTCGGGGAGGGCATCGAGTCACGCGCCGCGATGGCAGCGCTGGCACAGATGCCCACGTGGCGCGAAGATGCACTGGTCGCCCGCTTCGCCGAGCAGATCCGGCCGCAGTTGGGCGACACTGACCTGTCGCTGGCGCCGTTGCTGGTGCCGACGGGATCCCACGGCATCCCCCCCGGGCTTTGGAGCGCGTTGCTTGAAAATTTCGGAACTTGAAGGCAAGCAGGTCGCGATCTGGGGCTACGGCCGCGAAGGTCGTGCCGCGCTGGCCGCATTGCGCTGGCGCCTTCCACGGCAGTCGATCACCGTGTTCTGCAGTGATGCCGAGGCAGCGACCTTGCGCGCCATGGAAGATCCCAACCTGGTCATCGAGACCGAGGTGAACGGTGCCCGCCTGGGCACCTTCGAGATTGTGATCAAGTCACCCGGCATCAGCCCGTACACGTCCCCGGCCGTGGACGCGCAGCTACAGGGTACGCAATTGATCGGCGGCACTGGATTGTGGTTCAGCGAGCATCCATTCGAGCGCACCATCTGCGTCACCGGCACCAAGGGCAAGAGCACGGTCTGCGCACTGATCGCGCACCTGCTGCGCTGCGCGGGCCGACGCACGGCGCTGGCCGGAAACATTGGCCTGCCGCTGCTTGAATTGCTCGACGTCGAACCGCCACCGCAGTACTGGGTGATCGAGTTGTCCAGCTACCAGACGCGCGAAGCGATCATGCCGGAAGTGGCGGTGGTGCTGAATTTTTTCCCCGAACACCTGGATTGGCACGGCACCGAACAACGCTACTTCGAAGACAAGCTGGCGCTGGTGACCCAGGCCAAGCCGCGCGTTGCGGTGCTCAATGCCGCCGACCCCAAGCTGGCGGCTTTCGAGCTGCCGCCGGAACAGCGGATCATCTGGTTCAACGACGAGGACGGCTGGCATCTGCGCGGCAGCGAGTTGTGGCACGGCCGCCAGCAGGTAATGGACACGCGCACCCTGCCATTCCCGGGCCGACACAATCGCATCAACCTGTGCGCGGCGCTCGCCGCCGTCGAGGCCATGGGCCTGGATGCCGAGGCGCTTGCGGCGCATGCGCATTCCTTCCGCCCGTTGCCGCACCGGCTGCAGCTGCTCGGGGCGCGCGATGGCATCGAGTTCGTCAACGATTCGATCAGCACCACGCCGCATGCCAGCATCGCCGCGCTCGACTGCCACAAGGGGCGCCGCATCGCGATCCTGGTTGGTGGTTACGACCGCGGCGTGGACTGGGGCGTGTTCGCCGAGCGCATGCTGCTCGGACCGCCGCGTGCCGTCATCACCATGGGCCAGAACGGACCGCGCATCCATGAGCGGCTGAAGTCGGTGGCGCTGAACAAGCACTTTGTCCTGGCCGAGGCGCAGGAAATGGAGGATGCGCTGCGGATCGGGCGCGAAGTCCTCGAGAACGAGGGCGTCATCCTGCTCTCGCCCGGCGCGCCGAGCTTCCCGCGCTACGCCGATTACGTCGAGCGCGGGCGGCACTTTGCCAAGGTGGCGGGGTTCGATCCGCGCCAGATCAGCGCCATCCCCGGGCTCGGGGTGTCCTGACGCAGCCGTCACGAGACCGGCGCATAATCGCGGTCTTCCAGGAAGGAGAATGCCATGCGTGGTCTGCTGAAATCCCTCGCCCTTTGCGGGCTTGCCTGCATCGCCAATACCGCCGCGGCCGAATCCGTCGCCAACAAGGTCACCTGGACCGACGGCGGAAAAAGTTTCGATGGCTACCTGGTATTCGACAACGCCAGCAAGGCATTGCGCCCCGGCCTGGTGATGGTGCCGAACTGGTGGGGCGTCACCGACGCCGCCATCGGCAAGGCCAAGACACTTGCCGGCAAGGATTACGTGATCCTGCTGGTGGACATGTACGGTCGCGTGCCACGGCCGACCACGCCCGACGAAGCCGGCAAGGCCAGCGGCGCGGTCTATGCCGACCCGGTCGTCCTGCGCTCACGGATCAACACCGCACTCAAGACCTTGCGTGCCTCCGCGGGCAAGGCGCCGCTCGATACCGCGCGTATTGGCGCGATCGGATTCTGCTTCGGTGGTGCGGTCGCGCTTGAACTGGCCCGCAGCGGCGCCGACCTTGCGGGTGTTGCGACGTTCCACGGTGCATTGGAAACAAAGCTGCCGGCCAAAGTGGGCGCGATCAAGGAACCGGTGCTGGTGATGACCGGCGCCGATGATGGCTTCGTGCCGGCCACGCAGGTGGCGGCGTTCGAGCAGGAGATGCGCAACGCCAAGGTGGACTGGCAGGTGGTGCAGTTCGGCGGCGCGGTGCATTGCTTTGCCGAGCCGGACGAGCACGGCCAGGTGCCGGGCTGCCAGTTCCATGCGCCCAGCTATCGCCGCAGCGTGCGCATGATGCACGACTTCTTCGGCGAGTCCTTCGCGAAGAAGTGATTGGCGAAAAGGCGGGAGTTCAGGACTCGCGCTCGACCGCGTAGCGGGCGAGGGTGCGCAGTGCGCGGGTCCAGTCGTTGTCGGGGAACACGGCGATCGCGGCGATCGCCGTATCGGCGTACTCGCGCGCCAATCGCTCGCTTGCTTCCAGTCCGCCGCTGTTGCGGATCGCCTGTTGGACTTCGTGCAGGGATTCGAGCTGGCGGTTGGCGACGATGCCGGCCAGATGCGCGCGCTCATCGGGCGTTGCGTGCGCGAGCGCATGAATCAGCGGCAGCGTCGCCTTGCCCTCGGCCAGGTCATCGCCCAGGTTCTTGCCCAGGGTCGCTGCGTCGGAGGTGTAGTCGAGCAGGTCGTCGGCCACCTGGAATGCCAGCCCCAGATGGAGGCCGTAATCGTGCAGCGCCTGTTCCTGCGCCGGCGTCGCGCCGGCCAGTACGCCACCCAGGCGGGTTGCCGCGGCGAACAGCACGGCGGTCTTGCAGGCGATGACGCGCAGGTAATCGGCCTGGGTCGTGTCCGGATTGCCGATATGCAGCAACTGCAGCACTTCGCCTTCTGCGATCTGGTTGGTGGTGTCGGCGAGCACGCGCATCACCGGCATCGAATCCAGTTCGACCATCAGCTGGAAGCTGCGCGAATAAAGGAAGTCGCCGACCAGCACGCTCGGCGCATTGCCCCACAGCGCATTGGCGGTCTTGCGGCCGCGGCGCATGTCCGACTCATCCACCACATCGTCGTGCAGCAGGGTTGAGGTGTGGATGAATTCGATGATGGCCGCCAGTTGATGGTGCTCGACGCCGCTGTATCCAATGGCGCGCGCCGCGATCACTGCCAGCATCGGGCGCAGGCGCTTGCCGCCGGCGGTGACGAGGTGTTCGGAAATCTGCCGGATCAGCGCGACATCGGAGTCCAGCCGGCGCCGGATCAGTGCCTTGACCTCGGCCATTTCCGCCGCCACCAAAAGCTGGACTGCAGCGATCATCCCGCTGGCGGGCTGCGGGTCGATGGCGTTGGCGATGCCGGCAGGGCCGGTCGCGGAGCTTGGTGTGGACATGGCGCGATTATACGTGGCGCTGGCTTGCTGCCGTCGGGCCAAGCTGGCCGGACGGCGCGAGCTCAGGCCACCGCCAGCTTCGGCCAGCGCGAGCCCAAGCCACCGCCAATTCTGGCCACCGCCAGCTTCGGCCAGCGCCACGCGAGCAGCAGCCAGGCGGGCAGCAGCCCCAGTGCGTGGATGCTGGCGGTGGCCCAGGCGCCGGATTGCACGTCGAACAACGACGAACCCTGCAAGGCGACATAGAACGTGGCGACCAGCAGCAGTTCGAATGGCCGCGGATTCCGGCACAGCGCGCCGAGCGCCAGGCCCCAGCTTGCGATGGAAGCGCAGACCACGATGATGGCCACTGCGCCAGCGACCGGGAGCCGGATGATCGCCGGCAACGACAGCACGGCCAGCAGCGACAGTGCCGCGATGAAGCGCGCAGTGAGCAGTCGCGGCAGGATGCCACTGGCACTGAAAACCAGCGCGCCGGTGCGGTGGGCGCTTTCGCGCAATACCCCGCGCGCCAGCAATTCCAAGGGCAATATCCAGGCCAGCAGCAGGGCTGCAGCCTGCAGGCGCGGCGTGCCGAACGCCTGGAAGCCAAGCGCAGCAAGGACCAGCAGCCACCACCAGGTTCCGCGTTCGCGCAGCCAGGTCTTGAGTTCGGCGACCACCAGTACACCAAGCCGGCCGCGCGCCCACGGTGCAAGCAGGCGATCCAGCCAACGCAGGCGCTTGCCGCTGCCGGCTTTTTGCCGCGCCGACAGGCCGCGCGCTGCCGCCCAATCAAGCAGGGGTGCGGCCAGCAGCACGCCCATGATCGAAATCGCCAACCACAGCACCCGCCCGACGATATCCATCGGGCGCACGTCCCAATGCTTCCATTGGAACGGTGCGGGTTCGTGTTCGCGTGCGGGAGAGCCGATGCTGAAGCCGTAGGGTTGCGACTTCCCCGTTTGCGCTTCGCGCACGCGATGGAAATCACGCGCCGCCATCGCCATGCCGTTCGGGTCGCTCAGCCAACTGGTCCGCAGGCTGGCGCCGGGCCGCTCGAGTGGCGCCAGGAACACGCCGAGGATGCTGACCCAGAGGATGAAGAAAATGATGTTGCCCGCGGTGCGGCGAAGCCACGGCACCAGGTCGAACCAGACCGCAAGCATCGAGGTAAACGCAAATCCCGGCACACTCAGCAGCAACACCGGCTTGACCAGTTCGATCAGGTCGATATGCCGGTCTTCGGCGCGCACCCACTGGCCGACCAGTCCCACCGCCAGCGACAGCGACACGATCAGGCCGAACACGACCATGTGGCTCGCCCACTTGGCCAGCAGGAAGCCGCCGCGGGTCATGGGTGTGGCCACGAGCAATTGCCAGACGCGCGTTTCGATGTCGCGCACCAGCGTGCCGCGCACCAGGTAGAAGCCACCCAGGTTGAGCGTGAGGTTGAACGCCATCGCCAGCACCATGCCCACCCATGCGCTGGAAAGCTGCCCGCGCGCGCCGCCATCCAGCACGAGGATCCGATAAGCCGCTTCTTGCGGTGGCAAGCTCCACCAGGCCAGCAGCATCATTGCGGCGAGCACGATCCAGAATTGCCGGCTTCGTGAGCG
Source organism: Lysobacterales bacterium (assembly GCA_038236425.1). GTDB lineage: Bacteria > Pseudomonadota > Gammaproteobacteria > Xanthomonadales > Xanthomonadaceae > Arenimonas. The sequence goes on from JBBRZU010000119.1 coordinate 6,795, forward strand.
CTCCCGGAGGTCCGCCAGCACCAGTGCGCCGAAGCGCTGCAGGGCCTGCACCTCAGTGCTCCCGTGCGCCGGGACCCAACAGGTAGGAATAGGCGTCCTCGAGTCCCGGCGTGACAAGTTGCGCGCATTCGCCGGGTGCTTGATCACCGACGACGCGCACGCGGATGCCGTCGGGGCGGCGCAGGGAAGCACAGACATGGAATTGCGCGCGCACTGCGGCCAGTCCGTCTTCAGGCACTGTCCATTCCCACACATGTCCCTGGGCGCGATCGAGCAACTGCCCCGGCGTTCCGTGGAAGCGAAGCTCGCCGGCTGCCATCACCGCCAGCGAGGTGGCGCTGGCTTCCACGTCGGAGACGATGTGGGTGGACAGGATCACCAGCCTCTCGCCCGCCAGGTCAGTCAGCAGGTGCCGAAAGCGCATGCGCTCCTCGGGATCCAGTCCGACGGTGGGCTCGTCAACGATCAGCAGCGCGGGATCGTTCAACAAGGCCTGCGCGATGCCGACCCGTTGCCGCATGCCGCCGGAAAACTCGCCCAGCCGGCGGCCGCCGTCCTGGGCCAGACCGACCTGCTCCAGGCAGCGATCGACGACGGCATCGACGGATTTGCTGGCCAGCCCCTTCACTGCGGCGAGGAAGGACAGGAATTCCCGGGCGGTGAGCGAGGGATAGACGCCGAAGTCCTGGGGCAGGTAGCCCAGGGTGGCCCGCAAGGGATCGGGATTGGCGGCGAGGTCTTGGCCCTTCCAGCGGACCGTGCCTGA